>NZ_CP030028.1:4695662-5028825 GCF_003586445.1 Bacillus sp. Y1 | reverse complement strand
ATTTAACGGTAGCTCTTGATGGTCGTCATCTTTTATATTGCGTTTTTGTGGAATAGGAATCTCATCTTCGACTTCATTTTGATTTTGAGGAATGATGAATTTTACCCCTAGTTCTTCTCCAGTTATATCGTAGAGAATTCCAGCGATTAATTGCGAATAACGTTCTTCTAGCCAGTCACGAGCAAATTCATTTGGAGCCGTTACGGTTAACGTATCACCTTGCAAAGAATGGGCTTTAGTAGATTTTAGCCACGTTTCAAAGCTGGGTTTGCTAATTTTTTTCTCTATATTGGCTAACGCGTTATTCCAAAGATCCGAAATATTTTCCACACTGATCCCTCCTTTTAGGAATATAAATGCCATCTTTGAAGCGGCTAAACAGTCTACTAATTTTTCTATGTTTCCCGTAAGGATCACAAAAAAACATAGGTTATACAAGCTGTACAACCTATAAATTTATAAATATACAAATCTGTTAATGTGGGTAAGTATATATATAAGAAGTAATGAGGAATTTCGACAATATCCACGACTTGTGGACAACGTTCTACATAGGGTCTGAATAACCTATCCACAAGATATCCACAATCTGTGGATAGGTTATTTATCCACATGTTTTTATCCAGAGTGAAAACACAATAATAATATCAAATAAATTAAGTAGACGCAATGGTTTTTTAAGTTTATCCACAACAAGTACAAGCTGTGAGTATTAATTGTCCACAATGAGAGAATCTGTGAAAAAGCTGTCAATAAGCGTTGTGGATAATGGAGAAACGTGTCGAAAGTTATTAACAGTCGCTGAAAAATATGTTTTGGAGGAAACTTTGCCAAAACAGTTATAAAATAAAGAAGATCTTATCTGTTATTCTTTCTGTCAAAAGGAGTCGAAGATAGGCTATTGACTTTTTTTATAGGTCGCCTCTATAATTAGAAGGACTGTCTTTAAAGTTATTCCTCAGGGAGGTGTCATATAATGAAAAGAACGTACCAACCAAATAAGCGTAAACACAGCAAAGTTCACGGTTTCCGTAGTCGTATGAGCTCTGCAAACGGACGTAAAGTATTAGCACGTCGTCGTCGTAAAGGAAGAAAAGTATTATCTGCTTAGGCCACTGAAACGTCAGTGGTCTTTTTTCTCATTCAGGTGGAAGAAGAATTCAGGTTATGTATAGATGTTCACACAGAAGAAAATAATGGGAAGGGCAGTGTGCGCCTCCAGAAGCTAGAGCACTTGCTTTAATCTAGATCGTAGGTGTAATGAATGAAAAAGGAATTTCGAGTAAAAAAGAATAAAGAATTTCAAGAGATATATAAAAAGGGGAACTCTGTAGCGAATCGTCAATTTGTGGTTTATTTGCGAAATGTTCCTGAACAAACTCATTTTCGTGTTGGTTTGTCTGTTAGCAAGAAGATTGGAAATGCTGTGACTCGTAATCAAGTGAAAAGGTATATTAGACAATCCTTACTAGAGCTTCAAGAACATATGAAAAATGACTATGATTTGATTATTATTGCGAGAAAACCAGCTTCCGACATGACGTTTCATGAAGTGAAGGGAAGTTTAACTCATGTTTTAAAACTTGCGAAGGTTTTAAATGGTAGAGTAGAAAGAAGGAAATAAAATCTAAGTGATTACATTTTTTTAAGGCAATGTACTTATAAAAAATGATACAATACACTTGGATTATTTATAGACGAACAAGTAGTGTGTTTCTTTTTTCATCTAAAGATTGAAGTGGACATACTTGGAGGATATTAGATATTAAGGAGGAAAAAACGGTTGAAAAAGAAACTTCTTCTTTTAATCGGCCTCATATTTCTGATGGCACTACTTACGGGCTGTACAGAGTATAATAAGCCGATTACAGCAGAAAGCGAAGGTTTTTGGAACGAGTATATTGTATACCCATTATCGTTATTAATTGTCAAAACAGCGGAGTTTGCTGGCGGAAACTTTGGTTTAGGTATTATTTTAGTTACACTTTTGATTCGTTTGGTGATCTTACCATTAATGATCAAGCAAACAAAGAGCTCAAAGGCCATGCAAGCGATTCAGCCTGAAATGCAAAAATTAAGAGAAAAATATAGCTCAAAAGATCAAAAAACGCAACAAAAGCTTCAACAGGAAACAATGGCGCTATTTCAGCAGCATGGAGTAAATCCACTTGCAGGTTGTTTTCCATTAATCATTCAAATGCCAATTTTAATTGGATTTTATCATGCTATTTCTCGTACGAGAGAGATTGCAGAGCATAACTTTTTATGGTTTGACCTTGGGTCTCCGGATCCGTTTTATATTTTACCGGTTGTAGCGGGAATCACAACATTCATCCAACAGAAAATCATGATGGCGGGTGTAGAGAATAATCCTCAAATGCAAATGATGCTTTACATTATGCCGGTTATGATTATTGTGTTCGCGTTTAACTTCCCAGCTGCTTTATCTCTATATTGGGTAGTAGGGAATATCTTTATGATTGTTCAAACCTATTTTATTAAAGGCCCAGATTTAAAAAAGCTTGCTGAAACTGGTAAATCAGGAGGAGCGAAAAAGTGAGAGAGGTAACTGCTACGGGTAATTCCGTTGAGGAAGCAGTAGCGTCAGCTTTAGCTCAACTAGAAACAACAAGAGATCGTGCAGAAATAGCGATAGTTGACGAAGGGAAGAAGGGGCTATTTGGTATATTTGGGACCCGCCCGGCTATTGTTAAAGTATCTAAAAAAATCGATGCGATTGAAGAAGCAAAAAACTTTTTAACTGATGTAGCAAACAAAATGGGTTCACCAGTTGATATTGAAGTGATAAAAGAAGGCAAACAAGTTCAATTTATTCTTTCAGGGGAAAAGATTGCTCTCCTAATCGGAAAAAGAGGACAAACTTTAAACTCACTTCAATATTTAACGCAGCTAGTCATTAATCGATATGCCGACCAATATGTAAATGTATTGCTTGATGCAGAAGATTATCGAAAAAGAAGAAATGATACACTCATGCAACTGGCTGAAAGACTTGCTTTTAAGGCCGTTCGCACAGGCCAAAGAGTATCACTTGAACCAATGCCATCGTATGAAAGAAAAGTGATTCATACAGCTTTAATGGATAATAAGCGAGTGAAAACATACTCTGATGGAGTCGAGCCAAATCGTTACATCGTGATTACACCGAATAGATAAGAGTTAGATAGCGATCCCGCGTTGGTGGGGTCGTTTTTTTGTTGTTTTTTTGTGGTGCTGCTGGGATTGGATATTAGGGAAGCTTCCTTCGCTTTTCTTTTGTCTAGCTCCGCCTCCTTGACCCTCGAGGTCATAAGTCAAACCCTTCCGGAAAGCAGGCTTTCCTACTGGGCTTGTCTTATGCTTGTCGGGTCAGAACAGTCGGCTCCGCTTTTCTTGTTATTCACATGTGGATAAGTTATGATAGAGCATAATGCACTTTTTTATTTGTGGATAATTCTTTTTTATTAGAAATGACTGTGCTATTCTAATAATTTGGGAAAAGATGCTTTTAATGAGTAAAGTTTCGTGACATAGATGAAGATAAGGAATATACATGTCCCTTAACGGGAAGAGGTGAAGGCAATGGAATTTGATACAATTGCGGCGATATCGACTCCGCTTGGTGAAGGAGCGATTGCGATTGTTCGTCTGAGTGGAGACGAAGCAATCCAAATTGCCGATAAGCTATTTAAAGGAAAAAGAAATAAACGTTTGATAGATGTACAAACACATACCATTCATTACGGCCACTTACTTGATCCAAAAACAGGTGAGGTTGCTGAAGAGGTAATGGTGTCTGTTATGAAAGGACCACATACATTTACGAAAGAAGATGTAGTAGAAATCAATTGCCACGGTGGAATTGTGTCTGTGAATCGTGTCCTTCAACTGGTATTACGGTCAGGAGCAAGGTTGGCAGAACCAGGTGAATTCACAAAGCGTGCCTTTTTAAACGGCAGAATTGATTTATCACAAGCAGAAGCAGTAATGGATTTGATTCGTGCCAAAACGGATCGTGCCATGAACGTAGCGCTAGGACAAATGGAAGGACGATTATCCAAGCTTATTCAAAGATTGAGACAAGAGATTCTTGAAACTTTGGCTCATGTTGAAGTGAATATCGACTATCCAGAGTATGATGATGTGGAAGAAATGACCCATAATATGCTTTTAGAAAAAGCAAATCTGGTTAGAGTAGAAATGAAAAAGTTACTCGAAACATCTCAACAAGGAAAGATCTTACGCGAGGGCTTATCAACGGTGATTGTCGGAAGACCTAACGTTGGAAAATCCTCCTTACTAAATAGTTTAGTTCAGGAAAATAAAGCAATTGTTACAGATATTCCTGGAACGACTCGTGACGTCATTGAAGAGTATGTCAATGTTCGAGGAGTGCCGCTTCGCTTACTAGATACAGCAGGTATTCGTGAGACAGAGGATATCGTAGAAAGAATTGGCGTGGAAAAATCACGACAAGTGTTAAAAGAAGCAGATCTCATTTTACTAGTTCTGAACTATTCGGATGATTTAACAAAGGAAGATGAAAACCTGTTTAAGGCTGTTGAAGGAATGGATGTTATCACCATTATTAATAAAACAGATCTTCCTCAAAAGATTGATATGGAAAAGGTTAAAGAACTAACAGGGAAAAGTCCACTTGTAACGACCTCATTGCTTGAAGACCGAGGAGTCGATGATTTAGAAGAGGCGATTGCTGCTCTTTTCTTCTCTGGATCAATTGAGTCAGGTGATATAACGTATGTATCCAATAGTCGTCATATCGCTCTTCTTCACCAGGCGTTACACACTATAGAAGAAGCGATTTCAGGTGTGGAAAGTGGAGTGCCAATTGATATTGTACAGATTGATTTTACAAGAACCTGGGAGCTATTAGGGGAGATTATTGGAGAGTCCATTCACGAAAGCTTAATTGACCAGTTATTCTCGCAGTTCTGTTTAGGTAAATAAATTTTTTTATAGATACAAGGAGGCAGCATGATGCAATATAGTGCTGGAAATTATGACGTGATTGTCATTGGAGCGGGACATGCCGGCTGTGAAGCGGGTTTGGCTGCTGCACGTCAAGGTGCAAAAACATTAATGATTACCATTAATTTAGATATGGTGGCTTTTATGCCATGTAATCCTTCTGTTGGGGGACCAGCAAAAGGAATCGTTGTGCGCGAAATTGATGCTCTCGGTGGGGAAATGGGGAAAAACATCGATAAAACGCATATTCAAATGAGAATGCTGAACACAGGTAAGGGACCAGCTGTACGTGCATTACGTGCACAAGCGGATAAATTTAGTTATCAGCATGAAATGAAAAAAACACTAGAAAACGAAAAAAATCTTACATTAGTTCAAGGGATGGTAGAGCAATTAATTGTTGAGGACGGAGTATGTAAGGGAGTAATTACGAAGACCGGTGCTACATATGAAGCAAAAACGGTTGTTATTACTACTGGTACCTTCCTTCGTGGTGAAATCATTCTTGGAGAGTTAAAGTACTCAAGTGGTCCGAATAATCAGCAGCCATCCATCAAGCTTTCCGAACACCTCGAAGAGCTAGGGTTTGATCTTGTTCGGTTTAAAACAGGAACTCCTCCACGTGTGAATAGTCATACCATTGATTACAGCAAAACGGAAATTCAACCTGGTGATGATGAGCCTAGAGCATTTTCTTATGAAACAACCAAGTTTATTACAGACCAACTGCCGTGCTGGCTAACTTACACTAGCGAACAGACTCACCAATTAATTGATAATAATTTGCACCGTTCACCTATGTATTCAGGAATGATCAAAGGAACAGGTCCAAGATACTGTCCTTCCATAGAAGATAAGATTGTTCGTTTCAACGATAAGCCAAGACACCAAATTTTCTTAGAGCCAGAGGGACGAAATACACAAGAGGTATACGTTCAAGGATTATCAACGAGCTTGCCTGAAGAAGTTCAACATCAAATTTTAAAAACGATTCCAGGTCTTGAAAATGTTCAAATGATGAGACCGGGATATGCAATAGAGTATGATGCCATCGTTCCGACACAGTTATGGCCAACACTTGAAACGAAAGTGATTCAGAACCTTTACACAGCAGGTCAAATTAATGGTACTTCTGGTTACGAGGAAGCCGCAGGTCAAGGTTTAATGGCCGGTATGAACGCGGGCCGAAAAGCATTAGGTGAAGAAGAAGTCATTCTTAGCCGTTCGGAAGCTTATATTGGTGTACTGATCGACGACCTTGTGACCAAAGGAACGAATGAGCCTTACCGATTACTTACCTCCCGTGCGGAATATCGCTTGTTGTTACGTCACGATAATGCCGATTTACGTTTAACAGAAATTGGTCGTAAAGTGGGACTTATCTCTGAAGAGCGCTATGCACGCTTTTTAACAAAAAAAGCAGCTATAGAAGCGGAGAAGGAACGTTTAGAAGGAATCATCATTAAACCTAAGCCTGAAGTCCAAGAACTCATTAAAGCTCAGGGTGGAAGTGAGTTAAAGGATGGTATTCGGGCCGCGGACCTACTAAAACGACCAGAGATGACGTATCAACATATTGAAGCCATTGTCCCATCTGAGATTGACTTAGATTTTGATATTAAAGAACAAGTAGAAATCCAAGTGAAATACGAAGGGTATATTGAAAAATCTTTACAACAAGTGGATCGTCTGAAGAAAATGGAGAATAAAAAGATTCCTGATAATATTGATTATGATGCCATATCTGGGCTGGCGACAGAAGCAAGGCAAAAAATGAAGCAGGTGCGCCCATTATCAATCGCTCAAGCATCAAGAATTTCAGGAGTAAACCCTGCAGATATCTCCATCTTACTTGTTTATTTGGAACAAGGGAAAATAGCACGTGTTTCAAATGATGCATAAAGAAAAATTTTTCCGGTGTGAGGAAGAAGGTACCCATGAATACAGAGTTATTTATTAAAATGTTAGAGGAGAAGGGGATTGAACTTTCTCCTCAACAGATTAACCAATATGAACAATATTTTAACTTATTAGTTGAGTGGAATGAAAAGATGAATCTGACGGCTATTACGGAGAAAGACGACGTCTATTTAAAACATTTTTATGATAGTGTGTCTGCTGCGTTTTATTATGACTTTTCAAGACCGTTAAGCCTTTGTGATGTGGGAGCAGGAGCAGGATTCCCTAGCATCCCAATTAAAATTGCATTCCCTCAACTACAAGTAACCATTGTGGATTCTTTAAACAAACGAATTACATTTTTAGAGAATTTAGCAAAGGAATTACAACTTGATGGAGTAACTTTTATTCATGACCGAGCAGAGACATTTGGTCAAAAGAAGGAATACAGAGAACAATATGATCTGGTTACAGCTCGAGCGGTAGCACGATTATCTGTATTAAGTGAGCTTTGCTTGCCGCTTGTAAGGGTAGGTGGAACCTTTGTAGCCATGAAGGCTGCTCATGCAAAAGATGAGTTAGAAATTGGGAAAAAAGCAATTACCACACTCGGAGGATCCTTGAAAGAAACTCATTCATTCTTACTTCCTGTCGAGGAAAGTGAGAGAAATATTATTATTGTAGAAAAGGTAAAAGCGACACCAAAAAAATATCCTAGAAAACCTGGGACTCCGAATAAAGCACCAATCGAATAGAGTTACATTTTAGCTCATTTTATGGCATAATTTTAGTAGGTATGTAGGATAAAATAATCAATCATTGCATGTTTGGGCAGGAACTTGATTTTTTTTATAGAATACATTAATAGGGAGTTTCGTAAAGGTGGTGCAGGGTGATGAAGCAGACTTTCACACGCTTTTTTGGCCTAGGCGAAAAAGAGGGACAAGCTGAGACGGAAGAACAGGTTGAAGTAGTAACCGAAGCAGATCATGAAGAGATAAAAAAAATACCAATTGATTCAATTGTACCGAATCGCTTCCAACCAAGGACGGTATTTGATGAGGACAAAATTGAAGAACTCTCACGGACGATTCACATACACGGGATCATCCAGCCAATTGTTGTAAGAGAATTTGAAGAAGGTACGTTTGAAATTATCGCTGGTGAGCGAAGATGGAGAGCGATGAAAAAGCTTGGTTGGGATGAAGTCCCTGCCATAGTGAAAAATATGAATGATACAGAAACGGCTTCTGTCGCATTAATAGAAAACCTTCAAAGAGAAGAACTGTCACCAATTGAAGAGGCAATAGCCTACGGGAAATTATTGGAACTACACAATTTAACTCAAGAAGCTCTTGCGCAAAGGTTAGGGAAGGGGCAATCGACCGTAGCTAATAAGCTCCGCCTATTAAAGCTGCCGCAAGAGGTACAAGAAGCACTATTAAATAAATCCATTACCGAAAGACATGCGAGATCTCTCATTCCTTTGAAAGATGCAGAGAAGCAAATAAAATTATTAGAAGAAATTATTGAGAAAAACTTAAATGTGAAACAAACAGAAGATCGAGTGGCCAAACTTCTAGCAGAAATATCTGAAAAGCCAAAACCGAAGCGGAAGGCTTTTAGTAAAGATGTAAGAATTGCTGTTAATACCATTCGTCAATCTCTGTCAATGGTTTCAGATAGTGGCATCAACTTAAACTCTGAAGAGGAAGAGTTTGATGACTTCTACCAAATAACAATTAAAATACCTAAAAAGAAATAATAGATTAAGAGAAGCTTTGATGAGCTTCTCTCAGATTGTCGACAAAAGGTAGCTTCTCGCTGCCTTTTGTCATTTTTTTGTTTGGATGGTAGAGAAAAGGCTGATTTCCGCTCCGGGTGCTTGCTTTCCGGGGGGTGGGCGGTGAGCCTCCTCATCGCTACCGCTCTTGCGGGGTCTCACCTGTCCCGCTGATTCCCCCAGGAGTCAAGCACCCTCCGCTCCACTCAGCAGGTATACTCTTATAACTATGTTTTAACCCCCTTTTAGAGTTATCATCAAGCACCTAGCCAAGTCCAAATTTCTAGTTTCTTTAAATTCATGGCAGCAAAAGTAAGCATATACTTTATTAGATTGGAGTGGAGGGTGGCGACTCCTGCGGGAAAAGCGGGATAGTCGAGACCCTGGACTGAGCGTAGCGAGGGAAGCGGCTCGGCCCCGCCCGCGGAAAGCGTCCACCCGGAACTGAAATCGAACTTTACCAAGTACCTCTTTTTTGTTATTTTTTCAATTAAAGCCCTAGGGAAATAAAAAAAATGATTCTCGTATCTTTTTCATGATAGAATAGAATACGTGATTGTCTTTTTGAAAGTTTTGAATTCAAATGTTATTTATGAAGATAAAGGTAGGTGACACCATTGGGGAAAGTTATTGCCATTGCGAATCAAAAAGGAGGAGTTGGTAAAACAACAACTTCTGTAAACCTAGGTGCCTGCTTAGCATATATAGGGAAAAAAGTATTGCTAGTCGATGTTGATCCACAAGGAAATGCCACAAGTGGTGTTGGTATTGAAAAAGCTGACGTGGAGCAATGTATATATGATGTATTAGTTGATGACGTTGAGGCAAAGGAAGTTATCATGCCTACATCCGTTGAAAACCTATATGCTATCCCCGCTACAATTCAGTTAGCAGGTGCAGAAATTGAACTTGTTCCAACCATATCAAGAGAAGTGAGATTAAAAAGGGCACTTGAGGAAGTAAAAGGATCCTACGATTATGTCATTATCGACTGTCCACCATCCTTAGGTTTATTAACCTTAAATGCGTTAACTGCCTCAGATGCTGTTCTTATTCCTGTTCAGTGCGAATTTTATGCACTTGAGGGGTTAAGTCAACTTTTAAATACGGTCCGACTCGTCCAGAAGCATTTAAACCAAGATCTAAAAATCGAAGGTGTCCTTCTCACGATGCTAGATGCCAGAACAAATCTTGGACTTCAGGTTATTGAAGAAGTAAAGAAGTATTTTCAAGATAAAGTATACAAAACCATTATTCCCCGAAATATCCGCTTAAGTGAAGCACCGAGTCATGGGGAGCCGATTATCATTTACGATCCAAAATCTAGAGGTGCAGAAGTCTATTTAGATTTGGCAAAGGAAGTGGTTTCGCATGGCTAAAGGACTCGGAAAAGGATTAAATGCGTTCTTTGCAAACATAGATGAGCCAAACAAACAGGAATCAATTACAGATGTTAGTTTGAAAGAAATACGACCTAATCCTTATCAGCCGAGAAAGATCTTTACCCAAGAGGCAATTGAAGAGCTAAAGCAATCAATTATTGAGCATGGAATTTTACAGCCTATAATCGTTAGAAAAAGTATAAAGGGCTATGATATTGTTGTTGGTGAAAGACGCTTTCGAGCAGCGAAAGAAGCGGGGCTCGAAAAAGTTCCTGTTGTCATTCGTGAGTTATCCGAACAACAAATGATGGAACTTGCCGTCCTTGAGAACTTACAAAGGGAAGATTTGACACCGATAGAAGAAGCGGCAGCCTATCAGCTCCTAATGGAAAAGCTCTCATTAACACAGGAGCAATTGGCTAAAAGACTAGGGAAGAGTCGGCCACATATTGCAAATCTCGTTCGTTTGTTAACTCTACCACCAAAAATCCAACAGCTTATCTCAGATGGAAAGATTTCGATGGGGCATGGTCGTGCCTTGCTTGGCCTTAGAAAAAAAGAAAAGTTACCTCTTATTGCTGAGAAAACGATGAAAGAAGGCTTGAATGTTCGCCAGTTAGAACAACTTATTCAACAGTTGAATGAAAATGTTCCACGTGAAACAAAGAAGCCAAAGCCAGAGAAAAATGTTTTCATTAAAGAACGCGAAGGCTTTTTGCGTGAGAGATTTGGCACAACTGTAAATATTAAAGAGTCTAAAAATAAAGGGAAAATTGAAATAGAATTTTTCTCAAAAGATGATTTAGAAAGAATTCTCGAGTTATTAAATAATAACCAGGAATCCTAATTGGAATAGAAAGTTTAAAAACCATCAAATGGGATGGTTTTTTTTGTGAGTTTCATGCTATATTGATAGCATGCTTTTTCGAGAAACGAAATAATCATAATAGGTGAATAGTATGTTTTTATTAGGTACTCTTGTAAATGGTTTATTGATCGTGGTGGGAGCGTTGTTGGGGAAGCTTCTTCATAGAATTCCGGAAGCGATGAAAACAACTGTTATGTTTAGTATTGGTCTTGCTGTGGTTGTACTAGGACTTCAAATGGGTTTCAAAAGTGAAAATTTCCTCATTGTAATTATTAGTCTTGTATTTGGCTCCGTGCTTGGAGAATTGCTAGATTTAGACGGGAAGTTGAATGCTCTAGGTGGATGGTTGGAGAAGAAGGTAGGGGGCTCCCAGCAAGGAAGTATTGCAGAAGGATTTGTAACGTCAACGCTTATCTTTGTAATAGGTGCTATGGCTATTATTGGTGCACTTGATAGCGGCATTAGGGGTGACCATGATGTGTTATATACAAAATCCATTATCGATGGATTTACCGCACTAATTTTGACGACCACTCTTGGAATCGGTGTTATTTTTTCTGCTATTCCGGTCGTGCTCTATCAAGGGGCTATTGCAGCTTTTGCTACCCAAATTGATCGTTTGGTACCAGATGCGCTTATGACTAGCTTTATAGCTGAAATGACCGCTACAGGTGGAATTATGATCCTTGCAATCGGATTAAATATTACTGGAATTACGAAAATACGGGTGGCCAATATGCTTCCAGGTATTTTAGTAGTTGCCTTGATTGTGACCATCATGTCATTTGCGGAAACTATACTAGGATAACAAAAGAGGCCTGCTAGTAATAAAGGCCTCTTCTTTTTATTCTCTGCCACTAATTGCGTCTTTTGTTACGTGGTTTCCAATATTTTTCCATTTGGTAATTGGTTGATAAGTAATACTTGCTTGGTAAATTCCATTTGCAATGACTTTAGCCATTTTTAAAACTAAGTTTAATCTTGTGTTTTGTAGGACGAAGTACTCCATAAATCCACTCACATTAACGATTCCAGTTATATGATAATCACCTACAGATGGAAGTTCTTTATTTACTCCAGCTCCTGGCTTAACAGGACCATCTGCCAGTTGTATGAAACCGACACTTTTGAGACGACCTAAGCAAGCATCAATCGCAATAATGATAGGGTTAAAATGTTTCGCTTTTATTTCCTCAAGCTTTTCAACTAAGTTCACTGCATGAATAGGGTCCTCGAGTGTTCCGTAAACGTAAAAGGAGTTCATTCTTTTTTCTTCAAGAAGTGTACCGACGAGTGGTCCCAATGAATCACCTGTAGACCGATCAGTTCCAATACAAACAAATACAATCGGACGTTCAATGGTAGCTACTGGTAGAATTGATACTAATTCAATTGCTAGTTTGTGAGAAGCACGTGGATCCTCGTAGGAAATCCTTGCACCATTGTCTTCCTTCTTATCAAAAAAGCTAGATTTCAAGTTCACTGGGTCCACTCCTTCGTAAATTGTAGTAACAGTATACGGAAGAAAAGCGAATTGTATACGTACTGTTTATGTAATTTGGAAAAGGGGTAGTTGGAAGGAGAAATTCCATTTTACTAGACAGGTCTTGGGAACTCTTTAGTAGTAGAAATATAGGCAATTTGAAGGAGGAAACCCTTTATACTACAAAGGGAGTATAGAAATTGATAAAATAAGTAAAATCTCCAACAATATATGATGAGGTGGTTCGATGAAATACTGGGAGAAAATAATAAATGATTTAAAAGAAAAAGCAATGAACGAAGATTTATGGCTTTCTTTAGGAGAAGGAGCACTAAAAATCATAGCAATCTTTATCCTTTCAGGCATCTTCATAAAAGTTGGAAAAGTGATGATTGAAAATGTCTTTAAAGTCCGAACTCGTTCACCATTACGTGTATCGGAGCGAAGAGAAGCAACATTATTAAAGTTGCTTCAAAACGTCCTAACATATGTAGTGTACTTTATAGCCTTTATGATGATATTATCAACATTAACCATAGATGTAAGTGCGATGCTAGCAGGGGCTGGAATCGTTGGACTTGCCGTTGGTTTTGGAGCTCAAAACCTTGTTCGTGATATTATCACAGGATTCTTTATTATTTTTGAAGATCAATTTTCTGTGGGTGACTTTGTTCGAATTGGACAATTTGAGGGAACAGTTGAAGAGATTGGATTAAGAACAACAAAAATTAAGACATGGACAGGGGAACTTCATATTTTACCAAATGGTAATATTACGGAAGTAACAAACTTCTCCCTGTATAATAGTATGGCAGTTGTTGATTTAAGCATTTCGTATGAGAGTGATATTAAAAAGGCAGAAACCGTGATTTCGGAACTCTTACATGAAATGCCTGCTAAATATGAGGATATTGTTAAAACACCAGAGATTTTAGGAGTGCAAAATTTAGCTGCCTCCGATGTTGTCTTGCGTATTGCTGCGGAAACATTACCGATGAAACACTTTGTTGTAGCACGCTTGTTACGCAAAGAACTAAAAGAATGTTTGGATCGCAATGGAATAGAAATCCCTTATCCTCGTATGGTCATGTACTCTCGTCAAGATGAGGTTACCCCTAAGAAGGCATTGGGAAATGAATAGGAGTGAGAGCATTGGAGCAAAAGGAATTTAACTTGAATGACGTTGTTGAAATGAAAAAGCCCCACCCATGTGGAGCCAATCGTTGGAAGATCATTCGTTTAGGGATGGATATCCGTATCAAATGTGTCGGCTGTGACCATAGTGTGTTAATTCCTAGAAAGGAATTTTCACGTAAGATGAAAAAAGTATTAGAAAGAGCGGAGAGCTAGAGAAGTAGGGGGATGAGTATGGCAAGTACGTATACTTCTGCATGTCCGTTAAATTGTTGGGATAGCTGTGGATTTAAAGTAACAGTCGAGGATGGAAGGGTAACTCGGGTGGAAGGAGATGAAACCCACCCGATTACAAAGGGGAAAATTTGTGGAAGAGGTCGGATGCTTGAAGCACGAACCAATTCTTCTGAACGAATTCTCTATCCTTTAAAAAAGATAAATGGTGAGTTTCATAGAATTTCATGGGCCCAGGCACTAGATGAAATGGCTGAAAAGATGTCCTGGTTAAGAGAAAATAAGGGAACCACTTCTATTTTGCATAGCCATGATTATGCAAATGGAGGTTTGTTAAAAAATCTCGATCAGCGTTTCTTTAATTGTTATGGTGGTGTAACAGAATTAACGGGCTCACTATGCTGGGGTTCTGGAATTGAAGCGCAAAACTGGGATTTTGGCGATGCATACAGTCATGCTCCAGGGGATGTGCTGAATAGTAAAAATATCGTGATATGGGGTAGAAATGTAGCAAGGACGAATATGCATTTCTACTCTGCTCTACAAGAAGCAAAACGTAACGGATCCAAACTTTATGTAATAGATCCGTTATATAATGCTACTGCGAAACTAGCACATAAACATATTACAGTTAAGCCAGGTACAGATGGAATTCTAGCAGTAGGTATAATGAAAGAGCTCTTACGTTTAGAACTGGCTGACATAGACTTTATCGAAAAATATACGGTTGGATTTACCCATGTTAAGGAATTAATTCATACCGTTTCACTTGAAGAGATTAGTAGAATAACGGAAGTAGCGATAGATGTTATAACGGAACTTGCTTATTTATATGGAGATCGTCCAACATCCACGTATTTTGGCTTAGGAATGCAGCGTTATGGGAATGGTGGAAATACCATTCGTCTCATTGATGCACTAGTTGCTATAAGCGGAAACATTGGGATTCGCGGAGGTGGAGCAAATTATGCGAATAAGCAAGTAGGACAGAGTTTTCAGTTTGGTGAATTAACATTACCGGAGCGACGGAAAGAAGCTCGCAATTTTACCATGATGAAGCAGGCAAAAGGGATATTAGAAGCAGTGAACCCGACAATTGAAATGATTATTGTTACTTGTGGAAATCCAATTACACAAGTTCCTAATACAAATGAGATGATTAAGGCATTTTCTTCTGTTGATACGGTAGTTGTGATTGATTCATTCATGACAGATACAGCAGAAATGGCTGATTATATTCTTCCGACGACAACGGCATTTGAAGAGGAAGACATTTATTATTCTTCCATGTATCATCATTATGCTAACTATGGTCCAAAGCTTGTTAAGGCACCAGGGGAAGCGAAATCAGATTTATGGATATGGACAGAATTAGCGAATCGACTTGGGTTTGGTGAGGATTTTAACTACTCTAGAGATGAGTGGATGACAATGGCCATTCAACATTTAGAGGATAAAGAAATTACGCTCCAAACATTTAAAGAGAATTATCATGTAGAACTTCCAGTAGATGAAGTTCCATGGAGTGATTTCCATTTTAAAACACCAAGCGGCAAATATGAATTCCTTTCAAATCGAGCGATCCAACAGGGGGGAGATGGACGTTTGTCTTTATCCTTACCTAATGAATCAATCATCACAACTCCTGAGTTAGCTCAGAAATATCCTTATCAGCTTTTAACTATTCATCCCATGCGCTCAAACCATTCTCAGCACTATCATTTATTTGCTCAACCACCAAAGCTTCGTGTTGAACTATCAGCAAATATTGCAGAGGATCTTAATTTAGCAGAAAATGATTTTGTAGAGGTATGGAATGATCGTGGAGCGGTAAAAGGCTATGTTCAAATTCTTACTAATGCACATCCAAATACCATTAATATAGATGAGGGTATTTGGAAGAAGTATGGAGGATCAGTCAACCTTCTTACCCCAAGTGAGGAATCGGATAATGGACTGGGAAGTACGTTATATGATTGCTTAGTAAATATTAGAAAAGTAGAACAAGATGAAACTGCCATTTAGGCGGATTCTTCTTGTTCTTGTTTTTTTGTCATCATATCTCTATAATTGTTTAAGGCTAAAGGCTTTTATAAACTAGAAAAAATGTAACAAATAGATATAGTTGTATCGACGAATTTTGGTGCGAATATATAAATGAGGAGTGACTTGGATGGCACTAACAGCAGGAATCGTAGGTTTGCCGAACGTAGGGAAATCTACATTATTTAATGCGATTACACAAGCAGGGGCAGAATCAGCAAACTATCCTTTCTGTACAATCGATCCTAACGTAGGAATTGTTGAAGTTCCAGATGAAAGACTACAAAAATTAACAGAGCTTGTTCAACCGAAAAAAACGGTACCTACAACGTTTGAGTTTACTGATATTGCTGGGATTGTAAAGGGTGCGAGTAAAGGGGAAGGTTTAGGAAACAAGTTTCTTTCTCATATCCGTGAAGTGGACGCAATTTGTCAGGTTGTTCGCTGCTTTGCAGATGATAATATTACTCACGTCTCTGGTAAGGTAGATCCAATTGACGATATTGAAACGATTAATCTTGAGTTAATTCTAGCTGATCTTGAATCAGTAGAAAAAAGACTTGCACGTGTTGGAAAAATGGCGAAACAAAAAGATAAGGATGCTGTATTTGAAGCAGAAATTCTTGAAATGCTTAAGGAAGCTTTTGAAGCGGACAAGCCTGCTCGTACAGTTGAGTTTACTGAAGAGCAAATGAAGGTAGTAAAACAACTTCACTTGTTAACGATTAAACCGGTCCTTTATGTTGCTAACGTAGGAGAAGAGGATGTCGCTGACCCGTCTTCAAATGAATATGTACAAAAAGTAAGAGAGTTTGCTGAAAAGGACAATGCAGAAGTAATTGTCGTTTGTGCAAAGATTGAAGAAGAAATTGCTGAGCTTGAAGGGGAAGAAAAGGAAATGTTCCTTTCTGAGCTTGGTATTGAAGAATCAGGTCTTGATCAGCTGATTCGTGCGGCTTATCATTTACTAGGATTAGCAACATACTTTACTGCAGGTGTTCAAGAAGTTCGTGCATGGACATTCCGTAAAGGGATGAAGGCTCCACAATGTGCAGGAGTTATCCACTCTGACTTTGAGCGTGGGTTCATTCGTGCAGAAACAGTTGCTTATGAAGATTTACTAGCTGGCGGTACAATGACTGCTGCTAAGGAAGCTGGTAAAGTTCGATTAGAAGGAAAAGAATACGAAGTAAAAGACGGAGACATCATCCATTTCCGCTTTAATGTATAAGAAAAGCGCTAGCGCCCTGGAGCTAGACCATTTTCAAAGTTGAAAACCTTATACTTTCTTATCTTTTAAAATGAGAACCACCTTGAGAAAATCAAGGTGGTTTTTTACGTTTTCTTAACAGTAAATCAACTTGGTTTCAATGTTTTCGACTTAAACTGAAAGCATTAGAAAGGTGGGTGTATAAGTGAAGCGAACAATGGATTGGATTGTAAAATCTGATGAAATCATTTTCTACTTATTAAACAAGCAGCCGTTATTCCTCATTCAAATCTTTAGATGGGTTACTCATTTAGGTGGTGCTCTTTGCTCTATAGGAATACCTTTATTCGTTTGGGTGTTTGGTCCGTTAGAGCTTAGAGAAGTAGTTATGGTCGTTTACTTTTCTTTGACCTTAAGCCATTTGTTTGTCTTTTTAGCTAAGAGACAATTTCGACGACTTAGGCCTCACTTATCTACCTTACAAGCTACCATACATGGTCCAACACTAAAGGATCCTTCCTTTCCGTCTGGCCATTCTACAGCAATATTTTCAGTTGTTACACCTTTTATCTTATTTGATCCATTTTTAGCTCCTTTTTTGTTTCCTATTGCAATCATGGTCGCACTTTCTCGTGTAATACTAGGCGTCCATTATCCAACCGATGTGTTAGCAGGTTCGTTACTAGGTGCTTTCACAGCAATGGGATTTTGTCATTTACTTTTCTAGGGGGGATCAGTTTGAGAATAGCTATTTTTACTGACACATTTTTTCCGCAAGTAAACGGTGTAGCAAAGTCATTGAAAAGATACTCTGATTACCTACTACAAAAAGGGCATACCGTAGAAATATTTGCACCTGAGCTGGAGGGGAGTAATACGTACCCCTATGTTCACCAATTTATGAGTATTCCTTTTTTTATCTACCCAGAATGTCGAACAGCATTGGCTCTGCCGAATACCATCCTTGAGCGAGTACAAGTATTTTCTCCAGACTTTATCCACGTGGCTACGCCTTTAACGATGGGAGTACTAGGCTCCCATGCAGCTAAAAAATTGAATATACCTATCATTTCCTCTTATCACACACATTTTGATCAGTATCTGGATTATTACAAGCTGAGTTGGATCTCTCCTATTCTGTGGAGATATTTAAAATGGTTTTACTCTTCCTCAGAACGAATTTTTGTTCCCTCCAAGGAGACGTTTACGCATCTCCAAACAAAAGGCTTCACTAATTTATCTATATGGTCGAGAGGGGTAGACTGCTCACTTTTTCGTCCTTCTAACCAAACGGTCAACATTCGAGAGAAATATAATATAAAAGCTCCTTATATTCTTCTTTATGTAGGAAGACTTGCACCAGAAAAAGACCTATCAACATTACAAAAAATCATTGAACATTTCTCGAAAAAGTGGAAAGAAAGCGTCCATTGGTTAATTGTAGGGGATGGTCCTTGTTTTGAGGAGATATCTAGTCTTTCAAGCGAGAGCACAAATATATCAATGACGGGGTATTTAAGTGGGAATGAACTGGCTTCTTGTTATGCAGCTAGTGATTTATTCGTATTTCCATCTCAAACAGAAACATTTGGGAACGTTGTACTAGAGGCACTTGCTAGTGGAACTCCTGCAATTGTCTCTAATCGTGGAGGAGTAAGTGGAATTGTAGAGCATAACAAAACCGGAAAGATATGTAAGGCTAGCGATTACCAGGATTTTATTAAGCAGACGGAACAAGTACTCACTAATAAAGTTAGTAGGCTCATCATGGGGAAAAATGCAAGAGAATATGCACTAAAGCAAACATGGGAAGGAATCTTCGACGATTTAATCAATGAGTGTAAACGAACGATTAAGCAAAAGTTAGTAACTTTAAAAAAGAATGCTTAACGGTAATCAATGTGACCTTCAATCTAACCTTGTGTTTCGTTTCTTACTATGATATAATTTCTTCTTGTGAGTAATGAATATTGCTCCTTGCCCAATTGGGCCGTTTAGACCAAAAGGAGGTGAACGTGATGAGAGCGTACGAAATTATGTACATCATCCGCCCAAACATTGAAGATGAGGCTAAAAAAGCCTTAGTTGAGCGTTTCAACACTATCTTAACTGATAATGGTGCGGAACTTACTGAAGCAAAAGAGTGGGGTAAGCGTCGTCTTGCATACGAAATCAATGATTTCCGTGATGGCTACTACCAACTTGTAAAAGTTAACTCTGATGCAGCTGCAGTGGAAGAATTCTCTCGCTTAGCTAAAATCAGCGAAGATATTATCCGCCACATGGTTACTAGAGACGAAAAATAAGAATAGATAAGCACTTCTAATTTTGATGTTTCACGTGAAACATTAGACGTAGAAGAAAGGGGGTTGATTCTGATGATGAATCGTGTTGTTCTAGTCGGTCGGTTGACGAAAGATCCTGAATTACGCTATACACCAAATGGGGTTCCTGTGGCTACTTTTACACTTGCAGTCAATCGTGCTTTTACGAATCAGCAAGGAGAAAGAGAAGCAGATTTCATCAACTGTGTGATTTGGCGTAAACCTGCAGAAAACGTAGCAAACTTCTTGAAAAAAGGCAGTCTTGCTGGCGTAGATGGTCGTGTTCAAACACGCAGCTATGATGGACAAGATGGTAAGCGAGTATATGTCACTGAAGTATTAGCTGAAAGTGTTCAATTCTTGGAGCCAAGAGGTGCTTCTGGTGGTTCTGCTCCTGGCGGAAACGCAGGAGGCTTCGGAGGGCAAAGAGAAGCTTCACCATACGGGAATAACAATCAGAATCAACCATATAGAAACAACAATAATAATAATCAAGGTTTTACAAGAATGGATGAAGATCCATTTGCAAATGATGGTGGTCAAATCGACATTTCTGATGATGATCTACCATTCTAAATCCTTGAAAATATGATATCTATTATAAAAGGAGGGAAATACTCATGGCAATGGGCGGAGGACGTAGAGGTGGACGCGCAAAGCGTCGTAAAGTTTGCTTCTTTACAGCAAACGGAATCACTCATATCGATTACAAAGATGTAGATCTTCTTAAAAAATTCATCTCAGAACGTGGTAAAATCTTACCTCGTCGTGTAACAGGTACAAACGCTAAATACCAACGTAAATTAACAGTTGCTATCAAGCGTTCACGTACTATGGCATTACTACCATACGTTACTGGTGAATAATGGACGGAGAAAGACACCCATAGTGGTGTCTTTTTTTATTCTTAACTTTGGCAACGAATCTGTATGAGTTGAATCCATCTCTAGAACTAGATAAAATAGAAGTGATGCAATTAAATGAGGTGAGAGATTGAATAATGTTCGACAGTTAACAACAGGAGCTTTGTTACTAGCTATTTATGCAGCTCTTCTTTTGTTAACAACGTATATGCCCCTATTAGGGATGGTAACCAACTTGTTCTTGGGATTACCTTTTATTCTTTTTGCGTATAAAAATGATCGCAAAAGTATGCTAGTGTTTTTTGTTGCTTCCATTTTACTATCACTTATTGTAGGAACAGTATTTGCCATCCCGGTAGCCATTACCTTTGGTCTAACAGGCTTAGTGATGGGGGACTTTATAAGAGAGAAGAAAAGTAGGGAAGCGACTTACTTTGGTGGCTCCATAGCCTTTCTATTAACTATTGTGTTGACCTATGCTATTTCAGTCGCTTTTTTTCAAATCGACTTTATTGATGAAACGATAGCAGCAACCAAAGCTTCCTTAGAATCTTCCCTTTCAATCATGGAATCATTAGGACAAACTCCCAATGAGAAGCAGATGGAAGAATTGCTTGCTGGAATAGAGGCGGGAAGGTTTTTAAAACCAACCTTGTTTGTTATGGCTGCTTTTCTTGCAGTGTTCTTTATTCAACTAGTAAGTTTTCCTATAGCAAAACGTTTTCAAGTTGAAATTACGAATTGGAAGCCTTTTCGTAACCTTCAGTTGCCAAAAAGTATTTTATGGATCTACTTATTTTCCATTATTGCTTCGATGATATTTAACCCTGAAGAGGGAAGTTTTGCTTTTATGGCAATTGTAAATATCGCCTTCTTGCTCCAATGGTTAATGGTTTTACAAGGTTTGGCTTTCATTTATTACTTTAGTAATGCAAAGAAGTTTCCAAGGGTAGTGCCAATAATGTTCACAATTGGTGTCTTGTTATTTCCACAACTACTTTATATTGTACGGATATTAGGTATAATTGATTTAGGCTTTGATTTAAGAAAGAGGATAAAGAATCAATAAAATACACTACTGTGTGGGAGCTGAAATTATGCCTTCTTATCTAGAAAAGCGATCGATTCGCTACCCCATCTACGCATTAATTGCCATAACAGTGGTGCTTCTCGGATTAATTGCTTTGTACAATTGGTTACTAGGCTTAATCGGATTAATAGTAGCATTCCTTCCCTTTTTCTATATGTTTCAGCTTGAAAGAAAGCAAAGAAAAGAAATGGAAGAATACATAACTACATTATCCTATCGAGTGAAAAAAGTGGGCGAGGAAGCGCTCATGGAAATGCCAATTGGTATTATGTTAATTAATGATGACTACTATATTGAGTGGACGAACCCGTTCTTAGCTTCATGCTTTGAAGAGGATACACTTGTTGGTAGGTCACTCTATGATGTCGGCGAATCACTTATTCCTTTAATCAAGCAAGATGTTGAAACAGAAATCATCACGATTCATGATCGTAAATTTAGAGTCATTCACCGTCCAGAGGAAAGGCTCCTGTACTTCTTTGATGTAACTGAACAAACAGAAATTGAAAAGTTATATGAAGATGAACGAACCGTCATTGCTATTATTTTCTTAGATAATTATGATGAATTAACGCAAGGGATGGAAGATCAGACAAGAAGTAGTTTGAATAATCTTGTTACATCCATTTTAAATAAGTGGGCACAGGAAAATGGAGTCTTCCTAAAAAGAATTACCTCTGAACGCTTCATTGCTGTATTCAATGAAAATATCTTACAGCTGCTCGAGAAAGGAAAGTTTTCTGTCCTTGATGACGTGAGAGAAACGACTTCAAAGCAAAATGTCCCATTAACCTTGAGTATTGGAGTAGGTTCTGGTGTATCGTCCCTACCAGAGTTAGGCTCATTAGCACAATCTAGTCTTGATTTAGCGCTAGGTCGTGGTGGTGACCAGGTAGCGATTAAGTTAACAAATGGTAAGGTTAAGTTTTTTGGTGGAAAGACGAATCCAGTTGAAAAACGGACAAGAGTACGTGCTAGGGTCATTTCGCATGCTCTTAAGGAACTTGTCACAGAAAGCGACAAGGTTATCATTATGGGGCATAAAAGTCCGGATATGGACGCTATTGGAGCTTCAATAGGTATCCAAAAGGTTGCTCAAATGAATGAACGTGATGCGTATATCGTCTTAAATCCAAACGATATTGATACAGGTGTTCAAAGGTTATTAGAAGAGATCAAAAAGCATGAATCATTGTTTGAAAAATTCGTTACACCAGAGCAGGCTCTAGAGCTTGCAACGGAGGACACTCTGTTAGTGGTTGTTGATACACATAAACCTTCATTAGTTATTGAAGAGCGTTTATTATCAAAAATTGACCATGTTGTGGTTATTGACCATCATAGACGAGGAGAAGAGTTCATTCAAAGTCCACTACTCGTTTATATGGAGCCATATGCGTCCTCAACAGCAGAGCTCGTTACCGAGTTATTAGAATATCAGCCAAAACGTGGTAAGATTGATATGCTTGAAGCAACAGCTCTTTTAGCTGGTATTATTGTTGATACAAAAAGCTTTACACTACGTACAGGAGCTAGAACCTTTGATGCTGCTTCGTATTTAAGAGGTCAAGGGGCCGACACGGTTCTTGTGCAAAAGTTTTTGAAAGAAGATGTTGATTCGTTCTTAAAGCGTGCTAAATTAATCGAAACGGTTTATTTTTTCAAAAAAGGGGTCGCCATTGCAAAAGGTAATAACACGCAGATTATTGACCAAATTTTAATTGCACAAACGGCAGATACCCTGCTGACGATGGATGGAATTCAAGCGTCATTTGTTATTTCGAAGCGATCAGATCAAACAGTTGGCATTAGTGCTAGATCGTTGGGTGACGTGAACGTCCAAATTATTATGGAGAATCTAGGTGGTGGAGGCCATTTAACAAATGCAGCAACACAGCTGACTGATGTAACGATTGAGGAAGCGGAAGAAAGACTGCAAACGGCCATTCACGAGTATACGGAAGGGAGAAAGAAAGAATGAAAGTGATTTTTTTGAAGGATGTTAAAGGAAAAGGAAAAAAAGGCGAAGTAAAAAATGTTGCCGATGGGTACGCACAAAACTTCTTGATTAAACAAGGACTTGCAGTAGAAGCGAATTCAACCAATGTTAGTACCCTTGAGGGCCAGAAAAAAAAGCAAGAGAAGCTAGCTGCAGAAGAGCTTGCTGAAGCAAAAAAACTAAAAGAAACGATTGAAAAAATCACAGTAGAATTAAGTGCAAAAGCTGGTGAAGGCGGACGACTTTTTGGTTCTATCACTAGTAAGCAAATTGCAGAAGAGCTGCAAAAAAAGCATAATATTAAAATTGACAAGCGTAAAATTGAACTAGAAGATGCAATCCGTGCTTTAGGTTATACAAAAGTACCAGTAAAGCTTCATACCGAAGTTCAAGCTACGTTAAATGTACACGTAAAAGAAGTAAACTAAATTTGGAAGTTCCATTTCGGTTTATTCATGATAAAATAGAGTAGCAAATAAAATGTGGCCCGTTTTTCTGGTCACATTTTTTCTAGTTTTCATCATATCCTCTAGGAAAGCAAAGGGAGGTTACTATAAATGAATGATTTATATGCTGACCGTCTCCCTCCTCAAAATATAGAGGCTGAGCAGGCGGTTTTAGGTGCGATATTTTTAGAACCATCTTCTCTTACAATGGCTTCAGAAATATTAATTCCTGATGACTTTTATCGAGCGGCGCATCAGAAAATTTTCCAAATGATGTTACAGCTGAGCGACAAAGGAAAAGCTGTTGATTTAATAACAGTAACAGAAGAGCTTTCAGCTGCGAAGCTCCTTGAAGATACTGGTGGTGTAAGCTATTTAAGTGAATTAGCTGGTTCAGTTCCGACAGCTGCTAATATAGAATACTATGCTAAGATAGTTGAGGAAAAATCATTGCTTCGACGATTGATCCGTACCGCAACCACCATTGCTACAGATGGTTATACGCGTGAAGACGAAGTTGAGGTTTTGTTAGGAGAAGCAGAGAAAAGTATTTTAGAAGTATCCGGACGAAAAAATGCGGGTGCTTTTCATAATATAAAGGACGTTCTTGTCCGAACATATGACAATATTGAAGTCATGAATAACCGCGTGGGTGAAGTAACGGGTTTAGCAACAGGTTTCTCAGAGCTCGACCGTATGACAGCAGGGTTTCAACGGAATGATTTGATCATTGTAGGAGCACGTCCATCCGTTGGTAAAACAGCCTTTGCCTTAAATATTGCGCAAAACGTCGCATCAAAAACCGGTGAAAATATTGCTATTTTTAGTCTCGAGATGGGTGCTGAACAGCTTGTGATGCGTTTGCTTTGTGCAGAAGGAAATATTGATGCACAAAGGCTTAGAACGGGTTCATTAACAGATGAGGACTGGGGCAAGCTTACTATGGCAATGGGAAGCCTATCGAATGCAGGAATCTTTATCGACGATACCCCAGGGGTAAGAATTACAGATATTCGTTCGAAGTGCCGCCGATTAAAGCAGGAGCATGGCCTAGGTATGATTCTGATTGATTACTTGCAGCTAATATTAGGAAGTGGTCGCTCTGGCGAGAACCGTCAGCAAGAAGTATCAGAAATCTCTCGTTCCTTAAAGGCATTAGCTCGTGAGCTTAAAGTGCCTGTAATAGCCTTATCACAGCTCTCCCGTGGGGTAGAGCAGCGTCAAGATAAGCGTCCAATGATGTCAGATATTCGTGAATCCGGAAGTATTGAGCAGGATGCCGATGTTATAGCTTTCTTATATCGTGATGATTATTATGATCGTGAATCAGAAAGTAAAAATATTATTGAAATCATTATTGCGAAACAGCGTAATGGTCCGACTGGAACCGTATCATTAGCTTTTGTGAAAGAATATAATAAGTTTGTTAACTTGGAGCGGCGTTTTGATGATAATGGAGTTCCACCTGGAGCTTAATAGATTAGAATAATAAAAGACTAGCTAAACAGGCTAGTCTTTTTTCTATGAAAAAAGAATTAATTACGAACAAAAAATATTAATCTTACAAAAATCGTTCGGGTTTTATTGACTTTTAGCTGTTCACATTGGTAAACTAATGATGTTTGATTTTGCACGAAAAAATGTTAGTTACCTTTGGAGGTGCTGTTATATGTCATCAGTAGTTGTAGTTGGAACACAATGGGGAGACGAAGGAAAAGGAAAGATCACAGACTTCTTATCAGAAAATGCAGAAGTGATCGCTCGTTACCAAGGGGGAAATAATGCCGGCCATACGATTAAGTTCGGCGGAGAAACGTATAAGTTGCATTTAATTCCTTCTGGAATCTTCTATAGTGATAAGGCTTGTGTGATTGGAAATGGGATGGTAGTAGATCCAAAAGCTTTAGTAAAAGAGCTTGCTTACCTACATGATAAGGGTGTTACAACAGATAATCTTCGTGTGAGTAACCGTGCCCATGTTATTTTGCCTTACCATTTGCGCCTTGATGAAGTAGAGGAAGAAAGCAAGGGAGCAAATAAGATTGGTACTACGAAAAAGGGAATTGGCCCAGCTTATATGGATAAGGCAGCGCGTATCGGAATTCGTATTGCTGACCTTCTTGACCGTGAAGTGTTCGAGGAAAAGCTAGCACGTAACCTAGAAGAAAAAAATCGTTTGCTTGAGCGTATATATGAGACTGAAGGCTTTAAGATTGAAGATATTCTTGATGAGTATTACGAGTATGGCCAACAAATTAAACACTATGTGTGTGACACTTCAGTTGTGTTAAACGATGCACTTGATGAAGGACGTCGCGTTCTTTTTGAAGGTGCTCAAGGAGTTATGCTTGATATTGACCAGGGTACATACCCGTTTGTTACATCTTCAAATCCTGTTGCAGGTGGAGTGACGATCGGATCAGGTGTAGGTCCAACGAAAATTAAGCACGTAGTTGGGGTATCTAAGGCTTATACGACTCGTGTAGGGGACGGTCCTTTCCCAACGGAATTAGATAACGAAATTGGTCACCAAATTCGTGAGGTGGGCCGTGAATATGGTACAACTACGGGACGTCCGCGTCGTGTCGGTTGGTTTGATAGCGTAGTCGTAAGACATGCTAGAAGAGTAAGTGGAATCACAGACCTATCTCTAAATTCCATTGACGTGTTAACAGGTATTGAAACGTTGAAAATCTGCGTAGCGTACCGTTATAAAGGGGAAGTAATTGAAGAATTCCCGGCTAGCTTAAAAACATTAGCTGAATGTGAGCCAGTCTTTGAAGAGCTGCCAGGCTGGACGGAGGACATCACAGGCTGCAAATCACTTGCTGAGCTACCAGCAAATGCTCGTCACTATTTAGAGCGAATTGCGCAGTTAACAGGTATTCCATTGTCAATTTTCTCTGTAGGTCCAGATCGTACACAAACGAATGTTGTGTTAAATCCATGGAGACAAAGCTAATCAATTTAATCTCAATATTCGCCACTAATCGTAGTGGCGAATATTTTATTTAAGTAAAATGATTTTTTTTATAAAAACATATTGCAAACTATAAAGCTATTATGCTAATATAAAAAACGTCGTCATAATATGTCGAATAAGCATATGGCCCCTTGGTCAAGCGGTTAAGACACCGCCCTTTCACGGCGGTAACACGGGTTCGAATCCCGTAGGGGTCATCACACTATTCCAATCTCTTCAAAAGCAAGAGGTTGGAATTTTTATAAATACATACATAAATACGGCTCAGTAGCTCAGTTGGTAGAGCACGATGAATAAGCTACAAAGGAAAGACATCCAGCGTACCGATTTGAAAAATCGGGACGAAGGACAGAGTAATACATATCTAGGGTTAAATAATAAATACGGCTCAGTAGCTCAGTCGGTAGAGCAAAGGACTGAAAATCCTTGTGTCGGCGGTTCGATTCCGTCCTGAGCCATCTATGAAAGAGGAGTTTGTCCTATGACAAATTCCTCTTTTTTGTTACAGAGATGTAATATTCAAGTAAATTTCTTCCAAGAAATTTGTCGAAAATAGTCTCAGTGATTTTTCTGGAAAATGAAAGCGTTTCTTTTGGAAAAGCTGATATATCAATGTTTTGCTGGGAAACCAACGCAGGATATCATTCTATTCATTCGACTAGCTTTTGTAATATAATGTCATTAATTATACATTTGTGTTACATATCAGGTGCTAGTAAACTCTTAATGGCTTATTTATGGTAAAGTAAAGAAGTCTTATTATGCAATAATATAAAAATAAAAGAGTTAAAAGCACTAAAAGTGTTTTGTTGCGCTAGTCTAGGAGGATTAGAGAATGGGTTTTTTCAATAAGAGACTTTCCGAACTAACGATCAACACATCTAATAGTCTAAAACCTACAATAAAATTGGCAGCTATATCAGCAATGGCATTAGGAGCACTTACATTTGGTGTAAGTACTGCATCTGCTAGTGGCTCTAAATTAAGCACAGTATACTATGTATATATGAATAAAGAATATGTTGGTACTGTTTCTGACAAAGAAGTGGTTCAAGATATTTTAGATGAAAAAGTAGAAGAGTTTAAGCAATCATATACAAATGTCGATTTAGCAGTTGATTCACAACTTACATATGTTTCAGAGCAAGTATTTAGTTCTAGTGCTAAAACAAATGACGAAGAAGTTGCAGAAATCATCCAAAGTAAACTGGCCGTTCAAGCAAATGCTTCAGCATTAGTCCTTGATGGAAAAGCTGTGGCTTACTTAAATAGTGAAGCAGAGGCGGGCCAGGTGTTAAATGCATTGAAGCTAAAGTATGTAACACAGGAGCAACTAACAGAGTTGGAAACTCGTAAGGCAACTCCTGAAGTGGTATTACCTTCTCTAAAGGAAAATGAAGTTCGTCTATTAGACGTTTCATTCACAAAAGAAGTTTCACAAAATGTAGAAAAAGTTACTCCAGATAAAATACTAACTGTTGAGGAAGCAGTTAACTTTTTAACTAAGGGTACATTAGAAGAAAAGAAATACTCTGTGAAAGAGGGAGATGTGTTAGGTGGAATCGCCTCAGCACATGGAATGGAAATTGCACAATTATTATCCATTAACCCTGGGATGACAGAAGATAGTGTGTTAAAGATTGGGCAAGAATTGAATGTAACCTTCCTACAACCCCTTCTTCAAGTAGTAGTAGTGAAGGAAGAGGCAAAAAAGGAAACAATCGCATTTGCTAATCAAGTAATAGAAGATGAAACCATGTATAAAGGTGATACAAAAGTAGAACAAGAGGGGAAAGATGGGGCTCGCGAAGTAACATATAAAGTCTCCGAGCAAAACGGAATCCGTGTAGCTCAAGAGGTTACGAGCGAAAAGATCCTTCAAGAACCTGTTAATTATATTGTTAGAAAAGGAACAAAGGTTGTACCATCTCGTGGTGACGGGTCCCTTGTATGGCCTGCAAATGGAGGGTATGTCTCCAGCCAAATGGGATTTAGATGGGGCAAACAACATAAAGGTATAGATATTGCACGTCCTAGCAGTGGAACCATTAAAGCTGCTGACAATGGAACAGTCGTATCTGCTGGGTATGATGGCGGGTATGGAAACAAGATTGTCATTGACCATAATAACGGGATGCGTACCGTTTATGCTCATTTAGCTTCGATTAGTGTAAGTGTTGGCCAAACAGTTGTTAAGGGGTCAGCTATTGGTGTGATGGGTTCAACTGGAGATTCAACAGGTGTCCATCTTCACTTTGAAGTTTATAAGAATGGTAGTTTAGAAAACCCTCTAAATTATGTAAATAGATAATATATTCATACCTCTAGTGAAAACTAGAGGTTTTCTATTTCTTAATGAAGTGATATGCCTTCTAAAAACGTGAATTCATAGGCATATCATGATAAAGTAAGGATTATGAACAGTAAAAATAGCGGAAGATAAAATAAATAGACAGTTCAAATAAAGGAGCTATGAAATGGAAAAACGTATACTAGTTGTCGACGATGAAAAACCGATTGCAGATATCCTTCAATTTAACCTTAAGAAGGAAGGGTACGACGTATATTGTGCATATGATGGTAATGAAGCATTAAAGATGGTTGAAGAAATTATGCCAGACTTAATCTTACTAGATATCATGCTTCCACAACGAGATGGGATGGAGGTATGTCGTGAAGTTCGTAAAAAATATGAAATGCCTATTATCATGCTAACAGCAAAGGATTCTGAAATTGATAAGGTTCTTGGTCTTGAGCTTGGCGCAGATGACTATGTAACAAAACCATTTAGTACAAGGGAATTAATTGCTCGCGTGAAAGCAAATTTAAGAAGACATCAAACAAATTTAAGTCAACAGGAAGAAGATGAGACAAATGAGATTGAACTAGGCTCATTGACGATTCATCCAGATGCTTATATTGTTTCAAAGCGCGGGGAAATGATCGAGCTTACTCACAGAGAGTTCGAACTGCTTCATTACTTAGCCCAGCATATTGGACAAGTGATGACGAGAGAACATCTATTACAAACCGTTTGGGGTTACGATTATTTTGGCGATGTTCGTACAGTCGATGTGACCGTTAGAAGACTTCGTGAGAAAATCGAAGATAACCCAAGTCACCCAACATGGATTGTGACAAGAAGAGGGGTTGGATATTATTTACGAAATCCTGAACAGGAGTAATCAGTAAATGAAAAAGGTTGGTTTCTTTCGATCTATTCATCTTAAATTTGTAATGATTTACGTATTGTTAATATTAATTGCGATGCAAATCATCGGTGTTTATTTTGTTAGACAGCTTGAAAATACTTTATTACGAAATTTTGAAACCTCTATTGAAGAGAGAGTTAATCTTTTAGCCTATTACTTAGGGGAAGAGCTAGGCAAGGAACGTAATCCAGATGATGAAGGGCCAACTATCGAAGAGGCTGTTAAGAACATACTGTCTGATTTAAATACGACAGATATAACAGAGGTTCGTTTAATAGAGGCTAGTACTCAAAAAATAATTGGCACATCAGATCCTTATAATCAAGGAATTGTAGGTCAAAGATCTACCGATACATTAATTAGGCGTGTCATTGCTACATCCTCTGATGAAGGAGAGGATGTCACTCAAATAGATCGACAGAAAGGACGGATTTGGATATTAGTAAAACCTGTTCGTTCCGATGATGATATTACCGGAGTTATTTACTTGGTAGCGAAGAAAGAAAATGTGTATTCACAAATGAAAACCATTAATAATATTCTTGCGACAGGGACTGGTATTGCATTATTGATTACAGCAGTACTTGGAATTTTACTAGCACAAACGATTACAAGGCCGATTTCTGATATGCGAAAGCAGGCACAGGCAATGGCTAAAGGAAATTTCTCTCGAAAGGTAAAAGTATACGGATATGATGAGATCGGTCAGTTGGCCATTACTTTTAATAACCTTACAAAAAAGTTGCAAGAGGCACATGCAACGACTGAAGGAGAACGTCGAAAGTTATCGTCTGTTCTCTCCTATATGACAGATGGTGTAGTTGCTACCGATAGAAAAGGGCGAGTAATCCTTATCAATGAACCTGCGGCAATGCTTTTAAGTGTTTCACGTGAAACAATATTATCTAGCTCCATTGTGTCTTTATTAGGCTTAGAAGAAGACTATTCGTTTGAAGACTTACTTGTAGAGAAAGAATCGCTTATTTTGGACTATAGCACAGCGACAAAACCTCTTATTCTACGGGCGAATTTTTCAGTCATTCAAAAGGAAACAGGTTTTGTAAATGGACTAATAACGGTTCTTCATGATATTACAGAACAAGAAAAAATTGACTTAGAGAGACGAGAATTTGTTGCCAATGTGTCACACGAGTTGCGGACACCTCTAACCACAATGAGAAGCTACTTAGAAGCTTTATCAGATGGTGCATGGAAGGACGAGGAAATCGCTCCAAACTTTTTAAGTGTTACGCAAACAGAAACGGAGCGTATGATACGTCTTGTTAATGATTTGCTTCAGCTTTCCAAGATGGATAGCAAGGATTATCGCCTTAAGAAGGAATGGTTTAATTTTATAGATTTCTTCAATCGAATTATTGATCGTTTTGAGATTATTAAGGACGAAAATACTGCTTTTGAACGAAACCTATTAGATCATGCTGCCTTTGTTGAGGGAGATGCAGACAAGCTTACTCAAGTTCTTGATAATATCATTTCAAATGCTATGAAGTATTCTCCACAGGGTGGAAAAATCACGTTTAAAGTGGAGGAAAAGGAAGATCATATTGTAGTTAATGTCAGTGATCAGGGGATGGGCATTCCAAAAGAAAATCTTCAGCAAATTTTTGAACGATTTTATCGAGTGGATAAAGCAAGAACAAGAAAGCTTGGTGGAACAGGTCTAGGACTAGCCATCGCAAAAGAAATGGTAGAAGCCCATGGAGGAGAGATTTGGGCGGAGAGCGTGGAAGGGAAGGGGACAACAGTCTCATTCACCCTCCCTTATGATCGAAATGAGGAGGATGACTGGACATGAAATATGAAACGATAAAGTCTATCGTCCTATTAATTCTTGTCGTTTTTAGCATTCTTCTTACATGGATGTTGTGGACATATCAGCCCAATTATGACACTTTGAAGGAAAGTGGTAATACCGTTGAAGAGGTATCGCTTGGTGAAACGAAGGAATTGAGCAAAATTGTTCGCCCTGAACGATTGTTTTTACATCAAGGCGAGAAACACTATGGTACATTTGATTCCTTTGAAATTGATCAAACCATGAAGGAGTTAAGCTTATGGGGATTCAGCGAGTTTGAAGATATATCAGAACTCGTAAAAAACATTCCTTCCTTTATTTATGATAAAAATGCTTTAGAACTTATTTTTCCTGATATTGTTCCTTTAAAGGAGTATCGAAGCGCGTTACAATTACCTAGTAATGATATTCCTAAAAGTAACTTTGACCGAATTGTCATTGATTTAGAGCCGGAAACAAGAGAGGGAGGAGTCGTTTATTTTATCTCCTCAAAAGAACATGAAGTGCTTCGAGCATATGTTTCAGCCTCTTATATAAATGACTTTAAAGAACGTTATTTAGTGGACATAAGTGGGAATGAAAAGTTTGCTCTTTACGAACCAATTAATCGGGAAAGTTTTGCGATGCTTAGAAAAGAGCCTGTAAAAATTGCCTTATATAAGCACCTAACGGTGAACTTATCAACAGAAAAACTTCGTGGCGCCTTATTTAGCGATCCGAATGTAGTGTCAAAGAATTATAGCTCTTTCGGTGAAGAGTACACGGATACTACTACATTGTTGAGTATCAATAATGAAACAAATACCGTTTCCTATGTGAAAACAGAAGATGTTGAAAGTGAGACAACAACGAAATCGAGTCACCTCCTGGAAAAAAGTATTGATTTTATTAATAGTCATGGTGGCTGGACGGATAATTATCGATATGTAGGAATGGATGAGTCAGAACAGGTCATATTATTCCGATTATACGATTTAAATGGTTACCCCATCTTTGGCGACAATGGAATATCGGAAATTTTACAAATGTGGAATGCTAGTGGAATTAATAAGTATTTTCGAAGTAATTTCATGTTAGGAAGAAGATTGGAAGCAACTGAAATTACGCTTCCCTCTGGTATCAGTGTACTAGAGGAGTTGAAAAAAGTAGAAGATGTTGACCTTGATTTTCTTCAGGATCTTACGATTGGCTATCACATGTCTAAGGTTACCGAAACCGAAATTACCCAGAATTCACTAATTTATTTAGAACCAGCTTGGTACTATAAGTATAACGATGAGTGGAAAATGGTACCCAGCAGCGAGAATGGGGGGATAAAGCATGGATTGGAGTAGAATTAAAACCATCTTTATCCTTTCCTTTTTCGTTTTAAATATCTATCTTATGAATGAGTTCTTAAAGATTCGTACCGCAACCAAATATGAATATGCGACCAATCCTTCTTTAGAAAACCGATTAAAGGCGGATGAAATCACATACAATGATCTTCCAAAAAACCTTGAAAAGGACAAGTACTTAAGTACGGTACCGAAAGTGTTTACAGAGGAAGAGGTTGAAATGCTTATAGATACGACGCTCAGCGGTCAAACCATTACGATAAGAAGCAACCAGTCCATTGAATCAGAACTGGACATACCGTTAAAAGTGAGCAGCAAAGGTCAACCACCTGAATTAGATACATTTTTAAAAGGATCAGTCATAAATGGTGACCAGTATCGTTATTGGGGTAGAGATGATAGTGAAAATAGTATTACTTATTATCAGCAGTACCAAGAAAAGCTATTTTATAAAAATCCAAGCGGTCAAATCACGTTCAAAGTAAATAGCGATAATGAAGTAGTTTCCTACAAACAAACATTCCTCGGTAAAATCGAGGAGCTGTCGGAAGATGAAAGAATTATTCAGCCCATCAAGGCGATAGAAACACTTTATGAAAATGGCTATTTACCATATGGAACAAAGATAGAGAGAGTCGAGTTTGGCTATTACACACTTGTTCGTTTAACTTCATCACAGGTATTAACACCTGCGTGGCGCTTTGTGTTATACGGAGGGGAGAATTTATTTGTGAATGCCTTTGAAGGACAAGTCATTCAACTAAAGGACGAAGAAAATAATTGGAGTGAATAGTATGTCATTGCATTTTAGTATCCTAGCGAGTGGGAGTACAGGGAATGCGATTTATGTAGAATCGGAAGGTCAGTCCTTTCTAGTAGACGCAGGACATAGTGGGAAGCAAATGGAAGCCCTTTTTCAAAAAATTGATCGGGACATTAGTAAGCTGTCTGGACTTTTTGTAACCCATGAGCATAGTGACCATATCAAAGGAGTCGGAATATTAGCTAGAAAGTACAAGCTTCCTGTTTATGCTAACGCAAAAACTTGGGCTGCAATGAATCATTTAGTTGGGGAAATTCCTGTAGAGCAGAAATTCACGTTTGACATGGAAACAGTCAAAAGCTTTGGTGGGGTAGATATTGAATCATTTGGCGTGTCCCATGATGCGGCAGAGCCCATGTTTTATGTGTTTCACCATAATGGAAAGAAGCTCGTTCTAATTACAGATACAGGTTATGTTAGTGATCGTATGAAGGGAATCATTCAGAACGCAGATGTGTATGTTTTTGAGAGCAACCATGATGTTCAAATGCTTCGCATGGGAAAGTATCCATGGAGCATTAAGCGCCGAATTTTGAGTGACGTTGGACATGTATCGAATGAAGATGCAGCCATTGCGATGAGTGAAGTAGCTGGTGATAACACAAAACGTATTTACTTAGCTCATTTAAGTCAAGACAACAATATGAAAGATTTAGCTAAAATGGCTGTCGAGCAAACACTTCAAAGCAAGGGCATCATCATTGGAGAGCAATTTGATTTATACGATACCGATCCTAAAGTTCCAACTGTGTTAACTGCGGTATAAACAAGGTGATTCCGACTTTCGGGTCACCTTTTTGGTTTATTCTTAAGCAAGAAGGGATTATATTATATATAGGGATAAAAACTACATAGATAATGATTGTTTGAAAGGATTGGTGAATCGTGGGTTATTATGATCAAGACTACGAAACACGGTACAGAAAACAAAAGGGAAATCGAGGAGGATACTTTTTAGCAAGCCTAGTGGGAGCTATTTTAGGTGTTTTTCTTATTGTGGTAGCTTTGCCTCGAATTGGGTTTGATGTTCTTCCATATTCAACAGAAACCGATTCAGATGTAGAAGACGGAACGACAAACAACGACGCTGTTAGGACAGAAAATGTTAGCTTAAACGTAGTAACAGATATAACAAAGGCAGTAGAAAAAGCAGGAGATGCGGTAGTTGGAATTACGAATCTTCAAACGACAAGTTTTTGGTCAGAAACATCTAGTCAGGAAGCAGGATCAGGATCAGGTGTCATTTATAAAAAAGCGGATGGAAAAGCATATGTTGTAACAAACCATCACGTAATCGAAGGGGCAAACTCACTTGAGGTTACATTGTCTGATGGAACAAAGCTTGAAGCGAAGCTAAGAGGCAGTGATGTTTGGACTGATTTGGCTGTTCTTGAGGTTGATGGAAGCAAAATTGAAACCGTTGCTGAGTTTGGTGATTCTGATGCTTTAAAAATTGGTGAGCCCGTTATCGCCATTGGAAATCCACTTGGGGCAACGTTTTCTGGCTCTGTTACACAAGGGATTGTATCAGGTTTAGAGCGTGCGATTCCTGTTGATATTAACCAAGATGGTGCGATTGATTGGCAGGCTGAAGTCCTCCAAACGGATGCCGCAATTAACCCGGGTAATAGTGGAGGAGCATTAATTAATATCAGTGGGCAAGTGATTGGCATTAACTCTATGAAGATTGCCCAGAGCTCCGTAGAGGGAATCGGACTCTCTATTCCAATAAAGTCCGCTGAGCCAATTATTAGTGATTTAGAGGAGTTTGGTGAGGTAAAACGACCTTACATGGGAATCCAACTTCAATCAGTAAATGAAGTATCAGCCTATCATCAGAAAGAAACACTGAAACTTCCGGAAGATGTAACATCTGGAGTGGTGATTATGACAGTAGATCCAAACTCACCTGCAGAACAAGCAGGATTAGAAGATTTGGATGTGATTGTTGAAATGGACGGCGATCTAATTAAAGATGTAATTGATTTAAGAAAGCATCTATATAATAAAAAGAAAGTCGGAGATCAGCTGAACATTAAATTCTATCGTGCTGGAAAGCTACAAGAAACAACGATGAAGCTGGGTGGAAATACATTATAGTTGTGTGAGGAATGCAGACGTAATGTCTGCATTTCTTTTTTGTGGATAGAAATTTACCGATAGTTTTGGTAGGATGGGATAGGAATGTGGATAAGTTTTGGACAAACTACATATAAGATATCCACATAGGATTTTGTTGAAGTTTGGAGAATTTTGAAGGAGGGAAATAACATGATTTACTGCTGTGAAGAACACGTAGATCTTGCCATAGATACGGTTGTAGATGAGTTTGAGACATTTCCAACCTTATTAAAAGTTGAGGGAAATGAGTTATCAACAACCTGTGAATATTGTCGAAATGATGCTATATATATGGTAGGGAACAAATGATCCTATACAATATGTGGATGGAAAATGTGGACATGTGGATAACTTCTGTGGATATCTTGTTCGTAAAGTGAGGATGAAGTGTGAATATCTCATTATTAACAATTGGCAAACTTAAAGAAAAATACTTAAAGCAAGGTATCGATGAATATTTGAAAAGACTAACGGCTTATGCGAAGGTCGAAGTGGTTGAGCTCCCAGATGAAAAAGCTCCAGAGCAATTAAGTGAAATAGAAATGGAACAGGTAAAGAATAAAGAGGGAGAGCGGCTGTTAGCAAAAATTTCTCCAGATACATATGTCATTGCCCTAGCCATTGAAGGAAAGCAACGATCGTCAGAAGAACTGGCGGAAATGATTGATAAGTTAGCTACATATGGAAAAAGTAAAATTGCCTTTGTCATTGGAGGTTCACTTGGCTTAAGTAAGGATGTACTAAACCGTGCGGATGAAAAGTTGTCCTTTTCTAAAATGACATTCCCACATCAATTAATGAGGTTGATCCTCCTTGAACAGGTATATCGGGCTTACCGCATTAATAGGAATGAACCGTATCATAAGTAAATGTGGTTTTTTTAAAAATATATATATATCGCTGAGAAGTTAGATATTATATCAAATTCACAGGTTATATAAAAAAATATCGATATGAACATGAAGGCAGCTTAGATTATTTCTAAGCTGTTTTTAGTCTTAATCCGATAAAAATCGTATAAAAAATATCGAGTGAAAAATCAATAATAATAATATGATGTAACTGTAAAGGAGGGAAATGAATGTTACAGGAATTCAATCAACTAATGGATTACATCGAAAAAAATTTGACGGAGGAAATTTCCGGAAAAGAAATTTCAAAAATAGTCGGCTTATCTGATTATCATTTTAAAAGAATGTTTTCGTATATGGCAGGAATGTCATTGAATGAGTATATCAAAAACAGGAGATTATCAGTAGCGAATGTTGAATTAATAAACGGTGCCAAGGTTACAGATGTTGCCTATAAATTTGGCTATCAATCAATCGAAGGATTTTCAAGAGCTTTTCGTGAATGGTGTGGCTTCTTACCTTCAGAAGTAACGAAAAATAAAATTCAAAAATCATTTCCCAAATTTTTATTTTTTATAGATATAAGGGGAGGAATTTCCATGGAGTTCAAAATTGAAAGGAAAGCGAAATTTAACATTATAGGTGTATCGAAAAGGGTGCCGATACAATTTGAAGGTGTTAATAATGCAATTGTAGAACTAGCCCAGTCCATTACCGAACAACAAAGAAATGAAATGCATCAATTAGCTGATTTATATCCTCATCAAGTCTTGAATGTATCTTATAATTTTGATGATAGTTACTTAGAGGAAAAAGGGTTCTTAACTCATATGATTGGTTTTGCAACGACAAAAGAAAATTCTTTTGATGATTTAGAACAACTTTCTATTGAAGATAGTTTATGGGCAATTTTCCCTAATCAAGGACCATTCCCCGCAACCCTTCAAGAAACGACTGCAAAAATTTATTCAGAATGGTTACCATCTTCAGGTTATGAAATAGTCAACTTACCTAGTATTTCTTTTACAAAGCATGATGGTACTTATGAAAATGTATATAGTGAAGTCTGGATGCCAATAAAGGAAAAAAGTAAGTGTTAGTTAATAGTCTGAAAGGTATAAGAGTTGTTTTGGGGTGGATGATAACTTTACAAAGAATAAAGGGTGATGGGTATAAAACCTCATTTAGAAAGGTCACGGTGAACCGTATCATAAATAGGTGCGGTTTTTTTTGAGTAAATAGTAAAAACGCGATTATTTTCCTTGAAAAACTAGGCTAAAACAATTCAATAGAAGGTGAATTTCGATATAATGAAAATAAAGGGGGTGCTTACAAATGGAGAATCACATAAGATTGTCTGGTACTTCTTCCACTCATGCAAAGCCTATTATTGGAAAGGCGATACTTTGCATGGGGTGAAGCATTTAGTTTTATCGCTGAACAAGCTTTTCTAATATTTTGGCTTTGCACCTTATTTTTTTCAAAATCAAAATAAGGAGCGGGCAAAATTGAAATATATTAATGCAAACAAAGTTTTACCTGAAAAGCTAATCGTAGAAATCCAAAAGTATGTCCAGGGGGAAACCCTTTATATTCCTAAGCAGGAAACGGAGTATCAAAAGTGGGGAACTTCAAGTGGAGGAAGACGGCTGCTTGACCACCGTAATGCAGCTATTAGAAATTCTTTTATTAGTGGCAGCAGTATTCAACAACTGGCTGAGGAATATTACCTTTCAACAGAAACGATTAAGAAAATAGTTTATTCATATAAAAAGTAGGCGAACAGCACTGGTGAAAATCCTTCATCAGTGCTGTTCTTATGTAAAAAACGTTTCTAAGTCATTTTATCCATTTTAGAAGTTTACTGCACTATTTAAAATAAGTGTAAAGAGACGGCAGCAAAATGATTGGAGATAAACGTAATGACCGAAAAATTCATTAAAAATGAACAACTAAATTCTATAAAAAAACAGATTGCCTTAATTAAGGACAGCACTAAAAAGAACGTACCTCAAAACGTTTTGGCTGCTGTGATCGACCTAGCCAATGCCAAAATCTCGGAACTCTTTCCCAATGTATCAATGGACCAACAAGAAATGCTGGATCTTTCCAGATTGAAAACAGATAAAGAGTATGAGCAATATATCAAACATCTTTCGGACTATTTACTGCCCTTTCCAAGAATCACCGAGCAGCAATTAAAAAAAATGTTTCCAAAACTAAAAAAACTAAAGCTACCTGATTTATCAGATATTGACCATAGCCAGCTGACCTATTTAAGCTGGAACGACTTAAGATCCAATAAAAAATTTATAGTTTATGAGCTTCAGGAAAAACTGGTCGGTATTGAATGTGATTTTGCACCAACTAGTAAAAAAAATCTTTGTTCCTTCTGTAATAGCTTTTGTGAAGTTTCCTATTTTTCCACCGTAACAAAAGCGAAAAATCCACGAAACTCGGATTATTATAAGTCTATCGGTAATCTTATTTGCGCCGATAGCAGTGAATGCAATAAAAAAATAACCAGTGTAGAATATTTAGCTACTTTTCTAAAAGACTCACTAGGAATGTGAAGACTTTACATGGTACCTGTCACCATTGTGAAGTTTTCATATTTGTTTTTACTCCAGTAAAGTTTGATTTGTAAGAAAATCTAAATTAGAAAATTTTTATGCTTGAAGGCTAGTAAATAAATTGTTAGAATATAAGAAATAAAAAGACTTTGTGTGACTGGCGAAACGCGGATAACCGCGAGGGAGCACATGGTGTCGTAGCCGTTCGCCTGGGCAGAGGTAAGGGTTATCAACCCTTACCTCTTTTTGTTCAAATTTATAATAAAAAAGGAGAAACAATATGAGCCCAATTACATTAAAAAAAGTGAACCAAATTAAAACATTAAATAATATTGCAGAAAGCGGGTTAAAAGTCTTCCGCAAGGATAACTTTGCAGTCGACAATGACTGTGAAAATCCGGATGCAATCATTGCTCGTAGTTTTAATATGCATTCAATGGATTTCGGTAGTAATTTAAAAGCAATTGCAAGAGCTGGAGCAGGTGTTAATAATATTCCTGTCGACAAATGCACAGAGCAAGGAATTGTTGTTTTTAATACACCTGGAGCAAATGCAAATGCCGTTAAAGAGATGGTTTTAACTACAATAATGGCTTCATCAAGAAACCTTTTTGCTGGTGTGTCATGGACAAAGACCTTAGAAGGTGAAGGGGACCAAGTTCCAAAGCTTGTGGAAGCTGGGAAAAAGCAATTTGTAGGAAAAGAGATTAAGGGTAAAACTCTAGGTGTTATTGGACTAGGTGCAATTGGAGCACTTGTAGCGAACGATGCCATTGCTTTAGACATGGATGTAATTGGATTCGACCCATTTATTTCTGTTGATACTGCATGGAATTTATCACGTACAGTCCAACGTGCATTAACAATTGAAGAATTGTTTGCAAACGCTGATTACATTACCGTGCACACACCATTAACGGATGATACAAAAGGAATGTTTAATCAAGCCACATTTAGCATTATGAAACCAGGTGTGCATATTCTGAACTTCTCACGTGGAGAACTAGTGAACGAAATAGATTTGGCGGTTGCGCTAGAAGAAGGAATCGTGGGTCAATACATCACAGATTTTCCTAATGAAAATGTATTGAAAATGGAAAACACCATTTGTGTTCCACACCTTGGTGCATCAACAGCAGAATCTGAGGAAAATTGTGCGATTATGGCGGGGCGTCAAATAAAGGATTTCCTTGAGACAGGAAATATTAAAAACTCAGTGAATTTCCCAAATGCCACTCTACCATATTCAGGAAAACAACGTGTAGCAGCTTTCCACAAAAACATCCCTGGAATGGTTGGGAAGATCACCTCAGCTCTATCAGGCTATGACTTAAACATCGCAGATATGGTGAACAGAAGTAGAGGGGAATATGCCTATACAATGATCGATATTGATAATAATGTAACGAGTGAAATTATCCCTCAGTTAGAGGAAAAAATCGGCTTGATTGAAGGTATTGTTACTGTACGTATAATTTAATGAGAGTTTACCAAAGGTGATACAAATTTCTGTATCACCTTTTTGTTTTTCTAAAAAAGGTTCATTTAAGGTTCATTTAAGATAAATGGTCTATAAATGATATAGCTTTAGTGAGAAAAACAAGGAGGTATAACATTGAATAGAAAACTAGGAAGAATTCTTTTGATCATATCACTCATAGTGAACCTTTTATTAGTAGGTAAGATCATGATAGATTCAAGTGAAACACAGTTGTCTTATGCAATTAGTGGATATCAAGGTAGCCCAGAGGAAGAATTAATAGAGGTAATTAATAACACAAAGGAAGAACTTAATATTGCTATCTATAACCTAGATAATGACAACATCGTAGACGCTATTTCAGCCGCAGCGGAAAGAGACGTTTCCATTAGAATCATAGCCGATGGGGAAAATACAGAAAATAAAGATAGTAAAGAAATATTCGATGAGTTAGAGGCACTAAATATACCGATTAAAATAAATAAAGATGAAAAAATGCACATAAAGTTAACCATATCGGATAACCAAACCGTCGTAACAGGCTCCTTTAACTACACAAAAGACTCTGCAGAAGATAACGAGGAAGTCCTCTTAACCGTAAGTGATTCGGACTTAGCTTCATCTATGAAGGAAACATTTAATGAAATGTGGGATAGTGGTGATTTGGAGGAGTGGTAGAAGTAAGGAAATTAAATCAGTAGTTAAACACCTCTATACCATTCGTATAGAGGTGTTTTCATATTATTGATATCTGTCCCTAAAGGACGTGTCAGCAATTGTTTCTACACTAAATTCACCGTTGTCATACTTAATTACGGAAACACTGCAATTATCATGGTGCGGATAATCGCTCATTTTTGTTAATTGCATTAAGTAGTTGCCGATCGTTACTCCGTGTGAGAAAACGAGTATATTTCCGCCTTCATTTTTATGTTTGTCGATGATTTCTTTAACGACAGAGGTTGTACGTGTATAAAGCTGGGAGTAGCTTTCTCCTTCTGGTGCAGCCATATTTAGGTCGTTAAGGGTAAATAATTGTTCAAGTATATTTCCATATCGCTCAGTGATTTCTGATTCTACAAGTGACTCTAAAGCACCGAAGTTCATTTCTTTCAGGCGTGGGTCTGTCATAGTTGGAAGATTTCGATGACCAACTGCATACTTAGCCGTATCTATGACCCGTTGGCTTTCACTAGTGTATACAGCAGTAAATTCAATATCATCTAGGCCCATTCCTACAGACTTAGCTTGAGCAATTCCGCGTTCGGTAAGCGGGGAATCACAAAATCCTTGCATACGTTTTTCTATATTATATTGAGTCTCACCATGACGTACAAAATAAAGCTTTACTTCTTTTTCGGAGGACAAGCTATAACACCTACTTTGTATTGTAATTATTGTTTAGTTACCAAGAATTTTACCATACCTACTGAAGAATTGTTATTACTATTGGTTGATATAAGAAGAGAGGAAATTTACCCCTTTTGAGGTGATTTTTGTTCCGGCTCTTCCTTTCCCTTTAATGATTAAGTCTTGAGATTCTAAGAAATCAAGTCGTTTCCTAACCTGTTGGGGAGATAAGTAATATTTAGATTCTTTACTATATGAGGAAATCCATTCTCTGCTAGCTGCTTTTCCAAAATCATTGCATGCTTTAATTGCATTTAAAATAAACAAATACTCATCCTGTTCTAGTTTACTTTCAACTAGAATCAAGCTTGAACGTTCTTGTGTTATAGAAGGGGTTAGTCCATTACTAGGAATGTCATTTTCAGTTATGAGATGATTTTCACATACGGTAAGCATATAATCAACCACACTCTTTAATTCTCGGATATTACCTGGCCACTCATGCTGTAAAAGGAAATTCATTACCTGATTCTCGATTTTTATATCTAACCGATGTTTTTTGATAAAAGAATCAACAAGTAAGGGGATATCACTTTTTCTCTCTCTTAAAGGAGGGATTGAAAAGGTTAGAACATTAAGACGATAATATAAATCAGAACGAAACGTACCTGCTTTGATCTTATCTTGTAAATTTTTATTAGTAGCAGCGATAATTCGAACATTAATGGGAATGATTTTATCTCCACCAATTCTACGAATCTCATTTTCTTGTAGGACTCTTAATAAATGGGCTTGTACGTTAAGGCTAATATCTCCAATCTCGTCTAAAAAGAGGGTTCCATTATCCGCTAACTCAAATAATCCTTTTTTTCCGCCTTTCTTTGCCCCTGTGAATGCTCCATCCTCATATCCAAATAATTCACTTTCTAGTAAGCTCTCCGTTAATGCACTACAATTAACAGCCAAAAATGGTCCGGATTTTCTTGGTGAGTGGAGATGTATCGCGTTGGCAAACAGCTCTTTTCCAGTTCCTGTTTCTCCTTGAATAAAAACGGGATGTTCTGACTTAGCTAGCTTTTTAGCAATGGTTTTACACTGTAAAATTTTCGGGTTGTGTCCAATAATATCTTGTAAATCATATTTTGCATATAAACCCTTCTTTTTTAACTGTCGTTGAGCTGCTTTTTCAATCTCAAATGCTTGATTTACACTTTTAAAGGTAGCAACAATGGTATTTTCTATACTCATTTGAGAGCGAAAGATAACAATTTCTATCCCTTTAACGGTAAAAAATTTACTATTTTCATTTCCGTGTAGGATAAAGTCAACAATCTCAGCGGGAAGTAGGGTTCTGATTGGTTTATGCAAAATATTTTGTGAAGAGAGTTGAAATAGTGCTTCTAAATGGTGGTTGAAAACGGTAAGTTCCTGCTGTGAATTCACCGCCAATACTCCGTCATCAACGGAATCAACGACCTTTTGTAAATGATCGTTCAACAGTTTTGTTTTTTGATCAGCGCTCAATAATTTCTTATGTAATTCTACGATATTTCGGATATATCTTTCTGATATCCGAGACGAAATATCTGTATGTAAGTGACAGTAATCTACTAGTTTTAGAATGGTAGTCATATCAAAAAGTCGAACGTGAACATCAATAATATTTGGAATAAATGGTGGACAAAGATGAGGTTCTCCAGGTGTGACGGCTGTATCAATATCTTCATAATATAATTGTCCTATATGAAAAGGGACAAATTGAATATGGTTGATACCCAGCTGATATAAAGACTCAATAAATTCTGTGGTTTCTGAATAGTTATCGTTAACTAAAAGAACTTTTTTATTTTCAGGGATCTTCAACAGCTGGTCAATATATTCATGGTGAATCATACGTTTACCAACAAAAAAATGTTCACATTGTATTTCTAACTTCTCAAAAGCCTCCTGTTTCACTACTTCTGATGAAAATAGTAGTAACGGCTCCCTTAAATAAGAGGGTATTTCTTCATCCATTGCATAGCTTTTCACATCAATATAATCACCAAGTAATTGTTGAAGTTGGCCATGCAACACTCTTTTTGTTGTTGAACCTCCAGCGATTAAAGTAATACAAGGTTTTCTCATAAAAACACTCCTTATACACTTAATTGGTTTAATAGTAAACCCAATTAAGGTCAAAAACAACCAATTAATAAAATAAAGAAATAAAGAAACGCCAGTAAGAAAGGGTTTCCATTTCTGGCACGCTACTTGCATTAAAGTATGTGACTAGCTCAATTCTGAATATTCAAACTGAAGGATGGTTTTTTTTAGAATTGAATGGTGATTGTTTGAATAAAAAGGGGGAAAAATGGATGAGTCAACAGTTAAAGAATTCTGTAATAGTTTCACCGGAGAAGCAAAGCAATAAGAAACAAAAAAAGATTAATGTTTTTGCTTTATTATTAGGAATATTATTGATCTCTACGATTCTAACTTATATTGTTCCAGCAGGGGAATATACTCGCGTGGAAGTAGATGGACGTACTGTTGTAGACCCTGATACCTTTCAGTGGAAGGATGCAACTCCTGTTGGCCCGTTTGATATGATTCAATCTATTCATACTGGAATGGTAGAAGCAGCTAATATTATTTTCTTTGTTCTTATTATCGGAGGTTTTTTTGGCGTATTAAGTGCAACAGGAACCGTTGATGTATTAATCCAAACAATGGCCAATAAACTGACTAAACGTGAAAAGCTACTGATCCCGGTGATGATGTTATTCTTTGCTATAGGTGGGTCATTAATGGGTATGGCAGAAGAAACGCTCGCTTACATTCCGCTACTCATCCCTTTAGCTTTAGCATTGGGTTTTGACACCATTACTGGTACAGCAATGGTGATATTAGGGGCTTCAGCAGGGTTTACAACAGCAGTGATGAATCCATTTACAGTAGGAATTGCTCAAGGAATTGCTGAGTTACCTATGTTTTCCGGAATGGGATATCGACTGATTCTGTTTGTGATTGTCTATCTTGTTTCTGTAGTATTTGTGTATCGGTACGCAATGAAGGTAAAGAAAAATCCTGAAATTGGATTCTATGGGAATTATTCAAAGGAAAGTGCATCAGATTTAGTGTCTACTTCTGTTAAGTTTACTGCGAAGCATAAATTAATTGTAACAGCCTTTCTTTTAAACTATGTGGTTTTGGCATTTGGGGTTATTAAATATCAATGGTATATCACAGAGATTGCTGCATTATTCGTAGCATTAACGGTTATTATTGGATTAATAGGGAGATTATCAGCTGATAAGCTAGTAAGCTCCTTTACAAGCGGTTCAGCGGCATTAATTGGAGGAGCGCTTGTTATTGGCTTATCTCGTGCTACGCTTGTTGTTTTAAATGAGGGTTCTATTGTTGACCCAATGTTGTATGGAATATCTGAAGCCATTAAAGATGTGCCGGCTTATTTAAGTGTAATTGGGATGTATAATTTTCAAGCTATCATTCATTTCGTTTTGGCATCTGGAAGTGGCCATGCAATGTTAACTATGCCTATTATGACACCGCTTGCTGATTTACTAGACATCACTAGACAAACCGCCGTGTTATCTTTTTCATTTGCAGATGGAATTGGAAATATTATTTTTCCAACAGCAGGTACATTAATGGCTGGTCTAGCTATCGCAGGTATTCCGTGGACAAAATGGGCTAAATGGGTATTGCCATTAGTATTTATTCAATACTTGATTGGTTTAGTGGCTGTTGTAATTGCCTATTTTATTGGTTATGGGCCATTTTAGCTCGTATGGACTGACAGTTAGGAGTGAAGAACTTTGTTAAAGTTATTAAAAAACGGAGAGGTCTATGCACCAAACTATCTTGGTGTAAGAGATATCCTCATTGCAGACGATAAAATTGCTTTTATAGAGGAGCAAATAAACACTCCTTCTTCTTTTGTCCCTATCGAAGTGATTGACGCATCTGGTCAACTTATCGTGCCTGGATTCATTGATTCTCATGTTCATATTATTGGTGGTGGAGGAGAAGGTGGATTCAAAACAAGAACCCCAGAAATTATGTTAACAGATATAACGATGTCTGGTGTAACAACCCTAGTTGGTGTACTTGGAACGGATGGAACAACCCGGAGAATGGAAAGCCTCCTAGCAAAGGCTCGAGCACTAGAAGAAGAAGGTGTGACCTGTTATATCCATACAGGTTCTTATCAAGTACCAGTCAAAACATTAACCTCTAGAATTGAAGACGATTTAATTCTAATCGACAAAATTATTGGTGTTGGAGAAGTGGCCATTTCTGATCACCGTTCCTCTCAGCCTACGTTTGAAGAAATGGTTAAAATTGCAACAGCAGCTAGAAATGGTGGGATCTTATCTGGAAAAGCTGGACTTATAGAAATCCATGTAGGGGATGGAGTGGAAAAATTATCATTGCTAGAAGAGATCATCGAGAAGACAGAAATCCCTGCTAGACATTTCCATCCTACTCATATTAATCGTAATAAGGAGTTATTTGATGCGGGTATTACGTATGCAAAGAAGGGTGGGTATGTCGACTTGACCACTAGCACCATTCCTCAATTTTTAGAAGAAGGAGAAGTGAAGTGTTCGACAGGATTAAGATTAATGCTCGAAAAAGACATCCCCATTAGCAGTATTACTTTTTCATCAGATGGGCAGGCAAGTCTTCCTTATTTTGATGAAAGGGGCGAATTTAAAGGGCTAAAAGTGGGGAAAACGGCTTCGTTATTCCGGGAGGTAAGGGATGCAGTATTAAATGAAAAGGTCCCTCTGGAGCAAGCAATTCAAGTGATTACATCAAATCCAGCACAAGTTCTCAAACTACCTCAAAAAGGTAATATTCAAAAAGGTAAGGATGCTGATCTTGTTATTTTAGATAAAGAAACATTAACAATCCAAACGGTCATTGCAAAGGGTCAAATAATGGTGGCCCAAGGTTCTCCTTTAGTGAAAGGGACCTTTGAGTAAATTCCACAAGTAAACTTGTACCTAAGAAGGTAAGTAATTCGATTTTGAAGTACAAAATTAGAACTAACCTTGCTATTCAAACGGTAATTCACAGCAAATTACAGGCAATTTGATAAGCAAAAATGCTTGGAACATTATGTCTCCAAGCATTTTATACATTGTCTTCACTAAGTTTGAAAAATTAACGGAGAAATTCCGTTAATTTTGGGAAATACCAACATTTCCCGCAAAATAAGCGGAGTTTTTCCGTTTATATGAACTTAATCTTTAAATTTAGGTAAATATAGAGAAGTTAATCGGAATATTTCCGCTTATATCTGCTTTTTGAGCCCTACTATCCAGATTAACCGGAATTTCTCCGCCTACGAATTCCCATACCTCCTCGAAAAAGTCAACAATGAATAACAACAGTGTCTTTTCTTTCAGATAACTTGTCTTCCTCACTTGAATATCCAAACACCTACCTACCACTTTCAGCACATCAATCCCCAATAGTTTTTGTACTCGAAAACCCGATCCGTTACTAAGATGGCGCGGGTTTTTTGCTTCCTCTAATTAAGTAGTCTATCCTTTCAAATTTCCAAATACAATTAAAGGATGGGGATTTTTGTTTGTAGGAGGGAAGGACATGATAAAACTTTTAACCAGTGAAATACTTGATGCTCATACGAGGATAACCATCCAAGCTGCGGTGGACGCCATTCTTCAGGCTTCTCCAATGGATGAAGTGGTTTATGGGTATGTTATAGCAGTTTTGGATCAGACTTTGCCCTCTTCTATAAATCAAGGAGTAACGATCCCATTGTCAAAACAGACAGCTAACTTATTAGACATTGCTGCTATTCAACTATTGTACATAGAAAGAAAAGTGTATTTTTACCATACATGGGCATTTCCTAGGAAAGGGGTATTCTCTACTCTTTCACGTAATGAGAGACTAATGGCACTCAACTTGCTAGAAAGATTAGAAGTACCTTTGGAGAGCTTACCAGAACCTTTTACCAACAATCCAGGTTTAACACAAAGTATGAAGAATACTATAACCCAGCTAACGTTTTTGGGCTATTATTCGGAATGGACTGGATATGGCTCAACTCGATTTAACCGACATGAGTATAAACGTATCGAGTATTTTCCAGTTGGGTGGATTCAAACAAAATACCCAGGACCAGCTTTTGGATATCGGAATCTTCGTGGTTTTTTATTAGGTGATCCGAAAAAAGGGGGAAATCTTCATGTCTAATCCAGATGTAATTGTCATTGGTGCAGGAGGTGGTGGAGCAGTTATAGCAAGAGAGCTTGGGGAAAAGGGTTTAAAGGTGTTAATTATAGAAGCAGGCCCATGGTATGGAAATCAAAAGTGGCCAAATCCAAATCTTTATTCTTGTGCAAAAGAAAGTTCCGATAAAAATGATTTAGATATATCTCTTTATAGGCAACAAATGAACAAGTATGAAGATAACATGAATAATTTGGTTACAGGTAGATTTCGATGGGGACCAGCAAATAGAGAGCGGGCACCATGGGTTCGCTTATCACCACATAAGCAAATTATTTGGCAAAGTGCGGGTGTGGGAGGGTCCACACAGCATTATACAGCTAATTCTCCTCGTGCTTTTCCATCAGCTATTGACGAAGTATGGCCTCTTTCCTATCGAGAACTCATTCCTTATTATGAAAAGGTAGAAGCCACATTACCGGTTTCCTTTGCACCAACAACCGCAAAGGAAGAATTATTTTATTTCGGAGCAAAAAGAGCGGGCTGGCAGCTTAATTCCACCTTAAATGTTACAAGTCCGGGCTATCGACCACAGCCCAATGCGATCTTACCTATAAATAAAAATCTTAACAATGTAAATGTTTCACTTGAACAATTATCGAGGATGGAAGGATGTACCCTTTGTGGACATTGTATCAATGGCTGCCCACATGGACCTTCAGTAGATAAGGTTGCAAAGAGATCAACAACAGTTAGTTACATCCCTTTGGCTTTGAGTACGGGTAATGTCACGATTAGACCTAATTCATTTACAATAAAAATCTTAACAGATACCAGTTGTTCACGAGAGTTACAGGCGACTGGAGTCCGTATTAGGGATACATGGACAGGAGAAGAGGAAGAACTAAGAGCAAAGGTGGTTGTTCTTGCTGGAGGTAGCATAGAGAGCCCGCGACTTTGGTTAAATTCTAATCTCCCACAAAATCCATGGGTCGGAAAAGGGTTAACGAACCATTATATGGACTGGGTAACTGGAATCTTTAATGAAAAAGACCTTATGTCTATCTTAGGCGAGCCGGATATCAATCCTTTTATTGGACATACATGTGGTGCAAGACTCGATTTTCCTGGCTTAGGTTCGATGCAAACGGCCGGTATGAGCCCAGGACTAACAGCTTCTCTTTCCTATGGAATTAGTCAATCTGGGTGGAGTATCTATCAAAAGGAACAGTCGAACTGGGAATTTCATAATCAAATTGTTGGAAGCAAATTAAAAGATTTAATGTTAAATTATAAAAAAACGTTGAATATACTAATCATTACAGACGATGAGGTTGATCATAGAAATGGAGTGAACCTCCATCCTACGATTAGTGATGAACATGGTCCTATACCTATCCTAAGCTATATTCCTACAAAAAAATCTATAAAAAATAGAAAAGAATTAATGAAAATGGCTATTCATATTTTGCATAAAGCTGGGGCGAAACAAATGATCTCATCTAACTGGCCAGCAGGAATCATGATTCATTTGGAAAGTACAATGAGAATGGGGTTTGTAGTTGATTCTAATTGTGAAGCTTACCAGGTAAAACAGTTATTTATCGCTGATAATAGTGTTCATTATAACGGTTTGGGTGGAGTAAACCCCACTCTTACCACTCAGGCATTAGCAACACGTACAGCTGAAAAACTATTTGAAAAATATTTCAATTAGTATGATTACTATATGAATGGTCATGATACTACTATAGGAATTACATGCCTGGAGGGGTTATCAGATGAATCTTTTTGAGATGATTCATGACACATTCGAACCATTTTTAGACGGTGAAAAAAAGCCTTTAAATGTAATGGAAGTCACGAATTTATGGTTTTTCTTATTAGGTACGGAAACTACGTTGCGTAATCAGGAAATTGGGTACAACCTTGCTCAGGATGAGGAACTTAAAAGAATCATCTTAGATATAAAGGATAATTTACATATTCCAATTAGAGATGAAATAAGAGAATTCTTAGTTAAAGAAGGAGTCCCAATCCCAAAAAGTACACCTGAGAAACCAGTAGGGGACTTTCGTGATATACCTGAGGGTGCCAAATTAAATGATGAAGAGTTAGCTAACTTAATGTCATATAACTTAGCAAGTGGTGTCGCATACGCTGCAAGAGGCCTTACGGAGTCCATACGGGCAGACGTTGGGTTACTTTTTTCAAAGATTATTATGAAAAAGACACTTTCAGGGCTACAAGTAAAACAATACCTAGAGCAAAAGGAATGGCTGCGCATTCCTCCCTATTACAAATCATAACTTCAAAATGTGATTAGGTCTTACTTAAAGTAGGACCTTTTTAAATTTTAAGGGATGCTTATTAGTTCATTTCCTTTGTTTACAAAAGTCGTATACATGTTTACTTAATGTAAACAACTTGTATACATTTGTGTTTACACGTATACAAATATGTATACATCCCGTTTTAATCATGTGTATACGGATTTGTAGTGGTTGTTTACAATTATGTTTACAAATAGCCCTTTGTTTACAAGGTGTTTACAGGTTTACAATTTTATTTCTTTTTCGTAAGGTTCATTGAATAATCTAGTAATCTCCTATACCCTTTAATAGAAAGATACATAAAAATGATTAGCAACTAGGAGCTATAAATCTATTAAATGAGAAGGGATGATCTATTATGTCAAACTCTAGAATTGCAGCAGTAGATGTTGGAAATGACTCGATTAAAGCAATCTTTGGGGAGATGGAATATGAAATTAATATTCCTAATATTGTTGCCAGGGATACAGAAGATCGGCCGGTCATTGGAATAGAGGAACTGGATAGTAAAAATCCCTTTGATGGCATTCATATTAAGGTTCATTCTCCTGCCTTAAAAGACAATAATGCCATTTATCGAGTAGGAAACCTTGCAACGAAAAGCAGCAATGCCACAGAATTGGACCCGGGAAGTAGTAAATCAGAAGAAGATCAAACATTGGTCATGCTGTTTGCGACCTTGGCATTGGATGCTGTGAAAGAAGAGAATACGGGTATTTTTCCGAGATCAAAACAAGTGATTGATGCGAATTACACGCTTGGTACAGGTCTTCCACTACGTGAGGTAAAGGAAGGAAAGGATGCGGGGTACCGTTCGAAATTAGTCGGTTCTGTCCACCAAGTAGAATTTCTTGTTACACCTAAGTATCAAGGGTTAAAAGTAAATATTAAATTTAATGAAGTGAAAATATATCCAGAGGGTTTTGCGGCTTATATTAATCTTGTGATGGATACCCAGCTAAAGATTATTAATAAGGATTTAATAGATAAAAGAATTCTTATTCAGGACATCGGAGGACTTTCCACAGATATTGCAGTGATTAAAAATCGTAATGTCGACGATGATAAGGCACAAGGGTTCAATCTAGGTGTATCTGAATCTCTAGAAGCCATAAGAGAAGAAATAAGAACAAAACATGGGGTGGAGTTAGATAGCCGTCGTGATGTCGTAGAAATTATCACCAGAAAAAATGATCGTAATCATATTATGGTGAAAGGAAGTCGTACGAGTGTTCATGACATAACGGATCGTATCTTACTGGAGTTAGCTAAAAAACAATACCGTTTGTTGAGGAATATTTGGCAAAAGAACTCTCAAACGGAAATCTGTTATTTTGTTGGTGGCGGTGCACATGTATTAAAGGATTATATTAAAACACTAAATAATAATTTAGATGGTTACAATATTGAATTTTTTGAAGATGAAAAAGAGAGTATTTGGATGATGGCCAATGCCTATTACAAGCTAATTACGGATTATGTAAGGAAAGTTGAAAAGCCAAAGAAAGCTCAAGAACCAGTTAAGAATTCATAGGTGATGATATGAAAAAATCAGCTTCTAATGAAGTGAAGAGAGGCCAAGCAATCTCCTTTCGAATTCCATCTGATACGCCAGATCATTTATTAAAGTATTTACAAAAGTTGAAGGAAACCGAAAGAAGAAATTTTTCTAGTAAAATAGCTGAATTTGTCATGCAGGGAGTTAGCCAGTCTTCGTCCAGGGAGCAGGAAACAATCACGATTCCCATTCCTCATAAATTAAGCAAATCCCAACGAAACTGGTTAAAGCATGAGCATTCAGAGGCTTTGCTTGGAAGTATCATGTACCAGCTTTTAACAGATCCTGTGCGAGCAACTGCATTGCTCGCATCCTTAAATAGTAATGCTCTAGATATCTCTGAAGCACTATATTTACAGGAGGAGGATTCTAATCTTGATGAGCATTTCATTGAGCCTATCCCTGAAATAGCAGTTTCAAAAGAGCTAGAGGCGTCAGAAGACGATCTGGATGCCTTTAGTTGGGAAAGTATCAGCCAGGAAGAACCAGAAACAACAGACGAGGACCAAGACCACGAGAATGACCTTGATAGCCTTTTAGGTGATTTTCTTTCAAAAATGAATAAATAGAATATCTGATCCCTTTGTCTAATTCGAGATGAAGGGATTATTTATTTTCCTAAAAAAATTTCCCAGGAAGTATTAACAACCTTATGCTACTCGAATGATTATATTTATCTTGTAATATACTTACTTTGTGTATTAAGATTTCGATAATTAGTAAGGTTCATTGTATGTAGGAGGAGATACAAGTGAAGCCATTTTTAATGATTACTCAAATTCTTTATGTCCTATCTTTACTGCCTTGGTTTGTCATTTGGGGTATGTCTTTTATGAGTTTTGATGCCGGCATTGGTTTCTATAATTCTTTATTTGTCCTTATTATTACCTTATATCCGGTGGCGGTCATTGTTAGCTCGATTCTTTCTTGGGTATTCCATCGGAAAAGAAAGAAGCTTTCCGTTATTCTTAATTTGATTCCGATGGTATGGGTCATTGCCTTTGCTGTATTTATGTTATGGAATAGCTAAAAACAAAAGGCCCCTTATAAAGGGGTCTCTTAACGTATGGCAGGGATTTTTATTTTGACAAGAAATTCTCCTTCTTTACACGTAAAGTCTAGGAGGCCTAAGTGTTCTTTTACAATATCATGAATGATTTTAGTTCCTAATCCTTCGTGACCTTTTCCCTTGGTTGTATTCCCGTAGGCTATATAAAGTTCATCCAATATATGATTAGGAATGGGGAGGGTATTGTTTCTGCAATTTAGAATATAAAGGCCACTTCTTTTATAAAACTGTATGGTAACTTGTGTGGGCATGTTATGTTCCTGCTGCCAAGCTATACTAGCATCAATGCTATTGGATAAAAGGTTCCCAATCAGAGCTACCACTTCTTTATCAGCGATAGGCAGGGTGGATAGAGGAAGATCAAAATCGTAAATGATTTCAATATGATTTGTCTGGGCCCTCTTATACATGGAATGAAGAACTCCAGCTACTGCTCCTCGTTCGCCCTTTATGGAAAGATTCGTTTGTTTATAGCTTCCAACCATATCATCAAGATAGTTCTTCGCTTCCTCTATTTGGTTGTTCTCAACCATAAAATGCACAGAGGAAACGTGTTTTAAGAAGTCATGGCGTTCTTCTCTAACGACACGGAATGTTTCGTTTAATTGGTTATATTGTTCATGGAACTGGAGGAGGTCAATCTTTCCCTTTTCTATTATTCTACCAGCTATAAAACGAACCCCTTCAATACCTATAAACAGAAAGATAGTAACTAGATGGACTAAAAATGACTGCTGAGAAAAATATAAAAATAGTAATACTAGCTGAAGTACAAAGATAAAAATATTTAGGATGCTTCCTAAGTGAGAGAAGTTCAAAAATGCCTTTTTATATAGAAGGTAACTTAGGAAACCAAGTATAAGAATAAGCAGGTAAACGGGTATGTTAAGCGTTAAAAACGAAAGCAATGAATAGGTATGTATGCCTGCCAGCAGGGCAATAAACGTCCAGTAAATAAAATTCAATTTCAACATATGCACCCCTAAAAATAATGCTCCTGCAAATAACTAACCTTCTCCTTTGTAATCATGGCTTGAGCTTCTAACCCCTCAAAGCTTACAATATATGAATTTTTCGCATAGAGAGAGAAATTTTTTACATAATGGATGTTAATAATAAAGGATCTGTGTGACCTGAGGAAATCTCTTTCTCGTAATTCTCCTTCTAGTTCATTCAGAGTGAGATAGGTTTTTATTTCATCTGTTTTCGTGTAAATCGTTGTTGATCTTCCAGAACGTTCGATAAAGACAATATCTTTCTTCTGGATAATATGAATATCGTTTTGCTGTTTAATATAAAGTCTTCCAATAATTTCAGTAGACTTCGTTTTCTCTTTTAACCGTTCGATTGATTGAATAAGCCGTTCACGTGTATATGGCTTCATAATGTAATCATGTACATTTAGTTCAAACGCATGAACAGCATACCCGCTGTTTCCGGTAACAAATATAACGGAAATATTAAGTGCATGAGAATGAATAATATCAGCAAGCTCGTAGCCTGATAAATTAGGCATTTCAATATCAGCAATTAGCAAATCTATTTCCTCTTTTTTAATTGATTCATAGGCCACCTTAGCAGATATAGTAGAAAAGATAATTTCTACTCCCTCGATGCCGGAAACAATTCCACTTAGCTTTTCAAGATCAATGAATCGATCATCCACTAAACCTACTCTCATACTCATCTCTCCATGTTTTCTTGCACAAAATTGTACGTGTATGATGTTTATTTTATCATCTCTAAGGGTAATTTTGGCATTTTCACGACAGAAAAAGGAATATTCACGACATAGTTAAAGAATTTATGTAAGCTTCTTTGTAGAATGAACATATGAAATCGAGACATTGGAGTGAAAATTATGATCGAAATCCAACAAGTCACAAGGAAGTTTGAAGGAAAAAAAACATCAGTAACAGCATTAAAGCATGTTTCACTGTCAGTTAAGGAAGGGCAAGTGGTAGGGCTTCTTGGAGAAAATGGAGCTGGAAAGACAACACTATTACGAACGATTGCTACACTTCTTGAGCCTACAGAAGGAAAAGTAAGTGTGTGTGGATACGATACAAAAAGCAGTGGCAATGAAGTGAAGAAGAGGATTGGGGTTCTTTTTGGAGGTGAAACCGGGTTATATGAACGATTGACGGCCCGTGAAAATCTAGAGTATTTTGCTATGCTGTATGGGTTAAGTCGGCACGAAACAAAGGTGCGTATCGATGAACTGGCCAGGATGTTTGGAATGAGAGACTACCTAGATAGAAAAGTAGGAGGTTTTTCAAAAGGAATGCGTCAAAAGGTAGCCATCTCTAGGACGTTACTTCATGATCCTGAAATTATCCTATTTGATGAGCCAACGACAGGGCTTGATATCACATCTTCGAATGTATTCCGCCAGCTTGTTCACCAGCTCAAGCATAAAGGGAAGACGATTATCTTTTCAAGTCATATTATGGAGGAAGTTTCTATGCTATGTGACTCTGTGGCGATGATGCATATGGGTGAGCTTATTTATCATGGAAATATTGAAGACTTATACAAATCAGAAGGTAGTCGTGATTTGAATTATATTTTTATGAGTAAGTTAGTAAGGGGGAACAATCACCATGCTTCTTAATATCTATTTGAAAGAAATGAAAGATAGCTTTCGAGATAGACGGACATTATTGTTAACTGTATTTCTACCAATTATTATGATGACAGGATTAACCTTGTTTTATGAGAATATGGTTTCAGATGGGGAAGGGGAAGAATATAAGCTTGCAGTGGAGAATAGTATTACACCTGAAGTAGAAAGTATCTTTGTTCCTTTTGAAAATATTAGTCTGTTGAAATCTGATAAACCAGAAAAGACGGTAGAGAGTGGAGAAGCTCAGGGAGCTCTAATTGTGAGCTCTGGGTTTTTGAACTCTATAGAAAATGGGGAAGAAGCAAAGCTCACATTAATTGGGGATTCATTCAGTCAAAACTCAACTATTTTAATGGGCATGGTTACAGAAGCCCTTGATCATTATGAAAAGCAGATTATAGCAAACCGACTTGAAGCAGAGGGAGCAAATTTAGATCTTGTGCATCCATTTCATGTTGAGCAAAGAGAAATTTCAGAAGAGGACCCTAGTATTGACCTTCTTGCCATGCTAATTCCACTAATATTATCGATTGCTATTGGGGTAGGGTCAGCTCCAGCTGCAGCTGATTTATTTGCTGGAGAAAAAGAAAAGAAGACCATGGAAGCCCTTTTGATGACACCAGTAAATCGGGCTACCTTGTTATTATCCAAATGGTTAACCATCTCTTCCATTGGAGCAATCATTGGTTTTGTTACGTTAATTGTAGTGAGTTTGGAGATATTTTTCCTAACCGAACATCTTAAGAAAGCAGTTTCTTTTGGTGATAACATGCCGATAATTATTAGCGTATGTGTACTCGTTATCATCGTCTATGCAATGTTTTCCGCCTCTCTACTAATGTTAACGAGTATTATTGGAAAAACAGTAAAAGAAGCTCAAAGCTATAGTTCCCCGATTATGATGATTGCCGTATTTCCTGTTATGATTACGACGGGAATAGGTATAAATGAATTTGGGTTTCATCATTTTGCTATCCCAGTACTTAATCTGTTTAGCTTACTGAAGGAATTATTATTCGGTATTGTAGATTATGAACATATTCTTGTGTCCCTAGGGAGCAATCTTCTCCTCTTAGCAATCGTCTTTATTGTTTGTAGAATCCTCTTCCTTAAGGATAAATGGGTAATGAATTAAAATTAGAAGGACGATCATGAGAACATCCCTCATCATGATCGTCTTTTTCGTTATATCATCGTATTTGTCCGTTACCAGACATCATAAATTTCACTGTTGTTAAGGCAGGTAAGCCCATTGGTCCGCGAGCATGTAGCTTTTGAGTAGAAATTCCAATCTCTGCTCCAAATCCAAGTGCTCCGCCATCCGTAAACCGTGTGGATGCATTATGGTATATAGCTGATGCATCTACTAAACTCATAAATTTTTTCGCTGTTTCTTTATTCTCGGTTACAATTGCTTCGGAATGCTTGGTTCCGTATACTTCAATATGGTCAATTGCTTCTTCAACGTTGTTAACGGTTTTGACGGCTAAGTCTAAGCTTAAATATTCGTTTGCCCAATCTTCCTCCGTCGCTGGGAAGGCATTTGGTATATAGGTTTGAGCCGTTTTATCGCCATGAACGATAATTCCATGTTTATTGAAAATCTCAACAAGATGACTTTTGTTTTTGGTAAGCCAATCTTTATGAATAATGGCTGTCTCTAATGCATTACATACAGCAGGACGGTCCGTTTTCGCATTAATGAGTATGTTTAATGCTTTATCAACATCTGCTTCAACATCAATGTATAAGTGGCAGTTTCCAACGCCAGTTTCGAGTACAGGAACGGTTGCTTGATTCACCACCGCGTTTATAAGAGAAGCTCCACCTCTAGGAATGAGTACATCGATATGTTGCTTCATAGTGAAAAGCTGCTGAGTAGCTTCGCGATTTGTACTTGCGATGAATTGAACAGCCTCTTTTGGAACCAAGGTGTGTTTTAGTGCTTCATGCATGACTTGAACGATTGCTTGGTTTGATGATAAAGCAGATGATCCGCCTTTTAAGACAATAGCATTTCCCGATTTGAGGGCAAGACCGGTGGCATCAACGGTCACATTTGGACGTGCCTCATAGATCATTCCTATAACACCTAATGGAACGGTTACTTTTTCAACCAATAAACCATTGTCTAATATCCAACTTGATAGAATCCTCCCCGTTGGATCCTCTAGAGTAGCTACTTGTCGTAGACCTTCAGCAAATTCCAATACTCTTTCTTTAGAAAGGGCCAGACGATCCATGTAGGCGGCGTCATAGCCTTTTGCTCGGCCCGCATCTAAGTCTAGCTTATTTGCCTCTAAAATCACTTCGGTCTTTGTTACTAACGCGTCGGCTAGAACATGCAAAACTGTATTTTTTTCAGAAGTTGATAATTGGCTAAGGACTTTTGCTGCTTTTTTTGCAGCAATGGCTTGCGCTTCAACATTTGTGAGTTCCTTTGTTACTGACATGTTATTCCTCCTTTTATATGACAACAGGCAGTGATAGTTCTAGTTCACACACAAAGTGTTCGAATTGAACAACCTCATCATTCCTCAATTCTTTACCTATAGATTTCATCATCAGCTCAAGTTCTTCAGTTGAATAATTCACTACACCTAATCCAACTCTTTCGCCCTGGTGATCTAGGATTCGAATAACAGAACCATTTTCAAACCGTCCGTTCACCTTCTCAATATGGGAAGATAGGATGCTCTGTTTACACTCAACAATGGAGAGCTTTCCATGTTCGTTTATGAAAATTTCTCCCTTTGGACCGGAGTGAAAGGCAATCCATTGTTTCTTTTGATCTAAGTTGACCGTCTCGGTAGAAACTTCGAAATAAGTCCCTTTGGCGGTACCTTGAACGGCATCATTTAATATATTTGAAATGGTTGCTTTGCCAAGAAACGTACTAATACCTGAAGCCATAGCAATCTTCACAGCATCAATCTTAGACTTCATTCCTCCTGTTCCAACAAGACTTCCCGAACCACCTGCACCTTGTTCAATTTCAGGTGTAATTTCGTATATTTTTTCTAGAAGTTTGGCATGTTCATTTTTGCGGGGATCTGAATCGTAAAGGCCATCTATATCAGATAAAATGATCAATTGGTCAGCTTCAATTAAACCAGCTACTTTAGCAGATAAAGTATCATTATCACCAAACTTCAACCTGTCGACTGTAACGGTGTCGTTTTCATTAACAATTGGAATAATTCCTCGTTCTAATAATACATTCAGTGTGTTTCGAACATTGTGATACCGGGTTTCATCGGAAAAATCACTACGTGTAATTAATATCTGTGAGGCAATATAGCCGTGGGATAGGAAAATCTCTGAATAGGCTTCAATTAATAATCCTTGGCCAATAGAGGCAGCCGCTTGCTTCTCTGGGAGAGAAGTGGGGCGGTTAATGCAGCCTAGTTTACGATATCCAGCCGCGACAGCTCCGGAGGATACAAATACAATTTCATGACCAGCATCCTTTAATAGAGCAATTTCATCTGCTAGTTTTTCAAGTTTTCGCCGACTAATTTCTCCATGTCGACTGGTTAAGGAACTGCTTCCTACTTTTATTACAACCCGCTTCTTACTGTTATCAAGGGTCGTCATTTTATCACTCCTGAGACCAATTTATCTATCTCTACTTATTTGTGGTGGATCTAACTAAAAGACTTTCTTTTATCTGCTCGCTAATTTCTTTTGAACGTTTGGCAGCAAACTCGACGGCTTTAGCTATTGCTCTTCCACCGCCATTCACATCTAGTGCTTGTAGGCCAGCAGCTGTGGTGCCGTTAGGGGAGGTCACTTTTTCTCTCAAAACAGCAGGTGTTTCATCTTGTTCCTGAACCATTTTTGCAGCTCCGACAATCGTTTGAGCGATAATTTGTCTCGTGGTTTCTAAGTCAAAGCCAGATTTTGCTCCTTGCTGTTCCATATGCTCCATTAAATAATAGAAATAGGCCGGGCCACTTCCCGCAAGCCCTGTAAAAATATCCATATTTTTCTCTTCGATTTGAAAGACGGAACCAATGCAATTGAGTAATTCTTTCGTTTCAAGTACGTGATTTTCTGCTGTTTTATGACCTGGGGATAGGGCAGTAGCGGATTCACCGATTGCACTTGATGTATTCGGCATCACTCGAACTACTTGCTGGTCATCATGAAGGTTTTGTTCTAGGTATGTTGTTGTAATTCCAGCTAGGACTGACAATATGAGTTGGTTAGGTTTAATTTGTTGTTTTAAATAGCTTAATGCTTGATCCACATCTTTTGGTTTCATTGCCAATATAAAAATATCTATTTGGTCAAACGGTAAATGTTCAAGCTTCATTCCTTTAATTCCATACTTCACTTCAAGTGCAGCTAATCTTTGTTCATTCGAGCGGTTTGTAGCAATAATATTTTCTGCTGGGATCCTTTCCGATAAAACAAATCCAGCAATCATTGCTTCTGCCATTGAACCTGCACCTATAAAGCAAAGAGTCTTATTGTGTATCATCTCATCTCTCCAATAGCGTTCGTATTTTTGTTCGTAATGTATCTCAGAATTTAATACTAACACGATGATTTTCATATTCAAGGAGTTCAAGAAATGTTAGGAGCATTTCTTCCAATTAGTTAGTGTAAGCGTTTCCATTGGAAGTTGTAGCCTCGAGAAAGCGTCTCAGCATGATATAAAGCGTCTCAGTCGTAAATATCAAGATTATTCTGATATAGAAGGGTGGGTGTTTCTGGATAAACGAACATGAAAAAGCTCTCAAGAGAACGTAATCTCCTGAGAGCAAGGGTGTTAGTTTACTCTTTGAATTCTTCCTTCAGACTTGTAGTCAATAGGGGAAGTTAATGATTTAACAAACTGTACAGTCGCATCTAAATCCACATCTCCCACTTCCATATCGGTAGAAAGCTTTCCAATGCTTGTGCTGATATTTCCGTACATATAGTTGTTTACAACCACACTATATTCTTTAGCTGGGTCAATTGGAGTTCCATCTGGTAAAGTGATATCCACGACTTTCCCTGTTTTTGAAGCATCGTCATATGTGTACGTATACTTGAATCCAGAGATATGGTAGTCAAGACCTCTTGCTGTAATTTGCTCATCTAGGATGACGCGTAAATCTTCACCACTTAGATTCACTTTGTTCAGTACATTACCAAAAGGCTGAATAGCGAATAGATCACCGTATGTCACTTCACCTGCTTCAAGAGGAGAGCGAACTCCACCACCGTTCATTAACGCAAAGTCAGAATCCATTGCCTCTTTCATGCCATCGGCGATTAAGTTACCTAAAGGCAGATCACTATATTGACTAGCAACAGTTGGGTATCCTTTTTCAAGGGTAGTAAGAGATTGTCCTACCACCTGTGCTTTAATAGGTTCTACCTTTTCCTTATACTTGTTCATGATTGAAGCAACTTCCGGATCCGGAGTGTATTTATCTTGGTAAACTGTTTTAATTTCAGCTGATTTTTTGAAAATATCTCCTGTGAAGGGATCAATTTCAAGTTCCACATCAGAGAAAGCAGAGCCGTAAGAATAAGCTTGTACAATCAGTTTATTATCAACGACACGGTTTACTTTCACATGGTTGTGAGCAGCAAAAATGACGTCTACCTCATCATTCACTTGTTCTGCGATTTTACTAGCATCATAGGAATCTGTATAGCCTGTTTGTGTAGCTGGGTTATGTGCAAGTACAACAATCGCTTCTACATCTTGAGCCTTTAATTCAGCTGTGTACTTGTTAATAGCTTCTACTTCATCCGTAATTTGAAGAGTCTCATTGCCTTTTCTAACAATCATAGAAGGAGTTTCTTGAGTAACAACCCCGATAACACCAATCTTTTGTCCACCCGTCTCAAGCACAGTATACGGTTCAGTAATTAACTTACCGTCTCTCGTATCATAAGCATTTGCTGCCACAAGAGGGAAGTTGATCCCGTCATAACCAGGGTTACCGTTTGGATGGTCTCCACCATTGATGATACGTTTTAATTCATCAATTCCTTCATCAAACTCATGGTTTCCTAGAGTACCAGCATCAAAGCCGATTGCTTCTAGTACTTCAATGGTTGGTTCATCTTGGAAAAGAGCCGAAATAAGAGGGCTCCCACCAATCATATCTCCAGCATGCATGATTAATGTATTAGGGTTAGTAGCCTCTTCTTGCTTTAACGCACCAGCAGTATATTCAATTTGTCCAGCCAAAGAGGTACCAACTTTTGTCACAGTGTCTAACTGACCGTGTAAATCATTTACACCTAAAAGCTGAACCTTAACAGCTCGATTTAGGTCAATATTGAAGATACCAAATCCTTTTGAATCAATGTTACCAGTGTAAGAGAATGGGCTATTTTCACCAATGTACTGTTCTGCCTTTGGTGAAGTTGTAAATGTTACATTCATATCACCTGAAATAGGAGCGATTGACCAGTTGTTATCGGCAGTTGGTGTAATTACTTTTTCTTCAGAAATATAATCCATTAAAATCTGACGGTTTTCATCCGCAGAATCAACGACTAATTCACTCCCCTTTAGTCCTGGGAAGTTACCGCCGCCACCAGCACGGTAGTTGTTAGTCACAACGATAAAGTCTTGCTCAGGGTCTACTGGTTCACCGTTGTACTCTAGGTTTACAACACGACTAGATTCAGGGTTTAATAGAGAACCGTTTGTTGCATACTTAGCAGGTTGTGTAACATCAATTTGATAAGTAACACCATCAATGACATCAAAGTTATAAACTGGGAAAGCTGGATTTAATAGTTCTTGGGCAGTTGTTTTACTAGGATCAATTTGATTAAATTTACCTGCAGTCATCTCAATCCATTCCTTAACAACTGAACCTTTTACTTTCACAGCTTTTAATGTGTTGTCGTAAAGGTATAAGTCACCAGCGCTACGAATCGTTAAATCGCCTTGCTTAATTTCTGTATACTCTTCCACTCCATTTCGTCCTGCTTTAAACGGCGCACCAACAGAAAGGATAGGAAGGTCTTTTAATTCTGGTTTATTTAGACCAATATACTTTTCTACATACCATTTTTGTGCGTTTGTAACCACTTGGATAGATGGGTCATCTTGTACAAGGGCAAAATAGCTGTAAATATCGTCAGTTGTTTCACCGATTGGTGTGTTTACATAGTCAATCGTAGCATCGTGAACATCTTTTACAGCATCAACGATTGCCTGGTCTGGTTGAACGGTATCAATGGCTCTAGTAGAGGATTGAGAGTCTGCAACAGACCATTTTCCTTTTACCTTTTGTAGGGTAAGGTCGATAATACCTAAAGCTCCACCGCCGTAACCAGCTTGCACAGCAGCTACGCCATTAATGGTTCCCTTCGCATTGTCTACGCCAGGTAGAGGTTGTCCATCAGCACCTTTGAATAATGCATCTAGTGAACTAACATCTTTTGCAGGAAATACTTTATGAGTGTGTGAGAAGGTAATGGCATCAATTCCTTCTACCTTACTTAATGCATAAACCGTATCTTCTGTGTTTGTTTCATTGCCGCTGAAGCCAGAGTGAGCCATTGCAACAATTACGTCGGCTCCTTCTTCCTTCATCATTGGAACAAAACGTTCGGCAGATTCTACGACATTCTTTGTAATAACTTTTCCATCAAGATTGGCTTTATCCCATTCGTTGATTTGAGGTGGAACAAATCCGATATAACCAATTTTAATAACAGCTGTTTTGCCGTTTTCATCCGTTACTTTTTTCTCAATAATCTTATAAGGGGTATATTTATTTACATCGTTGGTTGGATCGCTATCATGATCATCCACATAAACGTTCGCATTAACGAACGAGAAGTCCGCATCATCATATACTTCATCAAGGTATTCTAAACCATAGTTAAACTCATGGTTTCCAAGGGTTGCCATGTCATAACCCATTAAGTTCATTGCTTTAATAGCTGGGTGAACCTCACCGTCCTCTAAAGGATCAATCTTGGCTTTGTACGTTCCAAGAGGAGTCCCTTGAATAAGGTCACCATTGTCTACTAGTACAGAGTTATCTGCCTGTGCTCGTGCTTCTTTTACAAGTGTCGCAGTTTTTGCCAAACCTAGCTTTGGAGCGGTTGCATTCTTGTAATAATCAAAGTCTAATAGATTCGTATGAATATCAGTTGTTTCCATGATACGAAGTTCAACTTCTGATTGAACTTTGTCAACGGAAGGCTTTGCTGCAAGTACATTGGTTGGTATTAATGGTGCTGCAATCATGCTGAGAGCAAGAGTGCTAGATAAAATCTTATTACCTTTCTTTTTGCTTTGCAGTTTCATTCGATCCATCCATCCTTATCGTCTTATTGAGATATTTAGGGTCTCTAAGATAAAATATAGCATGGCTAATATTAAGTTGGTGTTAAAAAATTACTAAGATTAATAAGTTGAATAGATAGACCTAATGTGCAGAAAAAACGACAAATTTCACGTGGTCTTTTCTACCTCTAATGTATAGATTAATATAGGTATAATTACACGAACGATCAATTTTGGAAGAGATTAACAGGGTGAAGTTGTTCTCTAAAAAGAAAAATTTAACAAAGGCGAATAGGATAAATATCCTTGACGAATATATGGATAAAAATTATAATATTCTGCAAAGAAATGATGAACGAAGAAGCGATGAGAGGAATTAGTACATCTTGTACATGTGTGAAGAGAGTGGGGTCCTAGGCTGAGAGTCCCTGCCACCGCTGACAGATAGAACCTGTCCTTGAGCAGTTAGCAAAAACTAACCGTTTCCCCTCGTTACGGGGTTTTAAGAGGCAGCCTTTTTAAGGTTGCTAAAAAGGTGGTACCGCGGATAAACTCTTCCGTCCTTTTAAGGATGGAGGAGTTTTTTTATTTAGACGGACAATTTTAAAGAATGAGGGATGGAAGTGGCCAAACAGCGCATTGTTGTAAAAATCGGGAGTAGTTCGTTAACGAATACGCAAGGTGGACTATCAAAGAATAAGATCGCAGAGCATGTGGCTGCACTGTCAAAGCTGAAGAAGGAAGGAAACGAAGTGATTCTTATTTCTTCAGGAGCAGTGGCTGCAGGGTTTTCAGTTTTAGGATATCAGACAAGACCTGTGACCATTGCTGGTAAGCAAGCGGCTGCCGCTGTGGGTCAGGGCTTACTCATGCAAAGCTACTTTGAAGAGTTTCAAAAAGAAGGAATTGTATCAGCACAGCTTCTTCTAACAAGAAATGATTTTTCCCAACAAGAACAATACAATAATGCCTATTCCACATTATCTGAACTATTAAAACGTGGGGTCATACCAATTATTAATGAAAATGATTCGGTTGCAGTAGATGAACTAACATTTGGCGATAACGACATGCTTTCTGCTTTGGTTAGTGGATTAATTCATGCCGATATGCTCATTATTCTTACAGATATAAATGGTTTGTATGACGGAAATCCACGCAACGATCCGAACGCCAAAAAGTATAATTTTCTCCCAGAGGTTACAAAGGATGTATTAGAGGTTGCTGGAGGTTCTGGTTCAAAGGTCGGTACAGGTGGGATGCGTTCTAAGCTTGAGGCAGCAAAAACGGCTTTATCTGTCGGTGTGAAGGTGTTTATCGGCAAGGGTGAAGGAACGGATAAGCTAATAGATATTGTTACTGGTAAGGGTGATGGCACCTATATTGGCTATAACCTAGGTACTTCATTAAAAAGTAAGAAACAGTGGATAGGAATTCACTCACATATTGCCGGGCGAATTGATATTGATTCAGGGGCTGAACATGCCGTCATTCATCAAGGGAAAAGCCTTTTGCCAGCAGGGGTAAAAAAAGTTGACGGTTCCTTTACACGTGGTGATGTGGTAGAGGTATGGAATGAAAAAGGTGAGTTAATTGGAAAAGGGCAAATCAATTATACAGTTGATGAGCTATCCAAAATTAAAGGACTTTCTAGTAAAGAAGCAAATATAGTAAATATGCATAATCGAATTGAAGTCATTCACAGAGATAACTGGGTTACTTTTACAAAGGAGAGGAAACAAAGATGACAGAATTATTAGAAAAGGCACGTCTAGCAAGTACTCTAGCAACGAGCTTAGCACTTTGTACAACCAAGCAGAAAAACGATGCATTGCTCCTTATAGCTAATCAATTACTAGAGGATATTCCTTTTATATTACAAGAGAATAAGAAGGATATTGAGGCAGGGAAACAAAGCGGGATGGGGGATAACTTACTCGATCGTCTCAAATTAACAGAAGAACGTATTCAAGACATGGCAGAGGGTGTAAGGCAAGTAGCTACCTTAACAGATCCTGTTGGAGAGATTTTGGAAGGTTGGAATCGCCCGAATGGTCTTCATATTGAGAAGGTCCGTGTTCCTCTTGGAGTGGTCGGAATGATCTATGAAGCAAGACCAAATGTCACGGTTGATGCAGCAAGTCTTTGCCTGAAAACGGGTAATGCAGTATTGTTGCGTGGAAGTTCATCTGCCATTCATTCAAACAAAGCAATCGTAACGGTCATTCACCGTGCGCTTGAAAAGAGTGAATGTCCAGGGGAGGCGGTGCAGCTACTTGAAGATACAAGCAGGGAAACGGCCTCACAAATGTTTAAGTTAACTGAGTACTTAGATGTTCTTATCCCTAGAGGAGGAGCAAACCTCATTCAATCAGTTGTAAATAATGCTTCCGTTCCTGTTCTTGAAACAGGGGTGGGGAATTGCCATATATATATTGATGAAAGTGCAGGGCATAAAATGGCCATTGATATTGCCGTCAATGCGAAAACCCAACGTCCATCCGTGTGTAATGCTGCAGAAACGATACTTGTTCATCAAAAATGGGCAGATCAGCATTTAGAGGATTTAATTAAAGCATTACAAGAGAAAAAGGTTGAAATACGAGCAGATGAAAAGGCAAGACAAATCGATAAAGATTTACTTCCTGCTTCCGAAGAAGATTGGGAAACGGAATTTTTAAACCTAACAGTAGCACTTCGAGTGGTATCTCATGTGGATGAAGCAATCAGTCATATTGCGAGCTATGGTTCAAAGCATTCAGAAGCGATTATTTCGGAATCTGCTGAGAATGTAGAGGCATTCTTTAACAGGGTAGATGCAGCAGCACTTTATCACAATGCTTCCACAAGGTTTACTGATGGCTTTGAATTTGGATTTGGGGCAGAGATAGGGATTAGTACGCAAAAGCTTCATGCTCGAGGTCCAATGGGCTTACCATCTCTTACTTCCACTAAGTACATTGTTCGTGGAACGGGACAAATAAGAGAATAAAAAGTAGTCAAAAATAGAGTAGCAGATTCTTTAGCTACTCTATTTTTGATTTAAATTTTTTCCAAAACAATAGGGTAATTATGGTAGTATAGAGGGAGATAAATCGTATTAACCGAAATGCAACCCTGGTTTAAAGGAGTAAGTATGAAGGAACTTTATACGGAAATTAATAAAAAACTGTATTATTTTACGATAACTGTTGTTATTGCCATTATGTTAATGGGTCTGTTAGTTGATAATCCACATTATAGTCAAGGTGGAGTAGCCTTTTTTCTCCATGTTTTCTTTCTGGCATTTTTTGCTATTTGTTTATTGTTGTACCCGAGATATACATCTCATTATTCCCGATTGCTCATCATGATTACATCATTCATGTATTTTTATTCACTATTCTTTATATATCCTGATACATGGTCAAACTTTATCTTTTTGTGCTTTGTTCCAGCTATATCGATTTTATTTTTTGATCCAAAACTTTTTTACTTTTCACTGGCACTTAATAGTTTTGCTATCATAATGACGTTCATATATATCATACTTATTGATAAAGGTGTTCATTATTCCTATATACAAGAGGATCTGGTCGGAAATATAATCAATTTCTTTGGTAGTCAAGCCATCATTTACTTTATTTTTTATATATCCTATGGTCGGTTAAAGAAACAACAACTATATTTTCAACAAATAAAACAGGCAGAGCGTTTGAAGACGACTGGACAACTTGCAGCCGCAGTTGCTCATGAAATCAGAAATCCTTTGACAGTAGTTAAAGGATTTTTACAGTTTTATGAGCAATCCAATGAAGTAGATGTTGAGTTGAAAAAACATTTTCATTTAATGGTGGATGAGTTGAACACAGCAGAACAGGTCATATCGCAGTTTTTATCGATTGCAAAACCAACGAAGGAAAAGGAATTAGAACCAGTAAATATCAGGCAAGTTCTTCAAAGTGTAACCGATTTGCTCCATTCCTACGGTCTATTACACGATAATCAAATCGAGTTACAAATTGTAGAAGACTCCTATGTGGCTGCTAATACAATTGAAATGAAACAGTTATTCATTAATATTATTAAAAATGCAATCGAGGCATCGAATATTGGAGATTCTGTCGTAGTGACTGCTTCAAAAGTTAAAGATGTTGTTGAAATTAAAGTGATTGATTATGGTCAGGGGATGACAGAGAAGGAAATTGAGTCTCTGGGAACTCCGTTTTATTCTTTAAAAAGTAAAGGGACCGGACTTGGAATGATGATTTGTTTTAATATTGCAGAGAATTACAAAGGGAAAATAAGTTTCAAAAGTACAAAAGGAGAAGGAACAACCGTTACCATTCGTTTTCCATCCCTTATATAATTGTCTTTAAAAATGTAAGTAAACGTCCGGATTCGGGCGTTTTTTTTTTTGAAATTTTATTTTAAAAAGTAGATTGACAGATTTGTATATACAAGTTAGAATGAAAACGTAAACAAAACATGTATATACAAGTTGTTCAAAAATGTAAGCGAATTTATTTTTCTTATTTGTTTCATAATAAAATTATTTGGTAACTTTTTACCAGGGAGGAATACGAATGAGTAACTATACTCAACCGGCAAAAGACTTGCTTGAACATATCGGTGGTAGCGAAAATATTTCCGTTGTTACCCACTGTGTGACAAGAATGCGCTTTGTTTTAAAAGATCCAAAAAAGGCAGATATAGATAAGATTGAGTCCATTAAGCTTGTAAAGGGAACCTTTACACAAGCGGGACAATTCCAAGTTATTATTGGGAATGAAGTATCGTCCTTCTATAATGAATTTATTAAAATAGCAGGTGTAAGCGATACCTCTAAGGAAGACGCAAAACAAGCAGCGAAGCAGAATATGAACTGGCTTCAACGTATGATTGCTCACCTTGCAGATATCTTTACTCCATTAATTCCAGCAATCGTTGTTGGGGGTCTTATTCTTGGTTTCCGAAATGTAATCGGTGACATCAAAATGTTTGAAGATGGAACGAAGTCATTAATTGAGATTTCCCAATTTTGGGCCGGAACTCATGCGTTTCTATGGTTAATTGGGGAAGCGATATTTCACTTCTTACCGGTAGGGATTACATGGGCAGTTGCTAGAAAGATGGGGGCAACTCCGATTTTAGGGATTGTATTAGGGATTACGCTTGTATCACCACAGCTATTAAATGCTTATGGTGTGGCAGGTGCGACTGAAGTACCATTCTGGGATTTTGGTTTTGCAAAAATAGATATGATTGGTTACCAAGCCCAAGTTATACCAGCGATTTTAGCAGGTTTAGTTCTTTCATTCCTTGAACTAAAACTACGTAAGGTCGTTCCAAATGCGATTTCCATGATTGTTGTACCATTCTTTGCCCTAGTACCAACGGTATTAATTGCACATACCGTACTTGGACCATTAGGTTGGGCAATTGGTTCTTTCATCTCTGACGTTGTATACTCTGGCTTAACTTCTGCAGTGGGCTGGTTATTTGCAGCTGTATTTGGATTTGCTTATGCACCACTTGTTATTACTGGATTACACCATATGACGAATGCTATTGATTTACAGTTAATGAGTGAGCTTGGTGGAACAAACCTATGGCCAATGATCGCTTTATCAAATATTGCTCAAGGTTCTGCCGTTCTAGCAATGATTTATATTAACAGAAAGAACGAAGAAGAAAAGCAAGTGTCTATTCCTGCAGCCATCTCTTGTTATCTTGGTGTAACAGAGCCAGCGATGTTTGGTATTAACTTGAAATACGGCTTCCCATTCCTTGCTGCAATGATCGGTTCATTGGTAGCAGCTGTTATCTCAGTAGGAAGCAATGTAATGGCGAATTCTATTGGTGTTGGTGGTCTTCCTGGAATTCTTTCCATCCAGCCACAACATATGCTAACATTCGCAATTGCAATGGTTGTTGCGATAGTTGTCCCGTTCATCTTAACGGTTGTATTTGCCAAGATGAATATTGGAAAAGTATCTTTTAAAAGAAAATAATGTCGAGAGGAACATTTACTTGTTCCTCTTTTACTATTAAATAAGGGCTGGTGCTACAAAGATGACTCAACCTTGGTGGAAAAAAGCAGTCGTATATCAAATTTATCCAAAAAGTTTTAATGATACGACAGGAAATGGTTTAGGAGATATTAAGGGGATTATTGAAAAATTAGATTACTTAGCAACTCTTGGTGTAGATGTTGTTTGGTTGACACCTATATACGAGTCTCCACAGCGTGACAATGGGTATGATATTAGTGATTATTTTCGTATCTATGAGCCGTACGGTACAATGGAGGACTTTGATTCTTTATTAAAAGAAGCCCATAAACACGGGATCAAAATCATTATGGATATTGTTGTTAACCATACGTCAACGGAGCATCAATGGTTTATTGAATCTAAGTCTTCAAAGGACAACCCGTACCGTGAGTTTTATATATGGAAGGATGCGAAAGATGGTGGAGCTCCGACCAACTGGGAGTCAAAGTTCGGCGGAAATGCGTGGCAATATGACGAACAAACCAATCAATATTATTTACACTTGTTCGATGTGACTCAAGCGGATTTGAATTGGGAGCATGAACCGGTTCGTCGAGAAGTTTACGATATGATGAAATTTTGGCTAGATAAAGGGGTGGACGGCTTCCGTTTAGACGTGGTGAACTTACTCTCTAAGGACCAGCGTTTCTTAGATGATGATGGGTCAACCGGACTTGGCGATGGTCGTAAATTCTATACAGATGGTCCAAAAATTCATGAGTACCTACATGAAATGAATCAAGAGGTATTTTCTCACTATGACATCATGACCGTTGGAGAAATGTCCTCTACTTCCATTGATAACTGTATTAAGTATACAAACCCAGAGCGAAAAGAGTTGGATATGACCTTCAGCTTTCATCATTTAAAGGTCGATTATCCAAATGGAGAGAAGTGGACAAAGGCAGACTTTGATTTCCATAAGCTGAAGCAAATATTATCTGACTGGCAAGTGGACATGAATAAGGGTGGTGGTTGGAATGCCTTATTCTGGTGTAACCATGATCAGCCAAGAGTGGTGTCACGCTTCGGAAATGACAAGGAATACCATAAGGAGTCAGCAAAGATGCTTGCAACAGTCATTCATATGATGCAGGGTACTCCTTATATTTATCAGGGAGAAGAGTTTGGAATGACCAACCCCAATTTCGCTTCCATTGATGACTATCGTGATGTGGAGTCGTTGAACATATTTGAGATCCTCAAAGGAAAAGGTATGACGGAGCAGGAAATTCTCGATATCCTTAAGCAAAAATCACGTGATAATTCGAGAACGCCTGTTCAATGGAGTGATGAGGAGAATGCAGGCTTTACTACGGGTACTCCTTGGATTCAACCAGCAGCAAACTACAAAGATATCAACTCAGAAAAGGCAATGGCCGACCAAGATTCAGTTTTCTATCATTATCAAAAGCTTATCCAGTTAAGAAAAGAGTACGATATCGTGACAGACGGAAATTATGAGTTGCTTTTAGCAGATCATGATGCTATTTTTGCTTATATACGAAACAATGGTGATGAGAAGTTACTAGTTGTGAATAATTTTTATTCCAAAGAAGTAGAGTTTCTATTACCTGAGCAAGTGGATACGGAAGGTGTAACGAGCACGATTTTATTATCCAACTATGCTGACTCATCAGAAGATATGAAGCAAATGAAATTAAGACCGTATGAGTCTGTTGTGTACTATTTAAAAAAGTAAACTGGAGTTTTTAACATGACAAATAAGTATTTAACGATCCATAACGATATTGTACAGCAAATAGAAGCGGGCCAAATTGCCCCTAATACACTTTTGCCCTCTGAGCATGAGTTAAAGGACCGTTACAATACATCGAGAGAAACGATCCGAAAGGCACTTAACCTTCTGTCGCAAAACGGGTATATACAAAAAGTGCGGGGAAAGGGCTCGATTGTCATTAAAAGCACAAAAGTAGATTTTCCTGTTTCTGGACTAGTCAGCTTCAAAGAACTAGCTGATAAAATGGGACAAAAGCCGGTTACCATCGTTCACGAACTGTCGTTGATGAAACCAGATCCATTCATCATGAAGCAATTAAACTTGTCCAGCAAGGACCATGTCTGGCAAGTGTTTCGAGTGAGAGAAATGGGCGGAGAAAAGGTAATCCTCGATAAAGATTACCTGAATAAAAAATTCGTTCCTGCTTTAACAAAGGAAATTTGCGAGCACTCGATTTATGATTATCTTGAAAATGACCTGCAGCTAAGTATCAGCTTTGCAAAAAAAGAAATTATCGTGGAAGAACCGACAGAGGAAGACCGAAAGCTATTAGATTTAGATGGTCATCACAATATAGTGATTATAAAAAATTATGTGTATCTGGATGACGCGAGTTTGTTTCAGTACACCGAATCCAGACACAGACCAGATAAATTCCGCTTTGTCGACTTCGCGAGACGAAATCATATATAAGACGAGTTTTATAGAAGGGTTCCTTCCTAATTAAAAGACACAAGGAAAGACGTATGAAATACGTCTTTTCTTTGTTTATTAGCTTTTTTACGAAATTCCATTAACTTGATATAGCAATTGACATCATTATTAAGCTGGTCGATAAAAAGCTTCTGATTCCCACATCTAGGTCAAGAGGGTCCACACTATCGATTGGGGATCAGGTTAAGCACCTGTGCTGATAAATAGACGGAGAAATTCCGCTTAAAGTAGTAATTATTATTAAAAAGGCTTAAATAGACGGAGAATTTCCGCCTATTGCCTCGAAAAATTCGAAAAAGGGAGATTTTCCTTTGCATAAGCGGAAAACTTCCCCTTATTTATCCCGAAACGAGCTCCATTCTGAATTTAACCGAAAAATCTCCGCTTATTTTCCTACTGCTGGTTACTCGATTAACAGCACCCTTTATTTTAGGAAAAAATCTTCTGTTGAAGCACCTCAACAGCCTTATTGATTTCCGTGAGCTCCTCATCAGTAAGATGTTTAATTCGTTCTTCAAACTGTAATTGAATTTTTTTAAAAGCCTCTTGCATTAGTACATTCCCTTTATCGGTTAATTGTATATAGTATTTCCGACGATCACTTTCATCAGAAACCTTTTTACATAGATTCTTTTCTATCAATTTTCGCAGCTCTCGGCTTGTGTTCGGAAGCGAGACATGCAAACAATCGCTGATTTCTGTAATGGTAACAGATTGACTTACAGTAATATATTCAAGAATTTTATATTGAACTGGAGTGATTTCTTCAGTTTTCGCATCTTTTGTCATATCATTGGTTATTTGATGTACATTTGCCATGAAGTGCACGAAGTTTCTAAACAACAAATCTCTGTCCATTTAATTAATCACCTCACCACCCAAGATATCAAATACATTATCAAAAAACAATTATCATTTGACAACTAACAGAGAGGTCTGTTAGGATTTAGTTATCAAATTACAACTAATTGGGTGATAATTATGAATGTATTAGTGATTTTTACACATCCGAATCATGAGAGCTTAAGCTATGCCTTTTTACAGGAGGTATTGCGAGGGACTAAAGAGAATTCTCATATCAAAGAAATACAAGTAGTGGATTTGTATCAGGAACAGTTTGATCCTGTTCTCATTTTTAATGAGACCAAGCGTAGAAGAGATATGCACCGCGATGAAAAATTAAAGAAATATAGAGAGCAAATTCTATGGGCCGATAAAATCGTTTGTATTTATCCGATCTGGTGGGGGCGACCACCGGCGATGCTGCTTGGATATATTGACCAAATGTTTGCATCTGGATTTGCCTATAAAGATAACGGTGGCCTTTTTCCTGTGGGACTTTTAAAAGGAAAGAGCGTGGTGTGTATTTCTAGCATGAAAGGTCCTACACTCTACCCATTATTCTGGTTGAACAACTCTCATAAAATATTAATGAAAAGAGCACTCTTTCAGTATGTAGGTATGAAAAAAGTGAAGTTTTTTGAATTTGGCAATATGGAAAGTCAAAAGGGGAAGCAAAAGGAAAAACTTCAAAAAATATTTGAGTATTTCAGAAGAATAGATACTTAGACTAGGAAAGCAAAAAACAAAGCAAGAGGCCACCATCGATGGTTCTCTTGCTTTGTTAAATTACGCTTCAGGATCAATATGTTTGACGATTCTCTCGCATATTTCGTGGGTGGTGAGAGAGTCATCGATGGATGGGTCTGGTATAGAATTTGTTTGAACACATTCGATGAAATGGTCCATTAGCTGGTAAAAACCACGCTTATATAGCGTAGGCTCCCAGTCACCGAATTTTGTAATACTAATTTCTTTATCATGATATCTCGTTGTTTCCACTAGGCTATTCACGACAAATTTCTGATGCCCAGACATATATTCAATGATTTCCTCTGTTACACCACCGTTACGATTCATGATTCCGATAGCTATACAACCATCACCAATAAGCTGTATAACGAGCTGATCCAGCATGTCACCGTTTTTTACATACTCTACCTTTACATCTTTGACCTCAGTATCCATGAGAAAACGTAGCGTATCGACCACATGGATAAAATCCTCTACCACAAATCTACGTACATAATCAGGGGCTGCAAAGCGGTTCTTTTGCATGATAATCAGGTTTGGTTTCCCATGTTCCTTTAGCTCTCTCACACGAGGGATAAATCGTCTGTTAAAACCAACCATGGCAATTTTACCCTTGTCTTTAGTAAGCCTAACAATTCTCTCTGTTTCATGAAAGTCCATGGATATTGGCTTATCAATGTATGTATGAATCCCATTTTGAAGCAGCTTTTCTGCTATTTCAAAATGACCTTCTGTTGCTGTGCTTACGATGGCTGCATCAATGTTTTTTATAAGTAATTCGTCAATGGTTTGAACACATTCTTGGATACGATATTTGTTTGCTAAGTGAGTCAGTGTCACAGTATTTCTTGTACAAAGAACAAGTTCAATTCCTTCCTTTTCTGTAAGTACGGGTAAATATGCCTTCTTTGCAATATCTCCTAGCCCGATAATTCCTACTTTCATAAAAACACCTCGCCTATTTTGTCCTATTAATAAGAATAGTGGAAATATGAACTTGGGTACAAGTATTCTAAGTTTTTCTTTTTTTTAGAAAAAGGATTGTTTTATTTGTAATTGTTAATTATAATACAAGACATAACAAATAAAAGCGTTTTCACGAAAGGGGGTGGTTTGTATGAGGATTGCTGGAATGAATATTACATTTAGATATTACCCGTTTTCTACATTTTTAGATTGTATGGAAACATGTGAAATCCAAGAGATCGAGCTATGGGCTGGCGAACCCCATCTATATGTGTATAGGGAGCTAGATAAATCCCTCAAGAAGCTCAAACAAGAACTGAGGTCAAGAGAGATGAAAATTATCTGTTACACACCAGAACAGTGCGTTTATCCATATAATATTGCCAATTCAAATGCTGATTGGAGAAAAAACAGTATCCAATACTTTATTGATAATCTTTATGCTGCTTCAGAACTAAATGCGGATAAGCTCCTTATTACGTCTGGTATTGGTGACTTCTCAGTTCCTCTTGAAGAATCCTGGAAATATGCTAGTGACTCTATCTATCAAATATCAAGGGTTGCTGAGAAGGAAGGAATCACTCTTGCTTTAGAACCGTTAACAAGATTTGAATCTAATCTTATTATTGATCTTCAAGGGATAAAGAAAATGATCCAAGAAGTTCAATCTCCAGTTGTAAAAGGTATGGTAGATACAGTAGCTATGCAATTAGCTGGAGAAACACCCGAAGATTATTACTCACAGCTAAATGAAATATCGCATTTTCATTTACTAGATGGAGATGGAAAAACAGATGCTCATCTTGCATTAGGTGATGGAATTCTCCCATGGATGGAGTATCTTGAAAGCCTTCACAAGAATCACTATGAAGGAGTATGTACATTAGAAATTATGGGTTCTACATATTATCAAAATCCGCAACAGGCTATCATGAACTCAATTATGAAAATAAGAGAATTGCAGTTTACTAAGTAAATTCGGAGGGATTTTGTATGAGTAATAATGCGCTAACAAGGAAGCTTGGTTTTTGGGCTGCCCTTGCTATTGCAGTTGGGACAACCGTTGGATCAGGTATCTTTGTTTCAACAGGTGATGTGGCAAGAGCGGCAGGAACTCCAACCATTTCAATTCTTGCCTGGATTATCGGAGGGTTGATTGCCATACCACAGGTGATGGTATTAGCAGAATTGGCAACAGCTTATCCTCAAAATGGAAGCGGTTACGTTTACTTGAATAAAGCTGGCTGGAGACCGTTAGCCTTTCTTTATGGATGGGCCACATTTTGGGCTCTAGATCCACCTTCCATTGCAATTATGGCATTGGCGATTGTATCTTATTTAGCCACATTTTTCCCTTTTTTCTCTGGCTTTGAAGGTAAGTTATTGGGAGTAGCAATTATCTTAATTATCACCTCTATCCATTATCGAAGTGTAAAAGAGGGTGGGTTATTTCAAGTCATCATTACGGCTGTTAAAATTATTCCATTTTTAATCGTCATTATACTAGGCTTTATTTATATGAATCCTAGTAATTTTAGTTATACACCTGCTGACTCAACAACTGTAAAAACGAGCTTAATCGGTGGTGTATCTGCCACAACATGGGCTTACACAGGGATGGCAGCAATTTGCTTTATGGCGGGGGAATTTAAAAATCCAGGACGAGTCCTTCCTAAGGCGCTAATAAGCTCCGTGTTAATCGTGTTAGGTTTATATACCCTACTCGCTGTTTGTGTCATCGGTTTAATGCCTTTTGATAAGTTAATAGAGTCAAACGCAGCTGTTTCAGAAGCTGTTAAATACATCCCGGGTCTATCAGATATTGCCTCCTCCTTTGTGGCAGTAACTGCGATCATTGTTATCTTGGGCTCCCTTAGCTCATGTATTATGTTCCAGCCGCGCTTGGAGTATGCCATGGCAAAGGATGGTTTGTTCTTTAAACGCTTCGCTAAGGTTCATCCAAAATATGAAACACCTAGTTTCTCTATTATCGTTCAAGTAACATATGCATGTTTCTTAGTGTTTTTCAGTAACTTAACGGCTTTGCTCGGATATTTCACCCTTATCCAGTTGTTGATTAATATTATGGACTTTGCAGCTGTTTATAAGTGCCGGAAAAGGGACGACTATAACCCAATCTATCGTATGCCTATGTGGAAAGTAACTACCATCTTAGCCATTCTAGGTGCAGCGTGGCTGGCATGGGGGACCTTTACATGGGCTCCATTACAAGGAATGATTGCAGCACTAATCGTTATCGCTACAGGTCTTCCAGTTTATTATTACTGGGAAAAGAAGTATGGATCGAAAAATAATAGTTCTGAAGTAACTTTGAATTCTTAGTCGATAAGGAAGTTGGTGATTTTTACTAAATTCCTAAAAATAAGATTGAATAAATTGTTATGTTAAATTATAATACAAGACATAACAAATATAATAAGGAGGATCAGTCACATGTTAAAATTTGATGAACAGTTATTTCTTAAGCTTGTAGAAGAAGAAGGTTTAGCATATAGAGGGAAAATTGAAGAGGTCGTTGATGGTATATGCGAGAAAGGCTATAAAAATATTTTCTTAATTGGTGCGGGTGGAACGATTGCCATGATGTATCCATACGAGTACATATTTAAATCAACCTCAACCATTGATGTTCATGCAGCTATTGCAGCTGAGTTTATGGTGATGAACAACAAGCACTTTAGCAAAGATTCTGTATGTATTTTCACATCAGTATCTGGTACAACAAAGGAAACGGTTGAAGCCGCACAATTTTGCAAGGACCGAGGAGCAACGACGATAGCTCTTGTTGCAGAGCCGTACACTCCACTTACTAAGATTGTCGACCACTGTATCACTACAGGGTCAGAAAAGCATTCTTTTGATACATTCTTTATGCTTCTTTACATGATTGCTTTTCGTTTTATTTATAACAATAATGAATTCCCACAATATGAGAAGTTTACGAAGGAAGTATCTAAGCTGCCAAGAGCAATACTACAAGCAGTAAAAGCCTTTGATTCAAAAGCAGAAGAATTTGCTATCAAGCATAAAGACACATCCTATCATATGATGGTCGGTTCAGGTAATTTATGGGGCAATACATATTCCTATGCCATGTGTATCCTAGAGGAAATGCAATGGATTCATGCAAAATCGATTCATGCGGCAGAGTTTTTTCACGGCACGTTGGAATTAGTTTTAGAGGATACAAGTGTCATATTGTTAAAAGGGGAAGATGAAACAAGACCGCTAGTTGATCGAGTTGAGAGGTTTGCAGAAAAGATTACAAAGCAACTAACAATTATTGACACAAAGGACTTTGAGATGGAAGGCATAAGTGAAGAGTTTAGAAAACACTTTGCAGTTAGTATTAACTGGGCAGTCCTTAGTCGTATCAGTGTCTACCTTGAACGTGAAAGAAACCATCCATTAACCCTTAGAAGATATTACCGAAAAATGGAGTATTAATTTAAAGGGAGCACTACAGATTTGTAGTGCTCCTTTCCAAAGAAAGGGTGTGAGTATAGATGAAGATCGTCACAGTTGGAGATAACTGTATGGATGTCTATCAATCTAGCGGAAAGGCATATCCAGGTGGGAATCCAGTGAATGTAGCTGTGTACCTAAGAGGATTAGGTGCTCATACAGCCTATGTTGGATGGGTAGGTTCAGATCAATATGCTGATATGATGATAGGCTCGATTTATCATAAGGGTGTTGATATTTCACATGTATTTAAGAAGGAGGGGAAAACGGCAGTCACTTATGTCGATTTGGTGGGAAATGATCGGAAGTTTGGGGAGTATGAAGAAGGAGTGATGGCTCACTTTTTGCTAACTGAAGATGATCTTAATTATATTAACGGATTTGACCATGTGCATGCGGGTATATGGGGACATACTGAAAAATATTTTCCCCTTTTAAAAAAAATGGGGTTAACTACCTCGTTCGATTTTTCAGATAAACTGGAACATGCTCTTGTAAAGATTATAACTCCTCATGTTGATTATCCTTTCTTTTCCTATGAAAAAGATGATGAAAACATCCGTAGCTATTTAAAAGAGATTTATCAAACTGGTTCAAAGGTAGCGGTGGCAACACTTGGAGAAAACGGCTCGATTGCTTACGATGGAAATGAGTATTATACATATGGAATTGTGACAGCAGAAGTGGTAGATACAATGGGAGCTGGGGATTCTTTTATTTCGGGCTTTTTATATGGAAAAATGAAGGGCTTTACAACGGTGGAGTGCCTCAAGTTAGGCGCAGAAACAGCAGCAAAAACAATAAGTTACTTTGGTGCATGGTGACTGGGGAGAATAACCAAGGTATAATAGAAACAAACAGTTTAAAAATTAGATAAGGATGAAAAAGTATGAATCTAAATCCTTCGACTCCCCAACCTTTATACATGCAAATAAGGCAAATGTTGAAAAATGATATCCAACAAGGTAAGTATAGACCGGATGAACAAATTCCAACTGAGGCAGAGCTTTGTGAAACATACAATGTAAGTCGAATAACGATACGAAAAGCGATAGAGGAATTAGTAAAAGAGGGGACTCTTACTCGTATTCCAAGAAGAGGTACCTTTGTTGCATCTAATAAGTTTCATAATGAATTGTTATCTGTAAGCGGATTCTCCGAATTCAGTCATCAACTAGGCATGATTCCTAATTCAAGGATTCTAAGAAGTGAGGTTATTACAGCAACAAAGGATATGTCAGATTACCTAAAAGTAGAAGAGGGAAGTCCAATCTTAGAGCTTGAACGGCTAATGTATGTGAATGACCGTCCTTTATTTCATGATACCGCACATTACTCTTTAGTACGTTTTCCTGATTTAGAGAAGAGAATTGTTGGGGATGAATCAACTTATAAAATATTACTAGAAGAATACGACACAGAAATTATAACAAATGATAAAATCATTGATGTTATTGGGGCTACTAAGGAATATGCAAAGTTATTAGAGTGTGATGTTGGTGCTAATCTTTTTCGGATATTAAAGATTGCCTTTGATAAGAAGGATAAACCTGTTCATCTCTCAACCTTTATGTGTGAGACTAATAAGGTGAACCTAACTGTTCATCGCGCTAAATAGGTCATGCCAATATGGCATGACCTATTATTTTGAATTAAATCTCAATATCTACACCGATGCTATCAAGTCTTCCAACCTCGCGGATGAAAGCAGCAACTTCTTGGTGTTGTTCATTTATCGTATAGGCCTCTACAGCTGCAACATTTTCGAAGCGAACCATGAGAATCACCTGATATTCCTTACTTTTTTCAGAAAGATTGAAGGCAGCTTGAATTTCAACTACTCCAGTGATTACTTTTTCCAATGCTTTAAAGCGTTTGATTACTTCTTCCATTTGTTCCTGTGTTGTTGTGTCAGCGAACTTTAATAATACAGTACGTTGTATCATGTTGAACCTCCTACTAATTACATTTTCTTTTCTTGTATTCTATAATGTTCGAGCATATATATCAATAAATACATGAATTCCCATTTTTACTACAGAAAAGGTGCTCATTCGGCAAAATCATTTTCATAATAGGACAAAACTAGTCAAAGGAGAAAGTTTTCCTCCCTAGAAATTAAACTAGTACGAGTAATTTCTAGTAGTTTTTACTAGATAGTTACATAGAAAAATAGTTTTTAAGGGAGGAATCTTGTTGAAGATAGCAAGGAGTATAAAAAGTATTTTTGGAGTTCTCTTAATTTCTCTGTTAATTTTTACAGCAGCTGTCCCGATTCAAGCAATAGTGAAAATTGATGATGGACAATCTTCTGTTACGGTAGACAATGAGTATGCTTTTATTCAGTTTGGAGACGCACCAATTGCTTCCTATGAGGGAACAATTGCAGGATATGAGAAGACAAAACCATCGAATGGGAAAAAAGTAGATTTACAGTCCCAAGCGGCAAAGAAATATGGAAGTCGTTTAGATGCTCAGCGTACGAATTATATCAAATGGTTAGCTAGACAGTTCCCTCAAGTAGAAGTTGTAACAGAGTATGATGTTACCTTTAATGGGATTGGCTTAAAGTTGAACGGAGCATCCTTAAAGGACGTTAGCCGTGGTCCTGGAGCCGTTAAGAGCGGGTATAGTGCAACCTACCAAAAAGCGATGAGTGAAAGCACGGCTTTAATCGGTGCAGAAGCGCTTTGGGAGTCTGTTGGTGGACAAGCAAATGCAGGGGAAGGAATGAAAGTCGGTATCATTGATTCAGGGATTGATCAAACACATGAATTCCTTGAGCCAAATGAAGGAATGACGTATCCAGAAGAATTCCCTAAAGGAGATACAAGTTTAACCACTCCTAAAGTGATTGTAGCTAAGGTGTATAGCCAGAATCCAAAGCTAAGCGCAGAAGCAGTCGATAGCCATGGTACACATGTAGCAGGTACGGTTGCTGGAAAGGCAGGTACAGAAACGGATTTAGATGATAAAACATTGAGTGGAGTGGCACCTGGGGCGTATCTAGGAAACTATAATGTTTTCCCGGGAGATATCGCAAATGCAAAAAGCTTATTTATTGCTAAAGCCGTTGAAGAAGCCGTTGAGGATGGTATGGACGTTCTTAACTTAAGCTTAGGGGGAACACCACATAAAGGTGCAGACCTGCTAGATATGACAGTGAATTCTGCGGTAGATGCTGGAGTAGTAGTGGCCATCTCAGCTGGAAACGAAGGACCAGGAAACTACACGGTTGGATCTCCTGGAACAGCGGAGAAAGTAATCACGGTAGCAGCAACAACAAATAGTCGAACCTTTGCAATGACATTGGAGTCAGAAGCATTCACAGAACCAACCATAGCGACAACAGGTACACAGGGTGGAGAGGTAAAAGAAACTTTAACAGGAGAGTATGCAGTATGGGCTGATGTGGCTGGTGGCGATAAATTGGCATGTACTGCTATATCTGGAAAGCCATTAGAAGGAAAAATTGCGTTAATTCAACGCGGTTCTTGTACATTTGCTGAAAAAATTAATAACGCTGCTGCAGCAGGTGCAGTAGGGGTGATCATCTATCAGCTTGATGGAATTGCTGAACCAACGCCAATGTCTTCTGATGGGGCACTGGTTCCAGCCGTTATGATTGGAAACGAAGCAGGTAAGCAACTAGTGAGCTGGACGGGAGATCGTACCGTTACCATCAATAATGACTTACAAAAGGTGAGCACCGATCCAAATCTATTAGCAAACTTTAGCTCGTGGGGACCTACGCCAAACTACACGCTTAAGCCTGATGTAGCAGCTCCAGGGGTAAATATTTACTCTTCCGTCGTTGGTGGAGGTTATGAGCTTTATCAAGGTACATCAATGGCATCTCCACATGTAGCGGGTTCTGCTGCAGTCTTATTAGCGTATAGCAAGAAAAATGATTTAGGCTGGGGGCCAGCTGAAGTGAAAGCTGCCTTAATGGGAACAGCAAACGATGTAGCAGGAAGTGTTTTACCTGATACAGATGTTTCTGATCCATTAAAAGTGGGAGCAGGTCTTATTGACCTTAGCAAAGCAATGAGTCCATCAGCGCTTGCTTTCCCATCATCCTTAAGTTTTGGACTAGTTCGCCCGGTAGGAAACCAAACGTATAAGATGAATGTTACGTTAACGAACCCAACTAATGAGGAGTTAGCCTATACCATTAGAGATGATGAAAATGTAAAAGTGAGTGATATGGAAGTAACGATCCCTGCTAAAGGAAGTATGGAGATTACGGTAGAAGTGGTGAACCGTGGTACCCATGCAGGTGGACAAGCAGGTACACCAAATTTCGTTAGCAGCTACTTAAACGTTAGCTCATCTGCAGGTGATATTCGTATTCCATACTTATATGTAATGGATTACAACCGCTAAAACATATAAAAGGAGATTGCCGGGGGAAGGGCAATCTCCTTTTTTCAAAGTTAAGAGATATTGTTATTTTATTAAGGTGTTGTCCAGCTGCAGCGCCTAGCTCCTCGGGGCTGGCCAAAGCACTTCCGCTTTTCGAGTTACGCTGTGAAATTCCCATCGTAACTTAGCATAATGGCGGATCTTACTCCATCCATTTCGGAAATATTGTTGATGAAGCTCATGTCATTGTCCTTCACGCGCACTTCATAGGTAACTTCATATTCATTACCAGGCATTACGGATTTTGATTTAATCGTATGCTTTTTCGAGTTTTCAGATACCACATGTTCTAATGACTTTTCAATCGAATGGCCATTGTATCGTACGACTAATAAATATGGATTTTCCACTTTAATACGATTTCCAAAAAAGATAAGAATAGCTCCAATGAATAGTGAACCAAGAACAGCAAGTGGCACAAAGCCAGCTCCGCTAAGAATACCTACAATAATGGCCCAGAACAAATAGACGATGTCAATTGGATCTTTAATCGGTGTACGGAAACGAACAATCGATAATGCACCAACCATACCAAGTGATAATAATACATTAGATGAGATACCGATAATAACTAATGATGTGGCCATCGACATAACAATTAGTGAGATATTAAAGGTGTGAGAATAGATAACACCTGTGAACGTCTTTTTATATACCCAATAGATAAAGAGTCCAATCACTAATGATGCGAATAATCCAATCAATGAATCGGTGATTGAAAAGCTGCTGGTTTGCTCTAAAAACTTAGACTTAAAAATATCCTGAAAATTAATTGTATCCATTTTTATTCCTCCAATAATATTAACCGAACATACGGCTTATTTGATATTTTGAATAAGTGCCTCTTCGTCTGTCATGAAGCTGAACTAACTGCTTGATGACATCAGGTAAAAACTCATCGTACTTTACTTCTAGAATGACGATTCCAGGAGTGGTTTCCACCATTGGTACATCTGGATTTAAAAGATCATTGTTTCGGAAGCTTGTCTTAACTGAGCTATCGAATGTGACTCGGACATTTCCATACTCGTAAATGAAAACCTCTCTCTCATAATCCACGATAGTCACGGGTTTGATTTGCAGGAGATTCATCTGCATGTATAAATCTCTCATCAATGGACGTGAATCATTTTCCATCCAAGCGATGTCTCCGATTCTTACCTTTTCGTATTCATCAATCGTCATACGACACTTCTGTTTATATGTCATATTGTTTCGTTTGCTCTTTTTTTCGAGATTAATGTAGCTAGTGTTATGGTCATACAGCCTGACACGGAACTTATCTCGTTCGAAAAAACCTTCCTTCTTTTGTTGAAAAACTTTATTATCAAAATTATCGAAGTATACACTTCGGATTAAGTATTTCCCGTCATTATTAGCGTTTGGATCAGCCGTCATCACATGCTGTAACTTGCTTCTTAATAAGTAGCAATCCATTTTTGTAATTTCGTGCTTTAGTTCATATCTACCTTGAACGCCATTTAAGGTCATTGCCTTCACCATGTTTCAACTCCTTTATATTAGCTCCTTGATTCACATTATCGGTGGGCAACCTTAAACAAACCTTAAAAGAAAAATTACAATCTTAATTTTTAAAAAAAGAACTAGTAATCTACTAGTAATAACTTTTTCCGTTGTGAAACGGAAAAAAGGTAGATATTAATGAAATCGCTTTCATTGTAATATGAAATCAACAACAAGATAACAACACATCTTCTTAATAAAAAGAACTTATCTCTGATTTATTTACTAATAAGAAATTAAAACACTTTAGGAGGAATTTATGATGAACATTTTATTATGCTGTGCGGCAGGTATGTCTACAAGTTTACTAGTAACAAAAATGGAAGCGGCTGCAAAAGATCAAGGACTTGACTCAAAGATCTGGGCAGTAAGTGCGGACCAAGTAAAAGCGAATATTGATCAAGCGGATGTCCTTCTTCTTGGACCACAAGTACGTTACTTATTACCTCAAATGCAACAACTAGGAAAAGAAAAGAATATCCCAGTTGATTCTATTAACCCAATCCACTACGGAATGTGTAATGGTGCAGAAGTATTAAAAACAGCAGTAGGACTAACGAATAAATAATTTCTAAAAAACTCTAGGTAGAGAAGGGAATGAAACGTGATGAATAAGTTTTTAGGTTTCCTTGAATCAAAGTTTATGCCTTTTGCTGGTAAATTAGCCGCACAAAGACATTTAGGTGCCTTAAAGGATGGAATCATCCTAGCGATGCCAATGATTATTATCGGTTCTGTATTCCTAATCTTAGGTTTCCTGCCGATTCCAGGTTATGCTGAATTCATGGCAAGCGTGTTCGGAGATCAATGGTTAGCAAAACTAATGTACCCAACAGATGCAACGTTTAACATGATGGGTCTAATCGCTGCATTCGGTATTGCGTATCGTCTAGCTGAGCGGTATGGTATTGACGCGATTACAGCTGGGGTAATCTCGCTGTGTGCGTTCTTACTTGCTACACCATTCAATGTACCGTTTACTCCAGATGGAGCAACAGAAGCGATCGCAGTTGGAGGAGCAATTCCAGTTGCATTTATGGGAAGTAAAGGACTTTTCGTAGCCATCCTAATCGGTTTATTCTCAACAGAAGTGTATAACTTCATTCTTAAGAAAAATATTGTTATTAAAATGCCAGATAGCGTTCCACCGGCAGTAAGTAAATCGTTTGTTGCACTTGTTCCTGGTTTTATTGTTATCACTATTATCTTCTTAATTCGTTTAGTAATTGAGTACTTTGGAATTAGCAGTATTCACGATGTGGTTCAATTAGTACTTGGTAAGCCACTTGGATTATTAGGTGGAAGCTTAATCGGTTCGATTGTTGCCTACATGCTTATTATGATGCTTTGGTCAGCAGGTCTTCACGGAACAAACATCGTTGCAGGTGTATTAAGCCCAGTTTGGTTAATGGCAACAGAAGAAAACCAAATTGCGTTCCGTGCTGGTGAAGAATTACCAAATATCTTTACATCACAATTCTTTGAAGTATTCGTTAATATCGGTGGTACAGGTGCTACATTTGGTCTAGCGATGCTCATGCTTTTCTGGGCAAAGAGCCAACAAATGAAGGCGCTTGGTAAATTATCGGCTGGTCCTGGAACATTCATGATCAACGAACCAATCATTTTCGGTACGCCAATCGTAATGAACCCATTATTAATCGTACCATTCTTCTTAACACCAATCGTTCTAATCATTGTAACGTACTACTCCATGAAGTTAGGTTTAGTTGCGAAGCCAGCAGGTATCGCGATTCCTTGGACAACGCCTCCAATTATCGGTGGATACCTAGCAACTGGTGGTAAGATTTCAGGTGCGGTTATGCAGGCTGTCAACGTCGTTATCGCTCTAGCTATCTACTTCCCGTTCTTCAGAATGTGGGATAAGATGAAGCAACAAGAAGAGGGCGGAGTAAATAATTCATCAAAAGTGAGTTAATTCACATCAAGACATAAAAACAATTAGTCTCACATGAGTACATGTGAGACTAATTTCTTACGGAGGGTTTACCATGGCATCTATGGAAGAAACGATATTTCAAATTATTTTACATGGTGGAAATGGAAAGAGCTGTTCAATGGAAGCCATTGCGGCTGCGAAGCGAGGAGATTTTACAGAAGCACGAGCAAAACTGCAAGAAGCAGCAGATGCATTAAACGAGGCACATCATGTTCAAACTTCATTGATTCAAGGCGAAATTAGAGGAGAAAAAGTAGAAATTTCTCTTTTAATGGTTCATGCGCAGGACCATCTGATGAACTCGATCACCATGAAGGATTTAGCAACAGAATTTGTGGAATTATACGAGACAATAAAGGTAGAAAAGGTATCTGGCTAATGATAAAAAATCAATATTACTAATAAAGGTATGGATAAGGAAAATCCATGCCTTTATTTTGTGTAAAAAAAGAGGGCCACGTGTGTGACCCTATCTAGGTAGTTTTACTTTAAAGGTAGTTCCTTTATTTTTATTCTGGGTTGCCTTAATGGTTCCTTCATGCTGCTTCACAATCCAGTGAGCAATAGATAACCCTAGGCCGACTCCTCCCGTTTCTCTAGAACGGGCTCTATCTTCGCGATAGAAACGGTCAAATATATATTTCATATTTTCTTCCTTGATCCCGATTCCTGTATCACTCACTTCAAAAATAATTTTGTGGTCTTCTTCATACGTTTTTACGCCAATGCTATCATTTTCTCCGGTATATTTTAACGCATTATCAAGCAATATGACGAGCAGCTGGTGTAGGCGGACCTCGTCTGCTTCCATTTTCATGTCGCAATTCAATTGAAGCCATAAATGCTTGTCCTGTGACTCCGCAATTTCGATATAAGGGGCACATACGTTTTTCACAAATGTGTCCACATGAATCGTTTGTTTCACCAGCTGTGTTTCTGCAGAATCAGCACGAGCAAGGGTTAATAAATCAGAAGTAAGCTTCGATAGTCTTCTAGTTTCGGATAAGCTTAGCGCAATATTTTCAAATTTGTTCGCTATTTTCTCCTGAGGGGAAGTTAACAAAAGCTCGAGTTTATTTTGAATAATCGTCAAAGGTGTTCGTAATTCATGTGATGCATTCTCGACAAACTCGGCTTGTTTTTTCCATGAAAGAATAATCGGTTGCATCATTTTTTTCGATAAAATATAACTTGCTGATATAGAAAGAACGATAAAGACGATAGAAAAAATAATGATTAGCTTTTGGAAGTTATTGATGATCGTTTCTTCTGCATCGGTATTGATTATTAATTGTACATATGCCACATCATCATCTTCGTTCGTATCTTCAAATAGCAAATATCGATAGTGGTGATCATCTATGGTTATATTGGTTACCGTATCAAGATTGTTTTTATCTAGAGTAAAGTCTTGTAAATAACTTTCGTAAAATAATGATCCGATTTGATCACCCTCAACAATCTCTCCATCTTTACTCCAATTTAACATGAAAATACGAGGGTTTTTAATCGCTCTTTGGTCTTTCATCGGAGGAGTACGATCAATACCATCTACTGGCCGGTCTTCAATTGTCCGATCTGAAAAATCACTCATATGTTTTTCTTGAACCATTTCAAGTTCTTCGTCCGTTTTTTTAAATAACGTTCCTTGAACCTGGCTGAAAATAATAATTCCAAAAATCGTGAAAATAATCGTAAAGGCAATAAGGTTAAAAATCATGAACTTGAGCTGTTGGCTACGGAAGATTTTCTCCTTAAACATTTCCTTCACCTTCTGAAAGCATATAGCCTAATCCTCGAAAGGTTTTGATATATTGATCATAATCGTATTTTTTTAAGTTTTTGCGTAGGTTGCTCGCATACACTTCCACAACCGTCGTTGAGGTATCTGACTCAAATCCCCATATTCGATCAAAAATCTGTTCTTTGGTTAAGATCGTATTTTTATTATTGATTAAATACTCGAGTAAATCGAATTGTTTTCCATTTAGTTTAATCACTTCTTCACCAATTGACGCTTTTTTGTTCTTTAAGTTTAAATGTAAATCCTTAAAGGACAGGATATTTTCCTTAAATGAGCCAACCGAACGTCGTACCATAGCTTCTAATCGTAGCAAAAGCTCCTCGCGATGAAATGGTTTGACTAAGTAATCATCTGCACCCACCTTAAATCCTTTGATCTTATCATCGATCCCGTCTTTTGCCGTCAGGATAATAACAGGCGTCGTAATATTCTTCTTTCGGAGTTCCTCTAGTACCTCGTATCCATTCATATGAGGCATCATGATGTCTAGTATGATCACATCAAAAATATTTTGTTCTGCTAAGTACAATCCTTCTTCACCATCAAATGCCTGTTCAATATGGAACATTTCCTTAGTGGTTTCTTTGATGGATTCCGAGAGGACTTTGTCATCTTCTATAATTAATAAATTCAATTTTGTCGCCTCCTTTAATGAATGGTTTATCTTGAATGAATTAAGTTCGATTATAGGGACAAATTCGAGAAATGCAAATTATTTATTGAATATAAATTTTTTTAAGGTTTTGTTAAGGTTGGGCAAACATAATAGGCTTATCAAATCGAAAAGGAGCCAAGTTGATGAAACGAAAATATAAATTTACGAAGCTAATCGCACCTTTATTGTGCACAACATTATTATTTGCCTGCAGCAATACAGAGGAGGAATCAAGTTCAGGTACAAGTACAGCTACAGATGTTAATATAGAGAGTTTAAGTACACTAGCAAACAGCGATATACAATCTGTTGTAAGCGGACTGGTAAGCTATAGTGATGATGATCTTTATACAGATTGGGAAAATGAAGATGTTACGAGTATTCAGTTGAATGGATCAACAGCAACCTATGAAGGATCTGGTGCTGTGGTTGTATCAGGAAGTACCGTTACGATTAAAGCAGGTGGCGTGTATGTCCTTAGTGGAACATTAGACGATGGTCAAATTGTTGTAGACGCAGAAGATAACAACACGGTTCGACTGGTTTTAAATGGAGTAGATATTACTAGCAGTTCTTCAGCCCCAATTTATGTGAAGAATGCTGAGAAAACAGTCATTTCATTGCCTGAAGGAACGGAAAATACCATTACAGATGGAACACAGTATGTGTACGATGATGCAGAAGCAGAAGAACCAAACTCAGCCATTTTTAGTAAAGGCAATTTAACGATTAATGGTGAAGGAAAACTTGTGGTTGAAGCGAACTTTAACAACGGAATTACAGGAAAAGATGATCTGAAAATTACAGGTGGAAATATTGAAGTTACCGCTAAGGACGATGCGATTGTTGGACGAGACTTACTAGCTATTAAGGAAGGAACGTTCACGATTAAAGCAGGTGGTGACGGTATGAAAACGACAAATGATGAGGATGCAGAAAAAGGAAATCTAGTCATTGAAGCTGGAACGTATTCCATTACAGCAGAAAATGACGGAATTCAAGCCCAAACATCTCTGTATACGTTAGGTGGAGATTATACCATTACAACTGGTGGAGGAAGCCCTGAGACGGTAGCGGCGAATGAAAATGCTATGGGTGGAAGAGGCCAAAGTGAATCAACTACTACTACAACAACCACAGAAACAAGCAGCTCAAAAGGTTTAAAGGCAACAGCTGAACTTGCGATCGCTGGTGGTACATTTGCGATTGATTCGCTAGATGACGCCGTTCATAGTAATGGTAACGTCCTAATTGAAGCTGGTGAATTTACGATCGCAACGGGAGATGATGGCGTTCACGCCGACTCTTCTGTCTTAACAAAAGGTGGGAATATCACTATTACTAAGAGTTACGAAGGAATTGAGGGTTCAGTAATTGCGATTGCAGATGGAACGATTGACGTAACTGCAAGTGATGATGGATTGAATGTTGGTGGAGGAGTCGATGGTTCAGGAATGGACATGGAGAGCAGCACATCATCTGATATGATGCTTCAAATCAGTGGTGGTTTCGTGTCTGTTAATTCACAAGGTGACGGACTTGACTCGAATGGAAACTTTGTTATGACCGGAGGAACAGCAGTCGTAAGTGGTCCAACAAACTCTGGAAATGGTTCATTAGACTATAATGGTACCTTTGAAATCTCTGGAGGATTATTAATTGCAGCTGGTAGCTCTGGAATGGTTCAAGCAAGCTCTGACACGTCAGAACAAAATGGAATTCTAATGACGTACCCAGCAACTCAAAGTGCAGGAACACTAATACACTTAGAGGATAGTGAAGGAAATACAATCGCAACCTTTGCACCAGAAAAAGAATATTCATCTGTATATATCAGCTCGCCGGACTTAGCGAAGGACTCTAGTTACACATTATATTCTGGAGGAACTTCAACAGGTACGGAAACGAATGGTTTATACACGGATGGAGAATATAGTGGCGGCACGAAGGTTGTCGAGTTCACTATTTCCGATGTCGTAACCTGGTTGAATGAATCAGGAGTGACAGAAGCCCAAAGCGGTATGGGTGGAATGGGAGGCCGTGGTGGCGGCGGAATGAGAGGCGATGGAGGAACACCGCCTGAAGGAATGGAACGACCAGATCGAGGTACAGCACCTGGCACGGATTCAAGTACGACCGACCAAAGTACAACAACGGGTGATAGTTTATAAGAACGAATAAAAGGTAGAAGGGATTTCCTTCTACCTTTTTTAACATGGAATATGCTTTTGGTTTATTACATCATAAAGTCCTTGAGCGGTAAGCTTAATCTCTGGAATGACGGGAAGAGATAAGAAGGATACCGTTAAGAACGGGTTGAAGCCTTCGCCTACTCCAATTTCTTCTAGTGCGAGGGTCAGCTTATTCAATCCAGCATACACGTCTTCATAGGTGCCCAATGAAAGAAGACCAGCAATAGGGAGGTGTAGAGAGGCTAACACTTCTCCATCTTTAACAACCACAAGCCCACCTTGCATTTCTTTTATTTTTTTGGCAGCAAATAAGATATCTGAGTCACTTGTTCCAGCGACCACTAAATTATGTGAGTCATGAGCAACCGTCGAGGCAATCGCTCCGTTTTTCAATCCTAATCCTTTCACGATTCCTATGCCAATTTCATTTGTGTAATGGTGCCTTTCGATTACGACCAGCTTGCATTGATCTTTTTCAAAGGAAGATTCAAAACAACCTGATTCGTTTACCGTTACTTCTTCAAAAAGATGATTGGTTACGAGACTGTTTTTATTGATTTCTATAATATTGGCTTTGTTTTCAGTGATGGGAAGATGTAACGCCTCTTCGGAAAAATCATGAAAACAAACGGTATTTACATATTCAGAAGAAATATCTGTTTGCTCATTTTCTGGGAAATTAATTAATTGCCCATGTTCAACCATAAGATTCCCATCTTTAAACACATGCGAGATGCTCACGGAATGCAGATCATCCAGAAGTAAAAAGTCCGCGTCATATCCTGGTGCAATCGCTCCTTTTTCCTGTAAACCAAAGCATTCAGCGGTATTAATAGTAGCTAACTGAATAGCTGTAAGGGGGTCGAGTCCTTCCGAAATGGCTAATCGAACATTGTAATCAATGCTTCCTTCATGCAGGATATCATCGAGATGTTTATCGTCTGTGACAAAAAGACAGCGTCTAGCATTTCGTTCATTCACAACAGGAAGTAGCTTCTTTAAATCTCTAGCAACAGTGCCTTCACGAATCATTAGGTACATCCCGCGGCGCAAACGAGCAATCGCATCTTCGGCAGAAGTACACTCATGATCGGTTCGTACACCAGAAGTCATAAATACATTAATGTCCATATCACTCAGTCCAGCGGCATGACCATCAATTTTTGCGTTTAACCGCTTTGCTTCATATAACTTATTTAACATCGACTCTTCCGCATTTTTCACAGCTGGAAAATTCATTACCTCTGCTAAACCTAGCACTCTCGGATGGGAAAACAATGGGGAAAGATCCTCAATCTCAAGTGTGGCACCCGCTAACTCAAAGCTAGTGGCAGGTACGCAGGAAGGAAGCATAAAGTAAAAATTAAAGGGGAGATTTTCCGAAGTATCAAGTAAAAGCTGAATTCCTTTAACACCTAATACATTGGCGATTTCGTGAGGATCGGCAACAATGGTGGTAACTCCTCTTAGTAGCTCAACCTTCGCAAATTCCTTCGGAGACACCATGGATGATTCAATATGAACATGACCATCAAGAAAAGCAGGGCATACATATCGCCCTCTTGCATCAAATTCCTTTTTACCAGAATAATTCCCTACTCCAACGAAGGCTCCATCTGTGATGGCAACGTCACCTTCATAAATTTCACCGGTAAATACATCAATAATTTTGCCATTTTTTATGACAAGATCAGCCTCCGTTTTCCCTGAGGCCACTTCAATACGTTGTTTTAGTCTGCTTTTGTCCATACTCTCCTCCTAGATCGTCTATAAGAGACTAGTATTCTGTTTTGTCAGATGATACTTCCCACATTTTAAACGGTAGATTGTACTGTTCAACAGTAATTTGATTCATCATAATCGTTCTATTTTCGATTGGCAAGCTAATTTCTTCATAAATAAAGTGATCATCAAAGCCAATTTGGGCCGCTTCCTCTTTTGTACACGCATAATAAACTGCCTTTGGCCTCGCCCAATAAATCGCTCCGATGCACATCGGACATGGTTCACAGCTTGTATAAATCTCACAATCTGTTAATTGGAAACTGCCTAAATAAGAGCAAGCCTCACGAATCGCTTGAACCTCTGCATGGGCAGTAGGGTCATTAGTGCTTGTGACCTCATTTTTTCCCTTTCCGATAATTTTCCCGTCCTTAATCACAATCGCCCCAAAAGGACCACCATGATTACTTAACACATTTTCACAAGCTAACTTAATCGCTTCATTCATAAAAAATACTTTTTCCAATGAAATCACCTTTTCCGATGTAGTGAATGATTGAGTAAAAAACTAACCTTTGTAAAAAGGTTAGTTTTTTGGGATGGAGGGATAAAGAAGTCTCATATAGTAGGTGGGTTTATTTCTGTATTATATGTATGTTTGAATATTCTGTCTGTTATGTTGTAACATTTTTTAACAATAAAAAAGCTCTTACCTAGAAAAGGTAGGAGCAACTTGTCAGATTATTTACTTAGAGCGCAGTCTCTTGATAGCTTTTACGAGTAAGATGGTATACCTAATCATGAATCCATATCCGATCAAAAGGATAAGCATAGGAACATAATCGGGAGTCGTACCAGAATCGGTAGACATGCCAGCCAAGAACAGGGGCATGATCGGAAGCATGATGACACCTGGTCCCATTCCTAAAACCGATAAGGTACCGATCCCAATAACTACCCAAGGCCAAATAGGCTTTTTCTCTTGAGGAGTAGGGTCTAGATTTGTTTCAATGACAGTGTATTTCACTTTATATTCGTTATATTTCTTAATGGCTGTCCAAGCTCTCTTCATTCCCCATAGCAAAACAAAAATCATGCAAACACCAATTGTAAAGAAAATGATGGAGATAGAGGTTACGATTTCTAGTTGTCTGATTTGCATAAAAAGTGTTAAAAGCATACCGGGTAGAGAGAAAACCATAAAAAGGCCACCCAAAATAAGAACAACCGAAGCCCAAATAGGTTTTTGTTGGTATGGTTGAGACATATGTAATCCCCTTTTAAATAGAATAAGCGATATTTTCTTCCTATTATAATGGGTAAAAGGGGAAAAATGTTACTTTGTTTTATAAATAATGGAAAAATTTATTTGTGGAAAATCATGATATCTAATAGGTATGAGGAACTATTTGATGTTTACTCCTGTTATTAATTGGAATTGCTATTTCTGAAAAATAAAGATGATAAATGAGGGAATTGAAGATACTACTCTGTATGGGAAAATAGTTTAGAAAATGGTGTTTTTAAATAATGTTTAGCCAACATTTCCTAATAGTAAATTTACATAAAACCTCTTTTTTTTTCATTTTTTTTAGTGTAGACTACTAGTAAATAAGTAATGTTTATCACAGAGTCTTTTTCCTTAAATAAGGGCGCGAAGAAATATGACTTGTATGTGGGCACCTGAGTCATATCGAGCGATTGGTGCAACCGACCTTTACAACTACATTCCATAGAATGAGCTGTAAAGGTTTTTTTATTCCCAAATTTAAGCGAAAAGCTCTCGAAAAAACATAAAAAAATTAAAAGGGGGACCTTTCTTCATGTTAAAATCATTAAAGAAGAAAATGAAAGACCAAGCTGGTCTAACACTAATCGAATTGTTAGTTGTTATTGTTATTTTGGGGATTATTGCTGCTGTGGCGATTCCGATGGTTATGAGTAATAAAGATCAAGCTGAAATTAATGCAAATAAACAGTCACTTGCAATTTTAAAGGACGCTGTTAGTCGATACAATGCAGTAGAGGGAACTGCTACTCCTGCTACGTCTGCTCTTTTAGTTTCTGAAGGATATCTTGAATCATTACCAACATGTGCTGATGGTAGTGCTGGTTTTTCTGTTGCAAATGGTGTAGTATCCTCTTCTTGTACAGGTGCTTTAACTTCCTCAGATGAAACAGAAGAAGATTAAGAAATCAATTTAGCTGTCGCGTCTTCAAAGACGACGGCAGTTTTATTTTTTACATTTTAAGGAAAAGGGGAAGGTTATGTGCATATTTTAGATTTGCTTATTATTATAATGTCCCTACTATTCGGTAGCTTCTTCAACGTAGTAGCAATACGCCTACTAAAAAAAGAATCCATCTCATACCCACCATCCCACTGTACCTACTGTAACCACAGGTTAGGTTTCTTTGACTTATTTCCTCTATTTAGTTTTCTGTTCTTAAAAGGTCGTTGTCGTTATTGTAAAGAGAAAATATCTCCTCTGTACCCATTAGGAGAAGCTATGACTGCCATTATCTTTTTCCTTGTTTATAAGAAAATTGGACTAACTCCTGAGTTACTACCTGCTATTCTTTTATCAACTTTATTAATTCTGTCTGTTTTAACTGACATTCGTGAAAAGTTAATTTTAGACGTGATTACTCTACCTAGTATTGTGGTTCTTGTCATTGTGCGTTTCTTCATCGGGGAAGAACCATTTTTAACATACTTAATAGGCGGTGTAATAGGTTTTGGCTTGCTCTTGTTGCTTGCTGTTGTCAGCAAAGGCGGCATGGGTGGCGGCGATATTAAGCTATATGCAGCCATTGGAGTGGTACTAGGACCCGCGCTTACTGTAATGAGTCTTGTGTTAGCCTCATTTGTTGGAGCAGTTGTTGGATTACTATTAATCGCACTAAAAATTGTCAAACGTAGAGAACCGATTGCCTTTGGGCCGTCGATTATGATTGGAACATTAGTGACTTACCTGTACGGAGAAGATATATGGACTTGGTACAGCTCACTACTCCTATAAGGGGCAGATAAAAATGAACAACCAAAATGGAGTCACATTAATTGAATTATTGATCTCTGTCGTTATTGCCGGAATGGTGATTGTTCCGTTGCTCCTAATCATGACGGGTTCTTTTACCAGAACGGTAGAGCAAGGTGAAGACACACAATTGAACTATTATGGGCAGCAGATTATGGAAAATATCCGTGAAAAAGGGTACAAAAGTGGAACCTCCCCTGCACAATATTATTGCCAAAAAGACCAAGGTTGTGTCACCACCACCATAGCCAACTATGATGCAAAAGTGACGATCACAGCGAAACCGGTTATGTATAGTGCGATTGAGTTCTTTGAAATAACAGCAAAAGTAGTATCAAATGACTCTTCTAGTTTAGAGCTTGTCACGGTGGTGAAAAAGCAGTGAGAAATGAAAAAGGTGTAACACTAATTGAATTACTCATTGTCATTTTAATTATGGTAAGTATCTCAGCACTTGCCTTTTCACTGTTTAGCTATGGGACAAAAATGGAACGAGCAGTAGCAATGGAAAATGAACTACAGAGAGAGGCTCGCTTTATTATGGAAACGATCTCGAATACGGTAAGAGATGGACAAGAGATTAGCAGTAAAATCGTGTATTCTAATGGTGAAATTAAGTTAGTATCGGGCACCTTATTATCTAAAAATGTAAAAAGCTATACAGTAACTGAACAGCTAGTAGAAGGTGGAACGGAAAAACGGTACAAAGTGACTCTAGTATTAGAAAAAGATGATCACGAGTATAAGGTTTCGACCGAAGTCTTTAATGATGCACAAAAAAGAGTAAGGTATTAAGTGGTCGATGAGGGGGATCAACATGATTCAAAGATGTAAAGGCAACGAATCAGGGGCAGCGTTAATGATTGTCCTCTTTATTGTTGTCCTTGTTAGTATCGTAGGAACAGCCATGTTATCGACCACTACTTATGGCCTTCAGAATGTTGTTAAAACAAAAAAGGAACAAGAGGAGTTTTATCGGGCTGAAGGTGCAATTGAAATAGTCTTGTCTGAAATGAGCAATTATAAAAATGCTAGCACTGGGAACAGTGGACCTTATGCCTATTTGAAAGAAGTAACTGGTACACGGTCATATAATATCGGTGGGAAAGATGTGAGAGTGGACATCTTGTTACCGAGTAACTTCAGTACCTTAACACCATCTGCAACAACCAAAAGTGTAAGTGTGACGCTAGAAGCAAGGTATAAGGATAATTCAGTTCTTATAAGAAAAGTAGCTTTAAACATTGATTACTCTGCCAACCCACTTACAGAAACGAAAAATGCATATAACATATATAACTATGATGCTTTTTTAGGAGCTAACAAAGGCACTTATGATCGAACTAAATTCGGGCCAATAACTATTTTGAATTATGATACGATTGTTAGCTCTTTAGCTAGTGGAAACACCATAGATTCAATAGATAAACACGACCTCGAAAGGGATATGGACTATACCTTTCCTAGTGGTGTTACTAGAATTCAAACAATTCGACTCAGTGGAAAAAATACAAAGATAATAATTCCAAATGATGCGATCGTATACGTTAAAGAGATGGATCTTAAAGGTAGTGGGCAAAACACTCAAATAGTAGTTAATGGGGTATTAATAGTAGATGAGTTACACCATGGCGGTAGCTCCATTCTTCAGGTTAACAGTGGCATAATCGTAAGAAATGCGCATGCTGATTCTAATGCGTTTGAAATTACTGGAGAGGGAAAAGGAATAAGTTGTTCGCTGCTAGAGGTTGCCTGCCAACAAATAAATGGTACCCAAACTAAGGACCAATATACATCAATTATTCAACCCTCTTCATTAAATTTCTCAACCAACCGATAATTCAACAACAGAAAGAAGGTGCAACATGTTCAGCTTCAAGAAAAACGACACATTCTCAGGTATAGACTTTCGCGATCAGTATATCACAACTGCGAAGGTACAAATCCAAAACAACAAACCTGTTTTACTTGATATAGATGTGATAGATACAAAGATTTCTATAATAGAAAATTCAAGAATGGCCGATATAAAGAGTATAGCCGACTTGTTGAAGGAGAAGGTGTTGGACAAGCATGTTCATCTGGCCTTTCCAACACAAAACATTATTGTGAGAAGAATTACCTCTCTTCCTGATTTAAAGGAAGAAGCGCTTGCGAAGCTTCTTCAATACCAGGTCGGGGAAAGTATTCATCTTCCTTTTGAAAAGTCTATTTATGATTTTGTGAAGATCGGGACAATTAAGGCGGAGCCCGACGAGCAGGTAGATATCGAAAAATTGACGGCTGTGGAGTTTGCTTCTGAGTTAAGAGAGAAGGAAACCGATAAAGCGGATATTCTGTTTTTTGCGACGTCTTTACCGTTATCTGAGGACATTTTAGAAGTGAGTATTCAGGCAGGTTTGAAGCCGTTAAGCGCGGAGATTCGCGGGACGGCATTACAGCGATTGATTTCATATACAAACCCAGAATGGCTACGTGAAACCGAGATGGTTGTTGATTTATCTAAGGAATCCATTGATATTCATATTTTTGCTAATGAAACCATTGCCTTTTCAAGAACAATGACAGTGGGGGCAATGGATTCGGAACAGGAAGACTTGTTTTCAGTAAGTGATGTTTTGCCATTTGATGGGTTTGTGGAGAGCTTAGTAGAGGCGGCTGTGTCAGTTGAGGAGTCAGCCATTTATGAAGAGACGTATATTAACGATGTTGTTACTGAAATAGAGAAAGCACAGAACTTCTTTCGATTCTCTTTAAGCAAGGGAAAAAGCAATTTTAAACGAGTCATCGTTACTGGGAAAAATGCTTGCCAGTTCGTTTCTGTATTATCAGACAGGTTAGAAGTAGAAGTAGTAGATATTGATTTTTCAAAGATTGTTTCGGAGAATTTTCCTAAAAAAGACCTTCTGAACTCAACAAGCGTTGCGATTGGACTAGCTCTTAAAGGAAATGAAACAGAAAAGAAGAAGTGGAAAAAGTAATGGTGGTAGATAGGAGAGATCGTAGTGAACATTAGCATTGATTTATTGCCACAGGAGAGGAGAAACAGGCTAAATAGATTGCCGTATTTACTTGGCGCAGCAGGCTTGTTTCTTGTAATTTCCGCATTACTCATTATTTTATTTATTACGGGGAAAAGTTCGGTCCACGAGCTAGACGAGAAAATTGCAACGAGTACGGAAGCGAGAGATACGGTGTTAGCGGACATTACGGCCCGTCGAACGGGTGTGACAGAATATAATTTCGTAGATAAATATAATAAAATTCATGGATTTTTAAATGGAATTTATAAAAACCCAATTACCATAAAAGAAGATCTATACAAGCTTCTTCCCGAAGGTGGTTCTGTCTCCAATTATACGTTTGAAAACACAGGTGCACTGTCCATGACGGTTTTATTCCCAACGAAAGATGCAGCAGCAACCTACCTTCAGCAGTTGTTAGAGGCTGAATTTGTGACAGAGGCTAAGGTGACGAGTATTAGTTTAAATACAGAGAAAAATCTGTACGAAGCGTATTTTGAGGCAACAGTTGTGACGTTAGAAGGTGAGCAGCAATGAAATTAGAGAATTTTCTTAAAGAAAAGATACTAATTATTGCGATTGGTTTATTGGTTGCATTTAGTGGAATCTTCTATTTCGCTATCTTACGACCACTTGCTGCGGAAAAAGCAGAAAAGGCAGCAAATCTACAAAAAATTGAAGCTGATACTAGCAGCTATGGAAAGGTGCTCCAATCGTTAGAGCCACAAACGATGACCGAAGCGGAGAAGCAGGAGTTATTTCAAGGAATTCCTGGACGTCCGAATATAGAGCAGGTAATTAAAGATATTGAAAAAACAGAAGGGGAAACTGGAACTTCGGTTTCTAATATCTCTTTCCAAACAGAATCGGAAGAAGAAGCTCAAGCAGAAGCGGTAACTTCTACAGAAGGAACGGTAGAACAAGATCAGTGGAGTAGTTTATTCCCAGAATCTATTTACAAGCTTCTTGAAGAAAGAGTAAGTGAAGTAAAGGAGTTTACGGTTTCTTTCAACGATGTACAAATCTCCTTGAATGGCAATGAAGAAGACATCAATGAGTTCGTGGATAAGCTTGAAAAGATGCCGAGAGTTTTTCATATACAGAATGTCACATACTCCCTCAATACTGAAAAGGGAAACATGGATGCTAGTGTTTCTGCACGAGTGTTTTATTGTGAAGCTTTTCAAGCGGTTTTGAATAAATAAGGAAAAGGAGAGCAACAGAATGGCACTTAAGCGAAAGCGTATAGGCGATTTGCTTATTGAAACAAATGTAATTACAGAAGAGCAATTAATGGATGCCCTGCTTCAGCAAAAAAGTTCTGGTTTGCGTCTCGGTGATCAATTAGTTGCGATGAATATCGTGGATGAAGACACGATTATTCAAGTGCTGGAATTCCAGCTCGGCATTAAAAAGGTGAATTTGTATGAGCTTGAGATTGATCGAAAGCTCATTAATATTATAGATGAAGAATTAGCGAGAAAGTACCAGCTGCTTCCACTAAAAAAGACAAATGATAAATTGCTTGTGGCGATGGTGGACCCACTCGATTATTTCGCGATTGACGATCTTCGTTTGAGTACGGGCTTCCGTATTGAGCCAGCGATAGCAAAAAGGCATGAAATTCAGGTAGCGTTAAATCGTTATTATGGTATGCAAAAATCGATTGATAAAATGCTTGAGGATATGCCGTTAAACGAGGAAGATGAAGGCTTTTTAGAAGCACAGCAGTCAGATGATTCTCCAGTCGCAAAAATGGTGAATCAGCTTTTAAGCCAGGCGCTTCAAGTCGGGGCAAGTGATATTCACATTGACCCGCATGAGCACGAAACGCTTATTCGTCTTCGCGTGGATGGGGTCCTGAGAACAGAGCGAACCCTCCCGAAAAACATGAATAATGTACTTGTCTCAAGAATCAAGATTATGTCCAAGTTGAACATCGCTGAAAAGCGTCTTCCACAAGATGGACGTTTTAAAATGGACGTTGATATGAGAAATATTGACCTTCGTGTATCGATTCTTCCAACCGTTTTCGGGGAAAAGGTTGTTATGCGTTTGTTGGATACAGGAAATGTAGTGCTTGGAATTGAAAAGCTTGGATTTTCAGAGAGAAACGAAGCCAACTTCCGAAAAATGATTAGTAATGCATACGGAATCATTCTCGTTACAGGTCCAACAGGGTCAGGAAAATCGACAACCCTATACACCGCGTTACAAAAGCTGAATACCGATGAAGTGAATATCATCACAGTTGAGGATCCGGTTGAATATCAGATTCGTGGAATTAATCAGGTTCAGGTTAAAGCGAATATTGGTATGACGTTTGCGGCTGGTCTTCGTTCCATCCTCAGACAGGACCCGGATATTATCATGCTTGGTGAGATTCGTGATACAGAAACAGCAGAAATTGCTTTACGATCAGCCCTTACTGGTCACCTTGTATTAAGTACGCTTCATACGAATGATTCGGTTTCTGCGGTAAGCCGTCTGATGGATATGGGGATTGAGCCCTTCCTAGTGTCATCGGCAGTGACGGGGGTTGTTGCGCAACGATTGGTTCGGAAGATATGTAAAAACTGCGCGAGTCCGTATGTGCCAACACATGAAGAAAGAGAGCAATTTCAATCTAGAGGAATGGATACAAGCCAGTTGAAAAAAGGGACAGGCTGCTCGGTTTGTAATAATTCTGGCTATCGCGGACGTATGGCCATTCATGAGACGCTCCTCATTGATGATGAGCTACGAAATATGATTACACAAAAGATGCAGGACTCCGCTTATCGTAAGTACGTAAACACAAAAGGTTTTGTATCGATGTTTGAGGATGGATTGCAAAAAGCAGCACAAGGATTAACTACTTTAGAAGAGGTTTATCGCGTAACGGTAGAATAACGGGGGAAGAGCACGATGATTCAAAAACTATTATTATTTGCGTTTCAAAATGGGGCATCGGATTTACACATTACGACGGCTGTTACCCCCATTGTAAGAATCAATGGGAAGTTAAAAAAGGTAGGAAGCCAAGCGCTCACTCCTAACGAAACAGAGGAAATGGCAAGGGAGCTCATGACTCCAGAGTTGCAGGAACATTTTGACCAAAAAGGTGAGGTTGATTTTTCCTATGCTTTACCAGGAATCTGCCGTTTTCGTGTGAATGTTTTTAGACAGAGAGGATCTGTGGGAATCGTATGTCGTGTGATCAATAGTAATGTACCAAATTTTCTCGACCTTCATCTCCCAGAGATCATCAAGGTTTTTGCTCAGAAGACACAAGGATTATTAATCGTTACAGGACCAACGGGAAGTGGAAAATCCACGACGCTTGCTTCCATTGTTGACTTTATTAATGAAAATATGAGCAAGCATATTTTAACGCTAGAAGACCCAATCGAATACTTGCATAAGCATAAAAAAAGCATCGTGAATCAGCGAGAGATTGGATTGGACTCCAATTCCTTTGCGGTTGGTTTACGAGCAGCACTAAGGCAGGACCCCGATGTGATTCTTGTGGGAGAGATGCGAGATCTTGATACGATTCGAACAGCGATTACGGCTGCTGAAACAGGGCATCTAGTTCTTGCAACTCTTCATACATCAGGCGCTGCACAAACGGTTGACCGAATCATCGATGTATTTCCAGCAGAGCAGCAACAGCAAATTCGTACCCAGCTTGCAGGGACATTAGTAGGGGTCGTTTCCCAACGATTATTACCTGTTGCCAAAGATGACGGAAGAAGAGCAGCTATGGAGATTTTAGTGAATAATCATGCCGTTGCAAATTTGATTCGTTCCAATAAAATTCACCAGATACAATCCATTTTGGAAACAAATAAGGCTCTTGGTATGCAAACGATGAATATGTCAGTTAGAGAGCTTGTTCAAAGTGGGATTATTACCAAACAAACGGCTGATGAGTTTATTCCGAATTGGGATGCCCATCAGTAATCATGGACATTACGCGCTATAAGGCGGTGAAATCATGCAATTTAAATACAAGGGAATTGACTCCCTTACCGGCAAAGAGCAAAAAGGAAAGCTCATGGCTGCCAATCAGGTAGCGGCAGCAGAGGAGCTTGAACGAAGAGGTTTATATATTGCTGAGCTAAAGGAAATAAAAGAGTCGATTTTAAATAAGGATCTTAATATTATTATTGGAGCACCTGTAAAGAATCAGGACTTCGTTATTTTTTGTCGTCAGTTAGCTACCTTGCTGAATGCAGGGACGCCGATTGTTGATGCGATTAATCTTTTGTCCGAGCAAGTGTCTTCAAAGCCGTTTCAACAAGCGTTAAAGACGATTTATCAAGATGTTCGTTCCGGGACATCTTTGTCAAAATCATGCTCACAGTTTCCGAAAATCTTTGACCGTATTTTTGTAAATATGGTTCTTGCCGGGGAAACGAGTGGGGACTTAGAAAATGTGATGAACAGGTTAGCCATTTTTTATGAAAAAGATCGTAAGGTAAAGGAAAAGGTAAAGTCAGCGATGGTGTACCCGATTGCTGTTTCCGTTGTTGCGGTCATCGTTGTCGTGATTCTTTTAACAAAGGTCCTTCCGAGTCTTTTAAACAACTTACTATCAGTAGGTGGAGAAATTCCTGTTCCGACGAAAATCGTTATGGCAGCGTCTGATTTCTTGATTCATCAATGGTATATCGCATTATCCGTTGTCATCTTACTAGTAGTAGGATTTATTGCCACTAAGCGGAATCCAAAGGGACGATATATGCTTGATTTAATCGCTTTACGAACGCCAATCTTTGGGACATTGTTGCAGAAAACCATTTTAGCTCGTGTATCAAGAACAATGGCTTCTCTGTTTGCCAGCTCGGTTCCCGTTCTGCAAACATTAACGATGAGTGCAGAGGTGGCGGGGAATTCAGTCGTCGCGAAGGTGCTGGAGGACTCAAAGAATTCATTAAGACGAGGGGAAAGCTTATCCACTCCGTTGGCGAACAGCTGGGTATTTCCTAAGATTACTACGCATATGGTGCGAATCGGGGAAGAAACGGGTCAGCTTGATACAATGTTTGAAAAAATTGCCGAGTTTTATGAGGACGATGTGGAGGAAATGTCTACTCGTTTGAGTGCCATCTTAGAGCCTCTTATGATTGCTGTGTTGGGAAGTATTGTAGGCTTAATCGTAATGGCCGCAATGCTACCGATGTTCTCTATCTATGAAAATTTTAAATAACAACAATAACCCCATAAAAAAGCTGACTCACATAGAGTCAGCTTCAACTTTTACGCCACTCGATTCCAATTCGAAATGTCTTCTTCAAGCGGTAGATTGTTTGCACGTGCTTTTTTCGCAGCTCGGAAGAACATGACGACTAAGACCACCGTTCCGATCAATCCACCAATCCATGAAGTATTCATAGAAAGTCCGAAGCCAATTTGTGCATTTAATATATACGTGATAACCATTACGAGCATAAATGTTCCTGGCACGAGTGCAATATAATAATTCTTTTTCGCGATGTAAAGGTACATAGCTGCAACGAATAGGGCAATAACAGCCGTGGACTGGTTAGCCCAGCTGAAATATCTCCATAATAAGTTAAAATCCATTTGAGTCAATACTGCTGATACAGCAAATAATGGAACAGCGATCCACAAACGGTTGCTCAGTTTCTTTTGAGCTACATTGATATATTCAGCAATAATCATACGTGCACTTCGGAAAGCTGTATCACCAGATGTGATCGGAAGAACGACTACACCAAGGATCGCTAATGTACCACCGATTGCACCAAGTAGAGCGGTAGACGCTTGGCTAACAACGGCTCCAGGTCCTCCAGCAGCTAGAACTTCTTGTAATCCTGCATAACCACCATCAAATACGCTCATGGCAGCTGCCGCCCAAATCATAGCGATGACACCTTCTGTAATCATCATGCCATAGAAAATTTTACGGCCTTGGTTCTCATTTTGAGTGGTACGAGAGATGATTGGCGTTTGTGTTGCATGGAACCCAGAAAGAGCTCCACATGAGATTGTAAAGAATAACAATGGTAAAACTGGTAGATTATCTGGGTGGAAGTTTGTTAATGATAGTTCAGGAATGGGTGCACCTGTGACCACCAACATAATTCCAACACCTAGTGCACTGATTAGTAATAGTGCTCCGAAATATGGATATAAACGACCAATTAATTTGTCCACTGGAAGCAAAGTAGCTAAAACATAATAAGCAAAAATAGCAACGATAATAAGAGATAAGGCAATTTTTCCGTCCATCACAACATGTAATAAGCTAGCTGGAGTGGTGACAAACACAGTACCAACTAGTAAAAGAAGAAGGACAGCAAAGCCATTTACGATGTGCTTCATCACTTTTCCTAGGAACCGGCTCGCTAGCTCAGGAAGATGAGCTCCCTTGTTTCGGATAGAAATCATACCGGTTAAATAATCATGAACAGCACCTGCAAAAATACAGCCAATAACAATCCAAATGAAGGCAACTGGTCCGTAAAGTGCTCCTAATATCGGCCCGAAGACAGGTCCTGTACCAGCAATATTTAATAGCTGAATAAGGGAGTTCTTTGGTGTGCTCATCGGCACATAGTCGATTCCGTCGTTATTCACATAAGCAGGTGTCGCACGATCTTCTTTCACCCCAAAGATTTTTTCAACAAATTTTCCATAAGTAAAATAACCAACGATGAGTAGGGCAATTCCTGCTAAAAAGGTATACAAACTAATTCCCCCTTAATTATTTATGAATGCGTTTTCATAAATAATTATAAAAGACAAGAAAGCCTGAAAGGGGGATTTTGGATTAAAAAGCAGTTTTCCAACGTTATCATGTCGTTAACCTAAATTAACATGCATGATCAGTAGATAATTAGATTTCGAGTCTTGCTCTTAGTGCTTTCACGTAGTTTCTACTCACAGAGAGAAGCTCCTTTTTTCCTTCAAGCTCTAACTGGTAAGCGCCGTTAAACCATGGAGTTAGCCGTTTAACATAGGTTAAATTCACAAGAAAGCTTTTATGAATACGGAAAAATCCAAAGGGAACGAGCCTTGATTCGAATTCTTTAAGAGGGAGCTTCGTAATGAGCTCATGATCCTCCGTAACAAGCTTCGTACTCTTTTCATCTCTCACAATATAGTAAACTTCCTTTGGATCAATAAATAAAATCTCGCCGTCTGCTTCAATCGCAAGCTTTCCGGAGGTTTTGCTTTGCTCTTTTATCGGCGCAAGCTTTTTTTCTAATCTTCGGATGGTTTCGTGTAGCTGCTCTTCATCAAAAGGCTTCAACAAATAATCCAGGGCATCATATCGAAAGGCTTCCGCAGCAAACTCAGGATAGGCAGTAGCAAACACAATATAAGGAGGTTTTTTAAACTCTTTAAGTGCCTTTGCTAATTCCATTCCGTTCATTCGAGGCATTTCTACGTCTAAAAAGATGACATCCGGCTGAAGCTGTAATACCTTCATAAGGGCCGCTTCACCAGACTCTGCTTCTCCAACCACTTGAATCGTTGAAAAGGACTGCAGCAGATGCTTTAATTCTTCGCGACTGTACGGTTCATCGTCCACCACCATCACTTTAATGAATGGATCCATCTTCGTTTACCTCCCCAATTGGTATCGAAAACTGTATGCTCGTACCTTGTTGTAATGTGCTGTTGATTTGAAGGGTAGTTTTTTCACCAAATACAAATGATAGGCGGCGATTTACATTGTATAGCGCGACTCCGCTTCCTATTTCAGATGAAATGGGTTGCGCTAATAATTGCTGCATTCTCTCAGGAGGAATTCCTTCGCCATTATCTTCGATGGTGACAAGGATATGTGTTGGTTCTTTTTTAGTAGAAATATGGATGAAACAATTCTTTTCTTTATCTTTAAATCCATGCTTAATCGCATTTTCAACAATGGGTTGAAGCGTAAGCGGAGGGATATTTTGTAACAGTGTGTTTTCGTCTATATCATAGGTGACCGATAATTTATTGGCGAATCTTGCCTCCTCAATGGCTAAGTAAGCTTTCACATGCTTCAGTTCCTGCTCGAGCGTAGTTAAGCTTTGAGTGGTAACGGACAAGTTTTGGCGTAAAAAATGCGACAGTGAAACGAGAAGCTTACGTGCCTTCATAGGGTCTAGACGAATGAGCGACAGAATCGTGTTCAGTGTATTAAATAAAAAATGCGGACTAATTTGTGCCTGCAACGCTTTAATTTCCGCTTCTTTTGCAAGCTGATAAGCACGGTCAACATCAGCGATTTCGAGCTGGTTACTTAATAATGAACTTAATCCTGACACAAGCTCCATAATTACAGGAGTAATTTCTTTTTCAGAACGAAAGTAAAATTTTAACGTTCCGATCGTTTCTCCTCTTTGTCGTAATGGCGCAACAACTACAGCACCAAGAGGGCAACTCTTTTCACGGCAATGGATGGCATTTTTATCAGCAACAATCGTTTCGCCTTTCTGGATAGCCGACTGAGTAATTTGCGTCTGTATAGGGCTCCCGACTTGATGGTGGTCATAACCAAGTCCCACATGCGCAAGAATTTCCTTCGTATTGGTCATAGAGACGGCACTTGTACGGATTTCGTTATGGAGAATATGACAAACTGCTTTTGCCGAATCCTGGGACAGTCCATGGCGTAAATGGCTAAGCGTTTTTTCAGCAATACGAAGTGTTTTTTGTGCTTGAATTGCACCTGTTCGCTCTTCTTCGTTAATTACACTTTTGATAATTAGTAAAAAGAGTGCGCTTCCAATTCCGTTTGCAAGAATCATAGGAACACCGATAATTTCTACAAGTGTCCAAGCTTTTTCAAACGGATGAGAAATCAGTAATATAATGAGCATTTGAACGGATTCTGCTAGGGCACCGATAAAAAATGCGGATTGTAATCGAACATGTTTATTTTTGCGATGAAACAGACCAGCGAGAACTCCAGCGATGATGGCGGCTAGCCCACAAGAGATGCCGGTAAAGCCCCCGAGCGTGAACCGGTGTAGACCAGCAATGATTCCTGCCCCAATTCCTACTTTATAACCTCCAAGCAGTCCGGCAATCACTACGCCTACGACACGAGAGTTCGCAATCGCTTCATCTTGGTTCAAACCCGCTGTCCACGAGCTAAAGTGTAAGCTTTCCGTGCTTAATGTTAATCCAGAATAAGTTCCAATAATGCCAAAGAAGCCGAAAAATAGGATGGCCGTATATTGCTGTTTTCGATCCAGTTGTTCTTGATAAATCATGTCCCGGAAAAAGGGAAACCGTGTCAACACGAACGCAATCGTAACAATAATCCCCAACCGTTCAACCATCGTGAGCAATAATTCAAACATTGCGCAAGACCCCTTATCGTGATTACTCTTCTATTTATATTTTAGCAGTTTTGTAGGGAGGGGGCATTTTAATTTTTAGTGGTTGGGGGTTTCAGTGCCCGTTAGTTTAGAAAAAGCTGTTAATCGGTAAGATAGGGATATTCTAATTGCCCGCAGCAACCCAAAAAGTCATCAACCGGTCAAATAGTGCGGCTCAAATTGCCCGCTGCAACCTAAAAGGTCATCAACCGGTCAAATAGCGCATCTCAAATTGCCCGGAGCGATCCAAAAAGTCATCAACCGGTCAAATAGCGCATCTCAAATTGCCCGGAGCGATCCAAAAAGTCATCAACCGGTCAAATAGTGCGGCTCAAATTGCCCATTGCAACCTAAAAGGTCATCAACCGGTCAAATAGCACATCTCTAATTGCCTGCATCTACCCAAAAAGTCACCGACCGGTCAAATAGACTAGCCCAAAAAATAAAAAAATCAGGTTTGGGCTTTCCCCAACCTGGGTATTTCATTAAAACAAAAAAGAAGCAGCGGATGGTTAGACATCCACTACTCCTTTTTTGGAATATGATTAAATATTTCCTTTGATTCGAGGCTGTCAACAAAACGGTTAAGCCAGTCATAGTAATCTAGTGCATATTGATATTTTTCAATATCTAACGCTGCAGAAGCCTTTACTTCGTCACTTGTTTCTGGATTTTCAAGAAGAGAACGGAGCTCTTTCAGTGATTTATTAATAGTAGAGATGTTAAGGGAGATGCCTGTTCGCCAGCTTGTGGTAAACAAGGCAGAGAAGGATTCGTACCAGTCGTCTGCGGCTTGGTATAAATCTTTTCTTTCACCTTTCTTCCACACTTTTTCTACCATATTTAGTTCTTGAAGCTGTCTGACAGCTGTGCTCATACTCGTTTTGCTCATTCCAAGCTCGTCTTTCATTTCATCAAGAGTCATTGGCTTTTCACTAAAATATAATAATCCATATAGTCTTCCTACCGAATGGGTAATTCCATATAGACTCATATTTTTAGCCATTGAATCAATAAAACGATCTCTTGCCTTCAATAGTTTGTCTTGTTCATTCAAGATATTTTCACTTCCCTGAGCTTTCTATCTATAGATTATCATATTGAATTTAAAAGTAGAAACCTATTATTTTGGAGGATTATGGAGCATTCGGGAGGAATTTTAACCATTCTATCGTCTAATTTGTACAGTTAAAACTTTACGAACAATATCTACGGAATATACAGAAATTTCGGCTTTGTTAAACACATGACAATCAAGCTACAATAAAAGGGCAGGAAAACTTTAAACTACTCACTCTCTTCGTTTTTCCTCTTATATACAATACACATCTTACCAATCTATCAATCTATCAAATAAATAGATATACAAAAAGGGGTTATAAAATGAATAAAATTCATGTGAAATATCTCACAAAGGTGTTTGGCTCAAATCCAAAAGAAGGAGTTAAGCGCTTACAACAAGGGCAGACCAAGGAACAAATATTAAGAGAAACAGGCATGACCGTAGGTGTCAACAATGCTTCCTTTGAAGTGAAGCCAGGGGAATTCTTCGTTCTTATGGGACTTTCAGGGAGTGGGAAGTCGACATTGATTCGCTTAATCAATCGTTTGATTGAACCGACCGATGGTGAAGTTCTCATTGATGGTCAAGACATTACAAAAATGAATAAAAACGACTTGATGCAAACAAGGAGAAAAAAACTATCAATGGTGTTTCAAAAGTTTGCTTTGTTTCCACATCGCAATGTACTTGAAAATGTCGCTTACGGACTGGAAGTACAAGGAGTCGAGAAAGGCGTTAGAGAGGAAAAGGCACTAAAGGCAATTGAAGATGTTGGGTTAAAAGGGTACGAGAATAGCTATCCGGATCAACTGAGTGGTGGAATGCAGCAAAGAGTGGGGCTTGCGAGAGCTCTTGCGAATGATTCCGATATCCTTCTCATGGACGAAGCGTTCAGTGCATTAGATCCAATTATTCGTAAAGAGATGCAGGATGAGCTTCTTCAGCTTCAGAGCAAGCTTGGAAAAACCATTCTCTTTATCACACATGATCTTGATGAAGCGCTGAAACTTGGCGACAGAATTGCGATTATGAAAAATGGAGAAATCGTTCAAATTGGAACCGCTGAAGAAATTCTTGAGAATCCAGCCAATGAATATGTGTACAACTTTGTTGAGGACGTGGATCGCTCGAAGGTACTCATGGCTTCTAATATTATGAAAAAGCCTGACGTAATCACAACTTGGAAGGATGGCCCAAGAGTAGCAATGAAGAAGATGGAGGATGCAGGCCTCTCAAGTATTTTCGTCGTAGATAAGGATAAAAACTTAAAAGGAATTTTAACGATCGATGCTGCCATCAAAGCCTATAAGGAAAATAAATGGGTTGAGGATGTGCTAGAGTCAGATTTTCATACGACTGCACCTACTACTCCGTTAAGTGAGCTAATTGGTTTAGCAGCAGAATCAAAATATCCTATCGCTGTTGTTGAGGAAAACAAGCTAGTAGGAATTATCGTAAGAGTTTCGATTCTTTCGGGACTCGTGTTAGGGAAAGAGCAAAGCGAGGGGATGAAAGAATGAACTATTTTACATTACCGTTAGAGGATTGGACAAATGACTTTGTTTACGACTGGTTAATCCCGGTCATGGGTGGCTTTTTTGACTCCGTCAGCTCCATTATCTCTTTTTTCATCAATGGCGTAGCTGATTTATTTCTCATGATTCCAGCTGAAATTATTGCTTTACTATTCATTTTATTAGCGTGGAAACTTGCTGGAAAAGGAATTGCTATTTTTACATTAATCGGTACTTTATATCTTGGTTCCGTTAATCTTTGGGAAGATGCGATGCTAACATTAGCCGTTGTTGTGGTAGCAACCGTCTTTTCAATCATCATAGGACTTCCATTAGGGATTTTAACTGCAAAATATGCAGTTTTAGATAAAATTGTTCGTCCAATATTGGACTTTATGCAAACTTTACCGAGCTTTGTGTATTTGATACCGGCTATTCTGTTATTTGGATTAGGTGAAGTTCCAGCTGTTATATCAACTTTTGTGTTTGCAACTCCGCCAGCGGTGCGAATGACAACCCTGGCCATTAAACAAGTGCCTGAAGATATGGTCGAAGCAGCAAGGGCTTTCGGATCCACTTCATGGCAAATGCTTGTGAAAGTACAATTACCCGTTGCGATCCCAACGATTATGGCAGGGGTAAATCAAACAATTATGTTGGCCCTATCAATGGCAGTTATTGCATCTATGATCGGCGCACCAGGACTTGGTTCAACCGTATTAGCTGGAATATCTAGCGTTAACGTTGGATTAGGTTTGGTTGGTGGATTAGGAATTGTTGTGTTAGCTATTATCCTAGACCGTATTACTCAAGGTTTAGGTAATAAAAATAAAAAATAGTCAAGGAGTGGGGAAGATTGAAAAAACTAAAGGTAAGCTTATTATTACTACTAACCTTCATTTTACTTGTAGGTTGTAGCAGTGGAGCAAGTACTTCTGGGGAAACTGGAGAAGACAGCAAAAATGTCACCATTAACTTTGGAGTAACACCGTGGACGAGTACAATCCCACCTACAAAGGTTGCCAAGCTTCTTCTTGAAGACATGGGTTATACAGTAAAAGAAACAAGTGCTGATGCTGGTGGAGTGTACACGGGCCTTTCAAAAGGAGATCTTGATATATTTATGGATGCATGGCTACCAGATATGCACGCCAATTATATGGAGAAATATGTAGATAGTCTTGATGATACAGCGGTAAGTTATGCAGATGGTGAGCTTGGATGGGTCATTCCAACGTATGTAGAAGGAATTGAGTCGGTTGAAGATATAAAGGGCAAAGAAGATTTATTTGGGGGCAAGGTTTATGGAATTGAAGAAGGAGCAGGGATGACGGTTACTTCTCATAAAATGATTGAAGAGCTTGGGTTGGATCTTGAATATGTAGCTTCCAGTGAAGGTGGTATGCTTGCACAAGCGCAGCGTCTAATGGCGAAAGAAGAGCCCGTGCTTTTCCTTGGCTGGAGACCACATCCAATGTTTGCTAACTATGATTTAAAGGTACTTCCAAGTCCAGAAGGATACTTTGACACATCAGAAGTTCATGTTATTACAAACAATGAGTTAAAAGATAAAGCACCAGAAGCATATGAATTATTAAGCAACTGGAGCATGGATGTATCAGATATTGAAAAGATGATTGTTGAAATTGAAGATAATAATCGCGATGCGGAAGAAGTGGCACAGGAATGGATTGATAATCATCCTGATGAAGTAAAAGCGATTAAGGGTGAGTAATAACAGGAAGAAGAGCTGACGATTAAAAGTCAGCCTTTTTTTATGAAAAAAAGTGTAGATTTACACCATGTCTACTTGGTATAATATACCTGAAATGGAACTTATAGTTGGTTTTAGGGGGATGAATATGAAGTACAGACGTAGAAATACCACGGCCTTCACCGTACTAGCTTATTTTACTTTCTTTGCAGGGGTATTCCTTTTTAGTATCGGTCTTTATAACGCTGATAGTCTTGAACTAAATGAAAAAGGGTATTATATCGCTGTCATGATCTTAGTTGCTGTAGGGGCGATCCTGACGCAAAAAGTAACAAGAGACAATGCAGAGGATAACGAAATTCTCGCTGAACAAGAGCGTCAGCGTTCACATTCGAATAGTATTGAGTAAGAAAGAGGGAATGACTTGGGTCATTCCCTCTTTTATTTTCCGATAAGCAAAATTCCGCTTTTTCCCTAGTTAATAGCCTGTACACTTTTTAATTTTATGAATCTAATGTAAAGAGAATGTAAATAAAACACTAGTTTGTAGACCGTGAATAGTATGGTAGAAAGGTGAAAAGTAAGGAGAGTCATGATGAAAATACTAGTAATCTGGCGTCTACTCACGGTTGGAGGGGTGAATGCTGGGTGGCGTAATCGGGCGATATATTTTAAAAAATATGGCATAAAAACAGAGTTTCTGTATAAGACAGATCACGGTGGTATGCATATTATGGAAGATATCGCTCCCGTTTACTTGACGAAGGACAAAAACGAAATAGTGAAAATCATACAAGATAATCAATATGACGCAATAATTGTTGTTGATACAAAGGATGCCTTTAAGTGGCTGCAAATGGCCAATTACAACGGACCTGTAATAGTCGAAGCACGTACTCCAGAACTTATAAAAATCACTCCTCATCTCCAGAACTTTCAGGGTATTCAACCGGTAGCCATCATTGTTCCCTCCCATTATCAAAAAAGGCTTGTATCCATCCTTATTGAAGGAATTCCAATCGAGGTGATTTATAACGGAATCGACCCAGCTTATTATTATGCACTTAATGAAGAAGAAATCGATTATGATTTGGAGCCCATCCTTCCAAAGAATAAAAAGGTTATCGGTTGGATTGGACGATTAGATAAAAGGAAGAACTGGCCAATGCTTATGGAAATCGCTAAAAGAGTTAAACAGGATCGAAATGATATGGAATTTTGGGTCACAGGTGGAGCACAAAGTGTGCAGAGAGAAGAGTTTGCTGCAAAGTGGGAAGAAGAAGGATTAACTGACATCATCAAGTGGTTTCCGGTGATTCCTTACCAGCAAATGCCACATGTGTATGCAAAGATTCGTCAATCTGGTGGCTGTACCATCGCGACTACAAAGACGGAGTCATTTGGGAACACATTTGTGGAATCTATGCTTTGTGGAGTTCCAGTAGTTGCCTCTCGAATGATGCCCGTCACAGAGATTGTGAAAGATGGGGAAACAGGGAAACTATTTCACGGAATGAATATAGATGAGGCAATCAAGAAGCTATATTTCATTATCGATCAGCCTGAGGTACAGAAAGAGATGTCCGAGGCGGCGATTTTGCACACTCTTGAGAACTTTCATATTCATCGGGTGGCCGAGAAATATGTCCAGTTTTTACTAGCAATTATGCAAAAAGAAACAGGTAAAGATGGTGTGGTGAAGGTGGATGATTAAGCCAGTTTCATATGTAAAGAAGTTAGAAGGGAAATCAAACACTCACTTAATCAAGTTTGACGATGGACATGAATATGCAGTGAAGTATTTTATACAGAGGTTCGAAAAATCATTGCCAAACGAATGGGTAGCATACTGCTTAGCCAGATACTTACAGTTACCAATTCCCTATGCTCAAATTGTAGAAATACCAACTGAATTCTCCTCTCAAATTCCTGATTTTATTGAAAGTGCCAGTCAATATCAGTTTGCTTCACGATATATTCCCGATTGCTACAATGGACATGAAGTCTCTCAAATTAGGAAAATCGTAAACGAGCAACAACTAGCTTCGATTATTTTATTTGATTATTGGTTATCAAACCGCGACCGAACGAAGAAAAATATCTTACTAAAAGAAGCGGGCAATGAGACATATCATCTATGGATCATTGACCATGCGGAATGCTTTGGTTCCTATAACTGGAAAGGAGAACAGGTAGAAGATCTTCCTGTGAAAATATTAAAAAGTGCCACTCACCGGTTAATGGCCCAATTTGTAAAAGATGAATCGGACTTTTATGAAGCAATGAAAGTGATTCAAACCATTCCTAACTTTCTAATTGAGGAAATTCTCAGCATAATTCCGGATGATTGGCAAGTGAGCGCGGAGGAGAAAAAAATACTTTCTCAGTATTTAATAAGACGCCGTAAAAAGATGCTTCCACGTAGTTTGAAGAAATTCATGGATAGGGAGTACCTCCCGTATCAGTCGCCAGAGAAGAACAGAGGGGAGGGTGAAGGATGAAGGTACGAAAGGCAATTATCCCTGCTGCAGGATTGGGAACAAGATTCTTGCCAGCAACCAAGGCACAGCCAAAAGAAATGTTGCCCATCGTCGATAAACCGACGATTCAATATATAGTCGAAGAGGCAGTAGCAGCTGGAATTAAAGAAATTGTCATTATTATCGGACGAGGCAAACGTTCGATTGAAGATCATTTTGATAAATCCTATGAGCTTGAAGACACATTAACACGAAAGAATCAGGTAGAGCTTCTAGAAGAAATTCGCAAGTTATCAAGTTTAGTATCCATCTATTATGTAAGGCAAAAGGAACCGCTTGGATTGGGGCACGCGATTCTATGTGCGAAAAGCTTTATCGGTAATGAGCCGTTTGCCGTTATGCTGGGTGATGACATTGTGGAATCAGAAGTACCTTGCTTAAAGCAGCTAATGAATGCTTTCGAATACTGTAATAGCTCGGTTGTGGCCGTTCAAACGGTAAGCGACGATGAGGTGAGCAAGTACGGAATTGTGAAACCAAAAGGAGCCATCGGAATTCCTAATCTATTTTCACTTGAATCATTAGTCGAAAAGCCAAGGAAAGAGGATGCTCCCTCAAACTATGCGATTATCGGGAGATACGTGTTTAGACCAGAAATTTTTGAAAAGCTTGAGTCATTACCGATCGTTCCTAATGTCGAATTGCAGTTAACTGACGCAATTAATGAACTGAATAAAGAGCAAGCAGTTTTTGCTTACTCATTTGAGGGTACACGTTACGATATTGGAGACAAACTCGGGTTTGTGAAAGCAACACTCGATTTTGCGCTAAGAAGGGAAGACATGAGGGAAGTGGTTCTAGAGTATATAAAAGACATCTATGAGAATATCGATTTTCAACAACGAGAGAATGATGGAATATGAGAATTGCTGTAATTGGAACGGGTTATGTGGGACTATCTACAGGTGTTTGTTTAGCAGAAATCGGACATCATGTTACATGCATTGATACTAGTGAAGAAAAGATAAACCTTCTTCGTGGAGGAATATCTCCCATCTATGAACCAGGAATGGAAGAATTGATTACGAAAAATATGGATGACAAACGATTACAGTTCACAACGTCGCATCAAGAAGGGTTGGAGAAGGCAGAAGTCATAATCGTTGCTGTTGGTACTCCACAGAAAACTAGCGGGGAAGCAGACTTAACGTATCTATTTCAGGCGATCCACGATGCTGCTCCATATTTAAAAGAAGACGCGATTATTGTGATAAAGAGTACCGTACCCGTTGGTACAAATGAAAAGGTGAAAGAATGGCTGGAGGGAGCTAGTCAAAAGAAAATCTCACCTTCAGTTGTATCCAATCCGGAATTTTTGCGACAAGGATCAGCGGTGTCAGATACATTATATCCTGACCGCATTGTGGTTGGGTGTGAGAACAAGGAGGCAGCTGCAGTGATCGAAAAGATGTATGCTCCTCTAAACGCTCCAATTGTCACGACAGATGCAAGAAGTGCGGAAATGATTAAGTATGCATCGAATGCCTTTTTAGCAACAAAAATTAGCTTTATTAATAATATAGGAAACCTTTGTGAGGCAGTAGGTGCAAACGTAGAAGCTGTATCTAAAGGGATGGGGCTAGATCAACGGATAGGGGCAGCTTTTTTACAAAGTGGAATCGGTTATGGCGGGTCCTGTTTTCCTAAGGATGTTAGTGCACTTTTAGCCATTGCGAAAGAAAATCATGTGCCTTTTACAATGATTGAAGAAACCATGATGATTAACAACCGACAGAAGCAGCTTCTTGTGAATAAGGCTCTGAATCGTTTTGGAAATCTGAAGCATAAGAAAATAGCTGTATTAGGCTTTGCTTTTAAACCGGACACAGATGATATGAGAGAAGCACCTTCGATTACGATTATCCATTCTTTGCTGAAAGAAGGAGCAAGCGTAATTGGATACGACCCAGTGGCAACTCGTAATGCGAAAACGATCTTCGGAGAACAAATCGTGTATGCTGCTTCGGTGGAAGAGGCATTAAAAGAGGCAGATGCTGTCTTTATCGTTACGGAGTGGAAGGAAATCAAACAGCTCGTATTATCAGAAGTTATTTCTCATATGAAAGAGCCAATCGTATTTGATGGAAGAAACAGTTTCTCTGAAGAGGCTGTTCTGGACTGTAAGGAAATTGAGTATTATCCGATCGGAAAGCCAGCAATCATCATGAGAAAAAGCTGAAGAGGTCTTCAGCTTTTTTAAAAGAAAGAATAAGATTTTCGACTTTGAGAATTGTCTAGCTCCAGCGCCCTAGCGCCTAGTGTCCTTCGCTCTCCGCCCTACGATAAGTCAAGCACGAATGCGCCTCTGGCTCATCGTGTTTCCTTTATCTCAGTTGGAGCGCTCCAGGCCTGTCGTGCGCTGAACAGGGCGCTTCCGCTTTTCTTACTGTTTCGGTTCGTAATTCAGTTCTTTAAACAGTTCCCTTTTTTCTTCTTTTGTTAAATCCCTCCACTGACCAATGGGGAGGTTGCCAAGATGGATGTTCATAATTCTTGTGCGTTGGAGGCGAACGACTCCGTACCCTAAGCTTGAACACATGCGGCGAATTTGTCGGTTTAAGCCTTGTGTTAAAATAATTTTAAACACGTATTTTGATAGTTGCTCCACTTTACAAGGAAGGGTTTTTGTATCAAGAATTTCCACGCCCGAAGACATTTTTGTGACAAACTCTTTTGTGATAGGTCTGTCTACAGTCACGATGTACTCCTTCTCATGTCTGTTTTCTGCTCGAAGAATTTCGTTGACGATGTCTCCGTCATTTGTTAGCAGGATTAAACCATCGGAGTCTTTATCGAGCCTTCCAATATGGAATATCCTTAGTGGATGGTTTACGAGATCGATAATATTCCCTTTAATATGACGCTCGGTTGTACTCGTAATTCCGACGGGTTTATTAAGCGCAATATATACATAGTTTCTCGCTACCACGATGGATTTGCCGTTCACCCTCACATCGTCTCCCGCTTCCACCTGACTCCCAAGCTCAGCGACACGCCCATTAATCGTCACTTTTCCTTCACTAATGAGCTTGTCTGCTCCGCGTCTGGAAGTAAAGCCCGATTCGCTAATAAATTTATTTAATCTCATTATTTTTACATCCTTTAGGTGTTTTGTCCTTTAAAGAATACAGCAATTGTTTGCTTGTTTTCAAGCGGGTGGGTAGATGTAGGGTTTCATTCACTCTAATTTCAATTCTTTTTTCTAGAAGAACCGATTGAATCTATCGAATGATAGGAGTACGATGAAACATAAGATTACTAGTTCATTAGGAGAAGTTGCCCTATGCGAAGCTATCTCATTTTAGCGATGTGTGGCCTTTATTTGATTCAATTTTTTGTAGAGCTCACGTGGCTTCGGTATGTTGTGGTGGCTCTTGCTTTGATTGCGTTTGTCGGTAGTGCTCCGAAAGCAGACCCTTTACCAAGACTTCTTGGCTTTTTTATGATGGGACTTGGAATTGTCCTTGAAATGGGGAAGGGGACAGGTGTTGAAGGAATAAGTGATGGCCAGTTTCTTATTTTACCTCTTCTTTGTTTAATTACGTTAGCACCTCTGTTGTCGATTCCATTACGATTCGGAGGATACTTTGAAGCGGTAGCTCTTCTTCTAAAAAAGTTGATGCAGCAGCCAAAGAAACTATATGCCGGAATTACGGGTACTTTGTTTTTATTAAGTCCGGTCTTAAATCTTGGCTCAGTTCGGATTATCAATGAATTTTTAGATGAGTTAAAGCTTCCATCGATGATGTCGGCGAAAAGCTATCTCGTTGGTTTTACGACCGCCATTTTTTGGTCTCCGTATTTTGCATCTGTCTCTTTAGTGCTTCATTATTTGCATGTTCCGTTCACTCAGTACATTGGATATGGAATGGTTCTATCATTTTTATCTTTACTAATCGGAAATGTCTTATTTGCCCTTTGGCAGAAGAGAAACCCTATTAATGTGGAATCAACACAATCTCATTTACTAGATAACAAGATTCGTAATCAGCTTATAAGCCTAGTATTCTTTGTTGTTTTGTTAATGGGAGCTTGTCTTTTAATTGAGTTGGCAACTCACTGGTCGATGATCGTCATTGTTTGTCTGATCTCCGTTCTTGTTCCGGCCGCATTTGCGGTTTTTCCTCGCAACTGGGAGAAAATGCGCCCACTGTTAATCGATTACCGAGATCGTACCGTTCCACTGATGAACAATGAAATGATGCTCTTTATGAGTGCGGGAATGCTGGCCTTTGCCATAAAAGGAACTGCGTTAGCAGAGGGAGTCAATTCTGTTCTTACTGGGTTTGCGAAGGAGTCCTTTTTCCTCTTTGCATTAGCCGTCATTGCGATCGTACTTGTACTCACCTATATGGGAATTCACCAGATTGCTGTTGTGGGAGCGCTAGCGATGCAGTTGCAGCCTGCTGAGCTTGGCATAACGAGTATTTCTCTGGCGCTATTATTGTTACTCACTTGGGCGATGTCAACGGCGCTTAGTCCGTTCTCTGGCTTAAACTTAATGGTTAGCCGATTTGCTGGAATTTCTGGTGTTCAGGTTGGATTGCGAGCGAATGGAATGCATATGTCCCTCGTTGCGATCGTAGGAGTCACGATTATTTCATTTATTAGTTAACTAGACATCAATTTTAGCTTCTGTTGATGACCTAACCTCTTAGATATTCTAAGGGGTTCTTTTTTTACAAGGGAAGAGCCGTACCGTTATACTTATATAAATAGCAGGAACGATTATTAGAGTTACATTCGCACTAATAGGCAGGGAAGGGAGTTTTTTTAATGGGTTATCATGAGCAATATTTTCTAAAAACAAACCGTCACAAAGAGCTCTATAGCATGGTTAGTAAGCTAGCTGATTCCTTTCAAGAACGCTCAGAACAATATGACCGGGAGGGGAGCTTCCCCTATGAAAATATCGAGGAGTTAAAGAAAAGTGGCTACACGAAGCTTTCTGTTCCAAAGGAATTGGGAGGAGAAGGAATTTCACTTTATGAACTTGTTCTCCTACAGGAAAGACTCGCCCAGGGAGATGCCTCGACTGCTCTTTCTATCGGCTGGCATTTAGGAATTGTCATGGATACTGCCGAAAAGAAGTTATGGAAAAATGGCGCTTTTGAGAAAATCGCAAAAGACATCGTACATCATGGAGCGTTATTAAACAGTGCGGTTTCCGAGGCAGCAACAGGGAGTCCAACAAGAGGAGGCAGACCGCAAACTCTTGCCGTACAAGAAGAAGAGCATTGGGTATTGAACGGTCGAAAAACGTTTACAACGATGTCTCCTGTACTCGATTATTTTATTGTCGTTGCAGCGGTGGAGAAAAATGGCGAAATTGCTCAGTTTATTGTTCCACGTGAAACAAAAGGGTTGGAAATCGTCGAAACATGGGACACCATGGCGATGCGTGGAACAGGAAGTCATGACATTCTTTTACAAGATGTGAGAGTTCCTTACGATGCACTTGTACAAGTTCTTGATCAGGAATCAAAGAAGAAGGCAACTGGTTGGCTTTTGCATATACCAGCTTGTTATATGGGAATTGCCTTGGCAGCAAGAAATTATGCGGTGACATATGCAAACAATTACAAACCAAACTCTATCAAAGGTCCCATCAGTGAGCTTCCTAATATTCGTCAGCTTATCGGGGAAATGGAGCTTAAGTTAATGAGTGCAAGAACCTTTCTTTATTCTGTAGCGGAAAGATGGGATCAAGATGTTGAACATCGCTATGAACTACATGCGGAGCTTGCAGCGGTGAAACAAGTGGTCACCAATACAGCCATGGAGATTGTTGATAAAGCTATGCGCATCGTAGGAGCGCAAAGTCTGTATCATAAAAATCCACTGCAAAGATATTACCGAGATGTTCGAGCCGGCCTTCATAATCCGCCAATGGATGATGCGGTTATCTCCCTGCTTGCACAAAGAGCGAGTAATGAGAAATAGATATGTCAAAAAATAGCCTTTCTTTCATGTGAAAGGTTATTTTTTTTCGAGTCAATTAATGCTATCCTTATTAAAAGCAAGCGTTTGCACAAATCAGTGCGTTTGAGAGGAGTTATACATATGGATCAATCATGGTGGAAAGAAAGTGTCGTTTATCAAATCTATCCTCGAAGCTTTAAGGATAGCAATGGAGATGGAATTGGTGACCTTCAAGGTATTATTGAAAAGCTTGATTATTTAAAGGAGCTTGGTGTTGATATCATTTGGCTGTCTCCTGTATATAAATCTCCAAACGACGATAATGGATACGATGTAAGCGATTACCAAGATGTTATGGATGAGTTTGGAACAATGGCAGATTGGGAACATTTGATTCAGGAGATGCATGACCGTGAAATGAAGCTCATGATGGACCTCGTAGTAAACCACTCATCAGATGAGCATCGTTGGTTCATTGAAGCAAAAAAGTCAAAGGACAACCCATACCGGAATTATTATATTTGGCGCAAGGGAAAGGATGGTAAAGAGCCAACGAACTGGGAATCATTCTTTAGCGGTTCGGCATGGGAGTATGATGAAACGACCGATGAATACTTTCTCCATCTTTTTAGTAAAAAGCAGCCTGATTTAAATTGGGAAAATCCGAAGCTTCGTAGAGAAGTATACGATATGATGAATTGGTGGATTGACAAGGGTGTCGATGGCTTCCGAATGGATGTGATTAATTTAATTTCTAAGGCCGGGTACCAGGATGCACCGAATATGGAAGGGAAAAAGTATGTGTCAGGTGCAGAGTATTTCTTTAATGGTCCTAAAATACATGAGTATTTACAGGAAATGAATAAAGAGGTGCTTTCAAAAGGTGTCGTTACGGTTGGTGAGACGCCAGGTGTAGATGTGGAGCAGGCAAAGCTTTATACAGGTTCAGATCGAAATGAGCTGAATATGGTGTTCCAATTTGAACATATGGATCTTGATTCAGGACCAGGTGGGAAATGGGATTTGCGTCCGTTAAAGTTAAAAGACTTGAGAGACAATTTTACCAAATGGCAAAAGGGGCTTGAAGGGGAAGGTTGGAATAGTTTGTACTTAAACAACCATGACCAGCCTCGTATGGTTTCTCGATTTGGAAATGACGGGAAGTATCGAGTAGAATCAGCAAAGATGCTTGCTACCTTCCTTCACACTCTACAAGGAACTCCTTATATTTATCAAGGTGAGGAAATCGGCATGACGAATGTCAAATTTGACTCCATTGAAGAGTATAAAGATATTGAAACACTGAATATGTATAACGAAAAGGTCAAAGAAAATAAGGAAGACGAAGCGAAAGTAATGGAATCGATCTATGTGAAAGGGAGGGACAATGCACGTACTCCGGTACAGTGGAATGCTAGTGAACATGCTGGTTTTACAACAGGAACGCCATGGATTGCCGTTAATCCAAATTACAAAGAAGTGAATGTAGAACAAGCAGTGGCTGATCCGGATTCGATTTTCCATTACTACAAACAGCTAATCAAATTAAGAAAAGAGAATGATGTCATTGTGTATGGGACATATGATGTTCTTCTTGATGATCATGAACAAATCTATGCCTATACGAGAACACTGAAGAAAGAAAAGCTACTGGTTATCCTGAATTTTTCTGATCATCGACCAGTGTTTAGACTTCCAGAGGATATGATTTGTCGTGATGTAGAAGTATTAATTAGCAATTACGAGCAGCCAGAGGAACCGGATGTTTCTTCGATCAAGCTTCGTCCATACGAAGCAGTCGTTTATAAATACAGATAAGAAAACAGGCGAGGGATGAACCCTCGCCTATTTTAATACACCCTCAATCACTCGTTTGGTCAGTGTGGGAACCACTTCTAAGGAGTAGGTCATTTCTAGTCTTTCTAATCGCTTATGTGCGTCAATTCCGTATGGTCCAATATTGACGACAGGAACATTGATATCTCGTATATCTTGGAAATTAATATAATGCTTCCGTCCCCAGCTCGGATTGTTGTTTGTGACTGCTTGAAGGCCTGCATCATCATCGCTTAATGCAACAAAGCTCATATCAGAGATATAAGGGAAAAAGTTACGCGTGACGATCGGGTATGGGTAGTCTGACTGTACTTCAGCAACGGCTTCATCAAGTGCATGAATAAGGATGGATTCATCAGATGTTTTCCCTGTTAGTTCAATCCTTGGTGAATACAACGATGAATAAAACAAAATCATGGCAGGGCTCTTGTCCTTCATCCACTTCCATGCTTCCTCTACTACACGCGCGGCATACATCCGGCTATCCAATGATTTGTCCTGCTGCAGTTGATCTTTAAATTGGTTCATATGTTCTTTGTACGTGTCCCCATGTTCAGCAAGCAGCTTTTCTTCCATCTGTTCATAAGTAAACACTCTTGTTTTCCATGGAATCGGTCGGTAAGTTTCTCCGCTAATTTTACAATAATTTTTATAGCGCTCATCATATGTACGTAAGGCACGATCAAAAGCAATTGTCGCTTGTTCGGTCAGCTTATCGATGACATCCTTTGGCGTCCACGAATGAATAAAAAAGTTATAGTACACATAAGCAGCTAAGGCGGTTTGTACGTCATACGAAGGCTTCATATCCATTTGTTTTAACGATACAGGAGGTACGGTCGTTTCCCCTAACGCCTCGTTGCAAAGCTCCGGATTATAATTGATTTGCTGAGTTAACTCTGCTGCTAAAAAATTGGGGTCTAATCCTTCAAAGCAAGAGCCGACATGTGTTTCCGCACCTGTGATGAAAAAGGAAGGCAGGAGCTTTCCGACGGTCCCTTTGTATATGTAACGATTTTGATCCCCTTTAAACCGGGGAGCAACGAAATCAGCATTGATCGCCGCAACATAGTCGAATTGATGCTCAGTCTTCCACCTTTTTAATGTTTTTAACGATGATAGAATTCCGTTTGAACTGTCCTCCTCATCACATTCTGCCAAGAAGACAAGGTTTCCATCAAGCTCCTCAGGATGTTCTGAGTAATATTTTAGTAGATAAAGGTGGCTGGCAACTCCGCTCTTCATATCTAGGGTGCCTCTACCGAAGAGCCAGTCGCCAGATTCGAGCTGTTCCTTTACCTCTTCAGCTAGGTCTTCTTTCTTTAAAGCTTCAGCTAGCTCGTCTGGATAACAAGCAAGGCTTTTTAATTGATTGAAATCATCTATCCCAACGGTATCCACATGACCCATCAGAATGACCGTGCGGTTACTTGTGCCTTTTGTTCCTTTTACAAAGGCTAGAACATTATATCGTTCGTAATCGTCATCAATGGTAGGTTCAATTACGAGGTGTGAAGGGTTTTCTTGAAAATAAGGAAATGAATTCAGGAGTGTATGCAATGAATGAGAAATGACTTTTTCTCCATCTGTATTGACGACACTTTCAATTTGAACGAGCTGTTTGGTGAAAGCTAACACATCAGTAAGACAAGGTAATAGCATGGGTTTTCTCCTTTTTCCTTGGAATAATCATCTACTTTCACTATACGACAATGAAATCTTATTAGAAAGTAGCAAGTGTAAGAGGATTGTAACAATATGGATGATTCAACGAGTTTGTTACCTCCTATAATGAGAACAATGAAAAATTAAAAGATGGTTAGGTGATACGATGCATGGGAAACATGTTCCTGTTGATTACAGCCAAAATCCGTTTATTGTCATATGGGAAGTAACGAGAGCTTGTCAGCTTAAGTGCGTGCACTGTCGAGCGGACGCACAGTTGACGCCAGATCCAAATGAGTTAACCCATGTGGAAGGGATCGCTTTAATCGATGAAATTTTTGAAATGAATAACCCGATGCTTGTTTTTAGTGGTGGTGACTGCATGATGCGTGACGATTTACTGGAGTTAGCGGACTATGCGGTTAAAAAAGGAATGCGTGTTTCTATGACTCCTAGTGCAACGGCAAATGTGACAAAGGAGAAGATGAGACTAGCAAAACAGGTGGGGTTATCAAGGTGGGGATTTAGCATGGATGGACCTACTGCTGATATCCATGACCAATTCCGTGGCATCCCTGGTTCATTTGACTTAACACTCGAGAAAGTGGCGTACTTGCGTGAGTTAAACATGCCGCTTCAAATCAACACAGTGATTTCGCGTTACAATTACGACCATCTTGAGCAAATGGCCAAACTAATGGAAGATCTCGATGTGGTGATGTGGTATATCTTTTTACTCGTACCAACCGGAAGAGGCCAAGTGGATGATTGTTTAACGCCACTTGAACACGAAAAGGTATTTAGGTGGTTGTACGACCTAAGTAAAAAAGTCCCTTATGATATTAAAACAACGGCAGCACAGCATTATCGACGTGTGGTTCTTCAGCAAAAAGTGAAAGAGCATAAAGTAGAAACAGGTCATATTCGCTACGAAGATACCATGACGATGGATCAGGACAGAATCCGAGATGGTTTAAAGCGAGCACCAAAGGGTGTGAATGATGGAAATGGTTTTATCTTTGTTTCTCATACGGGAGATGTGTTTCCGAGTGGATTGCTGCCAATAAAAGTCGGTAATATCCGTGAGAATCGGTTAGATCATATTTACCGAACATCACCAGTCTTAAAGGAACTTCGTAATCCAGACCTCTACAAAGGAAAATGTGGGATGTGTGAGTATCGTCAAATTTGTGGAGGTTCCCGTTCTCGAGCATATGCTATGACAGGGGACTACTTAGCGAGTGAACCATTTTGCGTGTATGTACCACAAAGCTTACGATAGCTGCTTGTATAAAATAAGAAAAAAGGTAAGCCTGCTGATTCATGACAGCAGGCTTTTGGAGTTAACTATTTTGGACGTATCGAAGAATTTCAAATGCTTTATCACCGGCTTCACTTGTTAGACTCTCCCAGATTTCGTCTCGAAGTAGATCTAGTTCAATAATCATCTTGGCTAAGGTAATCGCATCTTCATTTTTCATCATCATTCTTCCTCTCCTTTTCCTTTCTTGATGCTACCCATTTTCTATAGACCTCTTCCATTTCGGTAAGAGTGAAATCAGCTGAGTCTTTACGAACTGTGAGGGCACCGGCTTTTGTTAGGAGACTCTCATACTCTTTTCGCCTTTTCTCAACCATTTCTCTTAGAAGCGCCATGGGGAGTTCATCCTTTCTGATTGGTATTAACGTTATTGTAAGTGGAATGGAAGTAGTTATCACTTCTAGTGTTAGTTTAATTAACAGCATTTTTAAAACTTGTAAGAAAATCTTACAGGTTAGACGTCTATTGTGTAAGGTAATGGTATAATCTAGAAGCAAACGGTGTGGGAAACGGAGGAATAAACCATGGGGGAAGATACATCATATAAAAGCCGAAAAGTCATAACGATTGGTGTAGTTAGTGAATTAACAGGCCTTTCCGAGAGGCAAATCCGTTATTACGAGGAAAGAAAGCTCATTTTCCCTGAGCGGTCTGAACGAGGAAACCGAAAATATTCATTCTCTGATGTAGAAACGCTAATAGAAATAGCTAATAAGCGAGAAGAAGGCGTTCGAACGTACGAAATTAGGCAGGATATGATTAAGAAAAATAATTTAGCCAAAGATGAAAAACTCCGTAACAAAATGCTTCGTGGCCAAATTAACGCTAGGTTTGGAATTCAAAAAAATCAATAGCCCTTACTTGAGAGCCTGCATAAGGCTTTTTTGTTTGCTATGAAAGATGATTGAATATTTTGTACACTTTATTAATATGTTACAATTAAAATATTAAGGGTGACTAAATAATTTGTAGATTTTTCTGTAATGGAAATGGAGGGATCCACCATGAAGAAGCTTTTTAAATATATATTTCCCTATAAATACGCCACGATAATCGCTTTATCACTTACGGGCTTTGAGTTGGTGGTTGAACTAATACAGCCTGTACTCATGGCAAAAATCATAGATGAGGGTATTACAAACGGAGACATGAATCCCGTCTACCTATGGGGAGGCATTCTCCTACTTCTTTCGTTTATCGCCTTTGTTGCAGGAATTGTAAACTCCTTTTACTCCTCGCAAGTAGGTCAAGGGATCGGTTACGATCTTAGGAGAGACCTATTTGGAAAGATTCAACAATTTGCCTTTAAGGACTTTCAGGAAATCCCCACTTCTTCCTTAATTACGAGGCTTACAAACGATGTGACACAAATACAGAACTTCCTATTTATGAGCTTACGTATTGCACTCCGAGCTCCTTTGTTTATATTGGGTGGAATGATTATGGCGTTTACGGTTAACGTGAAGCTTGCTACTATTCTGCTTATATCCGTTCCTCTTTTATTGGTGATCGTTCTGACCCTTATTCGAAAAGGAGTCACTCTTTTTCAACTGGTACAAAAAAAGCTTGATACAGTGAACAGTATCATCCAGGAAAATTTAGTAGGTATTCGACTTATTAAAGCGTTTACAAGAGGTGAACATGAGCAGGGACGGTTTGAAAAAGTAAACAAGCTCCTAAGAGAGGACAATAAAAAAGCTCTTCAAATCATGGAGATGACGATGCCTATTCTCATGTTCGGAATGAATGTTGCGATGGTTATTATTCTGTGGTTTGGCTCTCTTCAGCTGGATATCGGTGGGGCACAAGCGGGGGAAATCGTCGCTGTGCTTAATTATGGAACCAAAATTATGTTTGCTTTTACCGTTTTTTCTTTTGTTATGATGAATTACTCTAGGGCACAAGCTTCCTCAGGAAGGCTTGTTGAAATACTTGAGCAAGAAACGGATGCTGAACAGCTGAAAAATCCTTCAACAGGAAAAATAATAGACGGACGAGTGGAGTTTCATCACGTGAGTTTCCACTATCCACAAGCGCTCAAGCCAACACTGAAAGACATTAGTTTTACGGCCGAGGCAGGTCAAAGAATCGGAATCTTAGGGGAAACAGGGTCAGGGAAAACGTCCCTATTTCAGTTAATCCCTCGCTTGTTTGAGGCAACTGAAGGACATATTACGATTGATGACGAGGATATCAAGAAGTATGAAAAGGAAGAATTAAGAAAGCAAATCGGAATGGTTCCTCAAGAAGCACATTTATTTACGGGGACGGTAAAAGAGAATATTGGCTGGGGGAAGGAGAATGCCACTTTTGATGAGATTATAGAAGCTGCGAAAAAGGCAGAAATTCATGAGTTCATCATGACTCTCCCGAACCAATACGAAACTATGGTAGGACAGCGTGGGGTAAATTTATCAGGTGGTCAAAAGCAACGTCTCTCCATCGCGCGGGCAATCGTAAGACAGCCAAGCATCTTGTTATTGGATGATAGTACGAGTGCGCTTGACGCCAAAACTGAGGCTAACATTCTAGCTTCAATAAAAGACCAAGCATGTACCACTTTTATCATAGCTCAAAAAATTAGCTCGGTCATAAAAGCGGATCAAATCCTTCTCCTCGAAGAAGGATCGTTGGTCGCAAAAGGGACGCATGAACAATTGCTGAAAGAAAGCGACAGCTACCGTAGAATATACAAGTCCCAGATGCAAAAGGAGATGGAGCAGCTTGCATAAACCTCAAACAAAGCCAAAAGCAAAGAATATGAAGAGAACACTGCTTAGGGTTCTTGGCTACGCAAACAAAGAAAAGACACTGCTCTCTTGGGTTCTTTTTATGGTGATTGCAAGTTCTGTTTTTTCCTTGATTGGTCCCTATTTATTAGGAGTGGCGGTTGACGATGTTATTGCAGGAACCAATAAAGAACGATTTTTATTATTGTTATTTGGAGTCATCATCGTCTTTCTTTTGCAATCAGGGGCACTGTTTTTCCAGAACTATTGGATGATTGGAATTGCTCAAGAAATAGTTTTTCGAATGAGAAACCAGCTTTTCAAAAAACTGCATATGCTCCCCATTTCCTTTTTTCAGAAGCGTCAGCATGGTGAGCTTATGAGTCGCTTAACAAATGATATGGAAAATGTCAGTCGAACATTGAATTCAGCCATTATTCAAGTGGTTACAAGTACGTTAACGATAGTAGGAACTGTTGCCATGATGTTATGGCTGAGCCCTTTGTTAACGGTATTAACATTAACGATAGTCCCTGTCATGTTTGCCGGATTGAAATGGATTACGAACCGAACAGGGAAGTTTTTTAAGGAGCAGCAAAAAACACTCGGCGATATGAACGGTTTCATTGAGGAAACACTGTCGGGTCAAAAAATTGTGAAAATGTACTCGCAGGAACGGAAAGTGATCCAACAGTTTGCGGAGAAAAACGATGCATTAAAAGAATCAAATTATTGGGCTCAAACTTACTCGGGCTTTATTCCGAAACTGATGAATATGCTAAACAACGTAAGTTTTGCGATCATTGTTGGGATTGGTGGAATTCTTGCCATCAAGGGATCGGTTTCAATCGGTATCATTGTTACCTTTACTACATACTCTAGGCAGTTCACGAGACCATTAAATGATCTCGCTAACCAGTTCAACATGATCTTATCGGCTGTTGCTGGTGCAGAGCGTGTGTTTCAAATCGTGGATGAAAAAGAAGAACAGGATGATGAAGGGAAAGCAAACTCCATTGATTGTTTGCGTGGAGAGATTGTATTCGATCAGGTTGGTTTTTCCTATGATAAGGGCCTTGCGACATTAAGGGATGTAAGTTTCCAAGCAAGAGCTGGTGAGACGGTTGCCCTAGTTGGACCAACGGGAGCGGGGAAAACGACGGTCATCTCCTTGCTTGCTCGTTTTTACGACAGTGATCAGGGGACGATTTGGATTGATGGAAGAGATAGCAAGGAAATTACACGAGACAGCTTAAGAAAGCAAATCGGTTTTGTTTTACAGGATTCTATTTTATTTGAATCAACCGTTCGAGAAAATATTCGGTTTGGTCGTCTAAATGCTACTGACGAAGAGGTTCTCCAGGCAGCGAAGGAAGCAAATGCGCATGATTTTATCATGAAGCTTCCCGATGGATACGATACCGTGCTAAATGGGGAGGGGACAGGAATTAGTCACGGACAGCGACAGTTGTTATCCATTGCCCGTGCGTTACTAGCGGACCCAGCTCTGTTGATTCTAGACGAGGCGACAAGCAGTATTGACACCATTACGGAAATGAAAATTATTGAGGCGTTAGAAAGGTTGATGAAGGACCGAACCACATTTGTGATTGCCCATCGCCTGAACACGATTCAAAATGCAGACCTAATCGTTGTGTTAAAAGATGGTCAAGTCATTGAAAAAGGCTCAAACAAAGAGCTACTGAAACAAAATGGATTTTATGCAGACTTAGTTCGTACACAGCAACAAAAGGCAATTATGTGAAAGTTGGCCCTTAGTGGGTCAGCTTTTTCTTTTTTTATAGCAAAAATACCGGGTAGTTGGGCAAGGTAAGGAGGTAGAAAGGAGCGGAAAACAGTGGTGTATGATTGCGTGATTATTGGTGGAGGAATTGCTGGATTACAGTGTGCGATACAGTTAGGAAGATATATGTATAAGGTGCTCGTGATTGATTCAGGTGACGGAAGGTCTACTCTGTGCCGAAGCTATCATAATGTGCTCGGCTATCCATCCGGAGTGAGCGGTGAGTATTTACGGTCGATTGGGGAGAAACAGGCAAAGCAGTATGGAGTCGAGTTTTTACTAGAAAAAGTTGCAAAAGTGGAAAAGAAAAAAGAGATTTTTCATGTAACCACTCATCATGGGGACGAGAAAAAGGCAAAGAGATTGTTAATTGCAACTGGGGTAATGGACCGGATCCCGCCCATCCCTGAACTGTACCCATGTCTAGGGCAGAGTGTGTATATATGTCCTGATTGTGATGGATACGAAATCAAAGACGAGGAATGTATCGTGATTGGCTCTGGTAATGTCGGTGCTAATGCGGCGTTGACTTTATTGTTTTGGTCAAAAAAGCTTGTTTATGTGAATCACGAGCGAAAAGAAGTGGATGAAAAACTCCTTAAACAGCTTAAAAAGGAGAATATTGAGTACTATGAACAGTCGATTGAACAGGTACAGGCGAAGGACGGTCAGTTTCAAGGTGTCACTTTGGCAGATGGAACTCAGTTAGTTTCAACCCACGGATTTGTCGCGTTTGGAAACAACGAGGTACGTTCCGAGCTTGCTGCTCAGCTTGGAGTGGAACGCATGGAAAATAAACATATTCTTGTTGATCCTCGTTCAAAAATGACGAATATCAAACATGTATGGGCAGCAGGTGATGTGGTAGCTCATTCCGAGCAAGTGACAGTTGCGATGGGAGAAGGACTTCAAGCGGCGATTTTTATTCATAAATCATTGATGAGTGAATCCTGAATGGGAAACTGGCCGTTTTTTAGGACGGCCAGATGATTTATATTTGCGATGGATTAACGAAATTCCTGCAAAAAAGAACCCGGTATTGTGTAAAATTCTTGTAAGCGTTAAAATATTAACAACAGTGCAACCTTTTAAAGGTTATTTTTTTACCTATTTATGCAAACGGTTGCGCTCTCTAAAAAGCAGTTTACAGCATGAAAAAATAGAATGTCAGAGGGGTAATGTATGAAGAAGATATGGTGGAAGGAAGCCGTGGCTTATCAAATTTATCCAAGAAGCTTCCAGGATTCAAATGGAGATGGAATTGGCGATTTACAAGGGATGATTCAACGACTTGATTATATAAAGGATCTTGGGATTGATGTGATTTGGATTTGTCCCATGTATAAATCACCGAATGACGATAATGGATACGATATTTCCGATTACGAAGACATTATGGAAGACTTCGGGACGATGGAGGACTTTGATGCTCTGTTAGCAGCTGTTCATGATCGTGGAATGAAGCTGATTATTGATCTGGTCCCTAATCACACAAGCGATGAGCATCAATGGTTTATCGAATCACGTCAATCTAAGGACAATCCGAAGCGAGATTGGTATATTTGGCGTGACGGGAAAGATGGAGCAGAGCCGAATAACTGGGAGAGTATTTTCGGAGGTTCTGCTTGGCAATACGATGAACAAACACATCAATACTATTTGCATGTGTTTTCAACCAAACAGCCTGACTTGAATTGGGAAAACCCGGAGGTTCGTGAAGCTGTCTATAGTATGATGAATTACTGGTTAGATAAAGGCATAGACGGGTTCCGAATTGATGCAATTAGCCATATTAAAAAGCGTCCAGGATTCCCAGATATGCCAAACCCAGAAAATAAGAAATACGTTTCTTCTTTTGACATGCATATGAATCAGGAAGGAATTCATGAGTTCCTGTCCGAGATGCAAGAAAAGACGTACGGAAAATATGATGTTATGACTGTAGGAGAAGCGAATGGGGTGTCAGTAGACGAAGCGCATCTTTGGGTAGGAGAAGAAGAAGGTAAAATGAACATGGTATTCCAGTTTGAGCATCTGGATCTTTGGGATACCGATCCTGCCAAAGGTCTTGATATTTTAGGCTTGAAAAAAGTGCTCACACGCTGGCAAAAGGGATTAGAAAAGGACGGCTGGAATGCGTTATTTATTGAAAATCACGATAAGCCGCGAATTGTCTCAACATGGGGGAACGACAAAGAATACTGGTACGAAAGTGCAACAAGCATGGCAGCGATGTATTTCCTGATGCAGGGGACACCATTTATTTATCAAGGTCAGGAAATTGGAATGACCAATGTCCACTTCTCAAGTATTGATGATTATGATGATGTGGCTGTAAAGAATATGTATCGTTTGAAGCGTGAAGAAGGGGTTTCTCATGAGGACATTATGGACATCATTTGGGCCACTTCAAGAGACAACAGCCGTACTCCTATGCAATGGTCAGATGATCACGAAGCTGGGTTTTCAACAGGAACACCTTGGATGAAGGTGAACCCAAACTATAAAGAAATCAATGTGAAAAAGCAGCTAGAAGACGAACACTCTATCCTCTCTTTTTATAAAAAAATGATTCATCTGAAAAAGAACAATGAAGTGTTTACGTACGGAAAATATGAGCTTCTATTAGAAGAAGATCCGCAAATTTACGTGTACACACGCGAAAGTGACAACGATAAGGTTGTTGTTCTATCAAATCTAACAGGGGAAGCGGCAAGCTTCGCTGTAGACGGATTAGAATTAAAACACGATCAGCTGTTATTAGCGAATTATGAGATTGATCCCCACGACAACATTAACGGACTTATATTAAAACCGTTTGAAACAAGAGTATATCGTTTGACATAATATCCCTTGAAAAGACTATATCCACTCGATATGGTCTTTTCAATTTCTTAACACGATCTTAGCAATTCTCTCCATTTATACAAACTATACTGATAGTAAGACAGGGAGAAATTAGTGAGGAGGGTCTGAATGAAGATTACCGTCTGCGGGACAGGGTATGTTGGGTTGGTAACCGGTGTTTGCTTAGCTGAAATAGGGCATGAGGTGGTTTGTTTTGATACAGATGAACAAAAAATTAACATGCTCAAAGAGGGAATTTGTCCGATTTATGAACCAGGTTTAGAAGAGCTCCTGTTAAAGCAGCTTCTCGCAAAAAGGCTCCACTTTTCTACAGATGCAAAGCAAGCTTACAAAGAACCCGAGGTGATTTTTCTAGCTGTTGGCACCCCTGAAAAAGAAGATGGAGCGGCAGACTTAACGTTCATAGAACAAGCTGTAGAAACCATTGCACAACATATCGTTTCACATACAATCATCGTAACAAAAAGCACCGTCCCCATTGGTACTAATGACCGGCTCCAAGCGATGTTTGACGGCAAAGATGTGCCTGTCAATGTAGTTTCTAATCCAGAATTCTTGCGGGAAGGTTCGGGCATCTATGATACGTTTCACGGTGAACGGATTGTGATTGGTTCCAATCACAAAGAAGCCAAGGAGAAAGTGGAGAAAATCTTTCAACCTCTTCAAATTCCAATTATTCATATGAGTATACGAAGTGCGGAAATGGTTAAGTACGCATCCAATACCTTTTTAGCGACGAAGATTTCGTTTATAAATGAAATAGCGAAGCTTTGTGAGTATACGGGTGCAAATGTAGAGGATGTAGCTCTTGGAATGGGGATGGACAGTCGAATTGGGACACCTTTTTTAAAGGCGGGAATCGGTTTTGGCGGGTCCTGTTTTCCGAAGGATACGAAAGCATTAGAAAATGTGGCAAGCCTGTATGGATACGAGTTTCAAATTCTTCGTTCCGTCATAAATGTGAATGAGAAGCAAAAGTCACTTCTTTTTGAAAAAGCCATCGATCGTATGGGGAGTGTGGAAGGAAAAACCGTTGCAGTTTTGGGTCTTTCCTTTAAACCAAACACAGATGATATAAGGGATGCTCCCTCTATTCCGCTGATGGATGATTTAATTGAAGCAGGGGCCCATGTCCGTGCGTATGATCCTATTGCCCATCATCATGTCAAAAAGAGATATCAGAATACAATCCACTATTCGGAAACGATAGAGAACGCTATCGAGCAAGCCGATTTGGTGTGTATCGTAACGGAATGGGGAGAAATTAAGGAATTTCCACTAGACATGTACAAACGAATGATGCGAGAACCACTCCTTATTGACGGTCGGAATTGTTATAAGCTAGAAGAAGCGAAACAGGCGGATATCACGTATATCTCAATCGGTCGAGAAGTAGTAGAGAGGAAGACACCTATATTCCGCTATTAAATATACCTTCAGTGGGCAGGGAATTGTATCTCCCTGCCTTTTTTCGTATCATAAAAAATAAAAAGGGTGGGGTGTATGGCAAAGCAGGCAAAAACAAATGCGATGCGAATTCTAGATAGTAAAAAAATCGACTATGAATTAATCACGTACGATTCACATGACGAGAAAATTGATGGAGTGTCTGTGGCAGAAAAGATAGGAAAAGACCCAAAGCAGGTGTATAAAACGCTTGTTGCCCAAGGTGCGAGCAAGCAACTGTATGTTTTTATCGTTCCTGTTGAGAAGGAGCTAAACCTGAAAAAAGGGGCGCAAGCATGTGGTGAGAAAAAAATAGAGATGATTCCCGTCAAGGATATTCAAAAATGGACAGGATATATTCGTGGTGGATGTTCTCCTGTAGGGATGAAAAAACAGTACCCAACCGTAATTGACGAAAGTGCAGAAGAGTTATCTTCCATCATCGTGAGCGGTGGAAAAATCGGAGTCCAAATGGATCTGAAGCTGCAAGACTTACTTTTTGTTACAGGTGGGAAATTAGCGGAACTCACGAATGAATAAGTAAAAATTATATTTGGTCATCCTCTATGTTAGATCATGTGCTAAGACAAGGAGAGAAACGCATATATTTCTAATGCTCCACGTATGAATTTTCAGCAAAGGATGTGTGCGAATGGCTGGGAGTGTTAGAAACTACTATGCTGGCGGAAATACAGCTAAGGGTTTTCATAGTTTATTTGATGACTGTTTAAAAGATTTACAGAAGGTCTTTATATTGCAAGGGGCACCAGGAACGGGAAAATCAACACTTATGAAGAAAGTGGGAGAGTACTGGGCAGGAAGAAATTATCAGGTGGAATACATGCATTGTCCTCTAGATACTTCCTCTGTTGATGGAGTGATCATTCCAGAGCTCAAGGTGGGAATCGTGAACGGTTCGAGTTTCTATACGATTACCCCAAGGGCACTTGGTGCAATAGAGGAATACGTAAACTTAGGAGAAGGTTGGGACTCAAGTAAACTAACAGAACAAACGGACCAAATTCTGAGATTGTCCATGCTAGCAGGTAACGCCAAACAAAAAGCGTATGAGCACTTTGCCGAAGCGTTAAGCATTCATGACAATTGGGAAAAAATCTATATTGAAGCGATGGATTTCCAGAAAGCAGATGATTTGACTAGAAAATTAGTATCACAGTTTTATGGAAATATGACCTTAAATAAAGAATCAACGGTAAAGCACCGTTTTTTAGGTGCAGCTACTCCGGATGGAGCGGTTGACCATGTTCCTAATTTAACGGAGGATGTTGCCAAAAGGTATTTTATTAAAGGAAGACCAGGATCCGGGAAATCAACGATGCTAAGAAAAATTGCTGAAGAAGCACAAGTACGTGGATTAGATGTAGAAGTATATCATTGTGGATTTGATCCAAATAGTCTGGATATGGTTATTGTTAGGGAGCTGGGAATGGCCATCTTTGACAGTACGGCACCTCATGAATATTTTCCAAGCCGAGATGGAGACGAGATTGTTGATATGTACGGCTCCGTCATTGCTAGTGGAACCGATGAAATTTTCGAAGAAGAAATTTCAAACCATAAAGCAGCCTATAAAAATATGATGGATCAAGCGATGGGCTTTTTAAAGGAATCAAGTGAGTACAATCAAGAACTAGAACAAATTTATACAGATGCTATGGACTTTGAAAAGGTCAATGAACTGACAGAACACGTTCAAGATATGATTCATCAACTCGAAGAAATATAGATGACAATTCACCCCTCGTAGGCGTTTTGCATACATTACAACGAGATGTTTGTAGAGAGGGGTATGTATGTGAACTATTATCATCCAAATTATTTTTTAGATGATCGACAGCAGCCAACAATTGGAGGCTTCCCGGGAGGCTTTCCAGGAGGAGGTTTTCCAGGCGGCGGATTCCCAGGAGGAGGCTTCCCGGGTGGTGGCTTTCCAGGAGGAGGTTTCCCAGGCGGCGGTTTTCCAGGAGGGGGCTTCCCAGGCGGCGGTTTTCCAGGAGGAGGCTTCCCGGGCGGCGGTTTTCCAGGAGGAGGCTTTCCAGGAGGGGGTGACGACTTTCCGGGTGGCGGATTCCCAGGAGGAGGCGGTGGAGGTGACCAATATGGTCCACCATCAGGCCCACCACCTTCATACGTACCGCAACAAGGTATTTCCCCTTTTGCGGTTGACCCTGGTGCCATTAGAAGATGCCGATTCCGCTTCACGTATATTTGGTTAATTAATGGAAACAGCTTCTGGTTCTATCCAACGTTTGTTGGAAGAGATTCTATTGCGGGTTACCGTTGGAGAAATAGACGTTGGGTTTATTATGGTACTGATTTAAGAAGAATCAGCAGCTTCCAATGCGGTGGAAGATAGATAAGACAGAAAAGGCATGAACTCATCTGGGTTCGTGCCTTTTTCTATGAATGTCCTCATTATCGAATGGGAGCTCAGGTTAAGCACCTGAACTGATAAATAGGCGGAGAAATTCCGCTTAATTTGTAATTGCTATTAAAAAAGCTTTAATTAGACGGAGAGATTCCGCCTATTGGCTCAAAAAACTCGAAAAGGGGAGGTTTTGCTTTGCATAAGCGGAAATCCTCCTCTTATTTACCCCGAAATGAGCTCCATTCTGCATCTAACCGGAAAATCTCCGCTTAACTTATTTTAAGAAAAACACTTCAAAACGGAACCCCCTACTTACGTGGGCATCAACCTTTAATATATTTTTACAGTTGCATCGTTGGAAAATTTACAAAAAAACTCTTACAATAAAGTTATGTCACTATAAAGGAGCACTGTATGAAAGAGATCCTCATCTTAACAAAATTATTTCGAGCGAATAGTAATCGCGAGAATGCTTATTATATGGAAAAATATATGCGAAACCAGTTTCCTTTTCTGGGAATCAAAACCCCATTAAGGCGTGAGCTCATGAAGCAGTTTTTTGAGGAAACCGGTATATTAAAACAGCCATATAATGAAGAATTTGTAGAAGAGGTATGGGCCCTTCCAGAAAGGGAGTTTCAAGCAGCTGCACTTGATTATATGGAAAAATCGTTAAAAAAACTGGAGAAACAGCATTTGCCTGGTATTGAAAAGCTCATCACAACTAAGTCGTGGTGGGACACAGTTGATGTTCTCGGTCCCAAAGCAGTCGGGAAAATAGCAGCCGATCATCCAGAAGTGATTAAGGAAACGATTGATAATTGGGCGTATGGTGATGATTTATGGTTAAGGCGCGCAGCGATTCTTTTTCAGTTAAAATATAAAAAGAATACAAATGAAGAGCTTTTGTATCGTTATTGTAGAGAAAACGCAGACAGCAAGGAGTTTTTTATACAAAAAGGGATTGGCTGGGCATTGCGTGAATACTCAAAAACGAATCCGAGCAGTGTAAAGAATTTTATTGAGCGCACATCTTTATCAAAGCTCAGTATTCGTGAAGGCAGTAAATACATATAGAGGTGGAACTGATTATGATTAAATGCATCGCTAGTGATATGGATGGAACATTATTAAACTCAAAGCAGGAAGTATCCGAAAAGAACCGCGAGGCGATTCAAAAGGCATTGAATTCAGGAGTAGAAGTCGTTATTGCAACGGGTCGTTCCTATGAAGAGGCTATGTCAGTTTTACAGGAGTCTGGCTTACAGCTACCGATTATTTGTGCCAATGGGGCAGAGATACGAACAAAAGAGGGGGAAGTAGTCAAAGCTCATCCTCTAGATCACAAAATCGCGAAACAAGCAGCAGACGTGTTAAATCAAGTCGGCATTTACTACGAAATTTATACAAGTGAAGGTACTTACACAGTCGATTATGATAAGGGAGTTGAAATCATTATCGACATTTTTACGACCGCGAATCCTGAGCTTTCAAGAGAGCTTGTGCAGGAAGAAGCGCATCACCGTTATGAAAAAGGATTGATTCATAAAGTTGATAGCTATGATCATATTTTAAACGGAGAAAAAACCATTTATAAGCTATTAGTATTCCATAAGGACCATAGCTTTTTAGATGAGGTCGAGGAAAAGCTTAAGCAAATTGATCATCTAGAAGTGACCTCTTCAGCATTTGGTAACCTAGAACTGATGAACACACAAGCACAAAAGGGAATTGCATTAGCTGAGTTCGTGGAAGAAAAGGGAATTGCCCTACAGGACACGATGGCGGTTGGCGACAATTATAATGACTTATCCATGTTTCGAGTGGTTGGTCGATCAGTAGCCATGGGCAATGCAAACGACGATATTAAAGAACGATGCACTCACGTGACATTGAGAAATGACGAAAGCGGTGTAGGAGAAGCCATCCTACAAGCATTAGCTGAGTAAATAGAAAGGCTTGAGGAATAAAACCCTCAAGCCTTTTCTTTAGGTGCTAATCCATGCAAAATAAATTGAATCGTTGCTTCGATTTCTTGTTCATCATCCCAATCTAGCTCGGGAAAAAGAAGATAGCGACCGATAAGGAATCCGAAAATACTGGAAGCTGTCATCCGTACTACCTGATAAGGAGGAAGGTCAATCAGCTGGCCGGCCTCTTGATAATGTTTGATAATAGCTTCCATTCTTTCGTATACCTTAATCGCAATATGCTCCTTGAATTGCTTTTGAAGTTCAGGTTGAAAAGGAAGTTCCTGAAGGATAATTTTGAACAAGGGAATGTTTGAATTTAGAAACTCGGCACGATTCTGAATCATTGCCCGTAAAAAATCTTCTAAGTTCTCAAAATCCTGGTTCAACACCTTATTCAAGTCTTTTATCACAAACGGTGCAATCAGCTTTGCCATCATAGGAGCAACAATGGATAACAAGAGATCCTTTTTCGTTTTATAATGGCGAAAAATGGTTCCCTCAGCTACACCCGCTTTCTTTGCGATTTCGCTCGTGGAGGTAGCGGCGTAGCCTTTTTCAGCAAAGGATTCTATAGCAGCTTCAAGAATGAGCTTTTGCTTTTCAGTAAGATTTTCGTTTTTATCAATAACTTCATCAATAATATGATTATCTGACATATAAACTCCTCGTTAAATGGAACGATATTTTTTTAGGGCAAGGATGTTTAGAATCATGAACAGAAGTGAAAATCCTGCTAACATAAGCAAATCAAATGAAATCTCACCCCACCCATACCCTCTTATCATAACATTTCTTAATGCTTCTGCTCCATAGTACAAGGGTGTGAGTGGACCAATCCAGCTTACATAATCAGAAATCGACTCAAGATTAAATAATCCGGAGAAAAAGATCTGTGGAACAATCACAAGCGGAATAAACTGAATCATTTGCAACTCATTGTTTGCAAATGCGGACAGCAGTACTCCGAGTGTTAAGGCGGTCAGTGATAAAAGTAAGGTGATGACAAGAACATAAATGAACGCTCCTTCCATCATCATTCCAAGAACATAGATCGCATACGATGCTATAATGGTTGCTTGTATCATCGTGAAAATTCCAAAACCAATCACATACCCAACCACGATTTCCCATTTTCGAAGAGGACTACAAAGTAGTCTTTCAAGCGTTCCGGTCGTTCTTTCTCGTAAAAAGGATACTCCAGCAATAAGGAATACGAAAAAGAAGATGAAAAATCCTAGCAACACGGGCCCGAATGAATCAAACTGGCTCATCTTGCTTGAACCGTGAAGATAGTCGACTTCAAGCATGTTAGCGGAAGAGTCAGACTTTATAGACTCCTGTAACCACTTCATCGTCGCTCCATTGATGGTGGGGTCACTACCTTCTAACGTCAGCTGAAGAGAGCTACCTGACATATTCACATATCCATCAATGTTTCGTTCCTTTAGGGCAGTCTTTGCTTCGTCGGTTGTTTCGTATTTCCTTATGGTTGCATCATCATCATCGAGCTGTTCTACAAGGGGAGTGGGAAGGTCAACGAAACCAACCTTTGGTGTATAGCTTTCTCCATTAAAGACGAGATGAAGCATCGTTAAAACAAGGATTGGAGCCATAATGAGCAACCCCATCGTCCGTTTATCACGAATAATTTGTTTTAAAATTCTTCTTACAAGGGCCATGATGCGCATTAGTTACCACCTCCATAGCTCAAAAAGGCATCTTCAAGACTCGAGCTGTTCATATTTTCTTTTAGAGCTTGAGGTGTACCTACAGCGATTAAGTGTCCGTCTCTTATCATCCCTAGTCGATCGCATTTATCTGCTTCATCCATGACATGTGTGGTGACAATAATCGTTACTCCTTGCTTTTTTAGCTCATAAAAGGACTCCCAAATGCTTTTCCGCAGCACAGGGTCAATCCCAACCGTAGGCTCATCTAAAATTAATAGCTTTGGTTCATGGATAAGGGCAATTGCAAGTGAGAGGCGGCGCTTCATTCCACCTGAGTAATTGGAAACTTGTTTATCGGTATGATCATTTAGCTGAACAATCTCCATACAAGCTTTAATTCTTTCTTTTTGACGTGCTCCGTTTAGTCCATATAAAGAAGCAAAGAATTGAAGGTTTTCTCTTGCCGTAAGTTCCCCGTATAAGGCATCAGACTGTGCCATATAACCGATTTTTGAGATCACATCAAGTGAGGGCATTACAATGCTAAATACTTTGTTTTTACCAGTTGAAGGAAGCTCAAGACCCACAAGCTGCTTAACGAGTGTCGTTTTCCCTGCGCCGGATGGACCAAGTAACCCGAAGATTTCTCCTTCGTTAATATCTAAACTAATTCCTTTTAATACCTCTTGCTTTCCAAAGTGCTTTGTCACCTGTTCAATTTGGACAATTGGATTCAATTGAATCCCTCCTTAAAATAAAAGTGAGTAATCACTCACTATGATCATAAGCGAAAATTTTTCAAATGAAAAGGGAGATTTTGTGAATATTTTCGACAGATGTTTTACGGGATTTTAGTATAATAAGGACAAACAATCGTCCCGAGGTGCATAATAAATGGCTGATTTTCGAGTAAGTGAGATCATTCACCGACCAATCGAAGAAGTATTTAGTTATCTATCTAACCTAGAAAACTCCACAAACCTATTGCCGTTTGTGACGGATATGGAGAAATTGTCTAATGGACCAGTTGGACATGGAAGTCGATTCTTGGAAACAAGGCTAGTCAGAAGAAGACGTATACAAGCGGAAGTTCACATGACCAAGTTCGATCGACCAACCGCCTTTACCTCAAAAAGCGTATCCAATGGAGTAGAAATCCTTTATCACTATACATTTTCAGCGATTGAGGAAGGTACCCAGGTCGAGATGGAAGCTGAGGTCAAAACAGGAGGATTTTTAAGCTTCCTTACGAAAAAACAGCTAGTCAAAATAATTAAAAATGAAGATGGCGGACAGTTACAGAAGTTAAAAGAAGTTCTTGAGGCGCAAGAAGTTCATAGATAAAGATAGAGCCCACAGGCTATGAATCCTGTGGGCTTTGTTTTTAAAATTTATACGTCCAAAAACGTTCTTTATTTACCCAAGCAATCATGTCGGGATCATTTGCTTTAAGCTTTTCGGCCATATTTTGAATCATTAATTGCGTTTGTGACGCATGAGCCTTAATGGTGGCGATTTTTTGATCAGATACAGCAGTTACATCATTTACGATGTCGGGTGCTCCGAGCTCATCCAACGAGTTTTTCGAAAAAGCTACACAGTGCAGCTTTGGTCTTTTTTCTGGAGCTAATCGACCGACGGCTTTTACAACCGCAGCCCCCGTTGCATCATGATCAGGGTGTACGGAATATCCAGGATAAAACGTGATAATTAAGGACGGGTTCACATCGGCAATGATTTCTCCCATATGATCCGCTAATTTTTCAGGATCCTCAAACTCTACCGTTTTATCGCGATATCCAAGCATGCGTAAATCTTGAATTCCAATTGATTTTGCTGCATTTTGAAGTTCCACTTTACGAATATGTGGGAGCGATTCTCTTGTTGCAAACGGTGGATTTCCTAGGTTCCGCCCCATTTCACCAAGCGTTAAGCAAGCATAGGTGACGGGTGTTCCGTTTTGGATATGCAAAGCAAGGGTACCTGAAACACCGAATGCCTCGTCGTCAGGATGAGGGAAAATGACTAAAATTTGACGTTCTTTTTCCATGATGCGCTCCTTTCTACTCAAATGGAGTTGGACTGATTTGGAAGGCAACTGCTAGTTTTCCTTGATAATCGTGTCCAGCCATTAATAATCTATTTTGATCGTCTACTTCAAAATGAGTAATTCCTTCAGCGTAAACCCAGCCAATGTTCAGCTTCAAGCCAATGCGGTAAGGACCATTTCCTTTGATTTGACCAATCTCGTATTTCACCAGTGCATTGCGAATAAATGCCCCTGAGGAAAAAAAGGATTCATCATTATGAGTCGCATACGCTCCATTAGTCGTTTCTAAATGTATATACACATCTTGGTTTGCAAGACGGTTTAGCTCTTTTTGAACTTCTTCCACTATGACGAGCTCCATGTTATTTCCTCCTTCACTTCTTTAACGCATATAATAATCTATATTCTACTAAAAACGTGCTGGAAAAGCGAAAAGTAGGATTGGTTGATTTTACAACAAAATTGTGTCGGTAAGAGTTTTAGGTTTCCTTTTACGGAAAGTTTATGTATAATGAGAGCAATTTAAATAGTATTCCTTCGGGGTCGGGTGCAATTCCCAACCGGCGGTGATGAAGCAAGAGCTTCTTAGTCCGTGACCCGTTTGAGTGTTCATTCAAACGGTGGATCTGGTGAAACTCCAGAGCCGACAGTAAAAGTCTGGATGGGAGAAGGAAAAAAAATTCTGGTTTATGTGTATGGGTGAAGTGTACCCATTTTTAGACCTTTATTTGATATTGCCATTTTTCTGACCCCGTTCCTTTATTGGTGCGGGGTTTTGTTTTTTTTATGACTCCATTTCGAAGGAATATTGAGGCTACAGGTCATAAAAGAGTGGTTATGACTTGTTGCTATATGAAAATTCAGATTTAAAGGTCATAAACTCTGGTTTATGACCAGTATTGATGAAAATATCGTCTCTTTGAGTCATAAGCATTTGATACGGTCTTATGCGAGAGAATCCCGAGGTTTTCGGAGATGCTACAAGTAGGAAACGGTAAAACGAGCGGCATAAATAGCTTAACCATGGAAGGAGGCAAGAAAAATGTTTACGGGGATTATTGAGGAAATTGGACTTATAACCAATACAAAGAATACAGGGCAATCTTCGGTGTTAACGATTGAAGCCAATCATATTCTCACGGATGTAAAGCTCGGCGACAGTATCGCAGTGAATGGAGTTTGTTTAACGGTCACTTCTTTCACGTCTAACGCATTCACAGTAGATGTAATGCCAGAGACGATTAAAGCAACAAGCTTACGAGATGTGGAACCAGGGTCCCGTGTCAACCTGGAAAGGGCGATGGCAGCTGGCGGACGATTTGGTGGTCATTTTGTGTCGGGACATGTGGATGGCCTCGGGGTAATTAAAGAAAAAAGAGAGGTTGCCAATGCCGTGTACTACGAGATAGAAGCACCAAGCGACCTCTTACACTACATTATCGAAAAAGGGTCCGTCACAGTAGATGGAACAAGTTTAACGGTTTTTGGTGTGTCAGAGACGAGTTTCCTTCTTTCGCTGATCCCGCACACGTTATCGGAAACGATTATCGGGCGAAAAGGGGCTGGAGACATTGTGAATATTGAGTGCGATATGATTAGCAAGTACATTTCACACTTTTTATCCAAACAAGCCACTCAAACCATTCAAAAGAGTTCTTCTCTTACCGCTCAATTTCTAGAGGAAAATGGGTTTAAATAAGGAGGAAAGAGACATGTTTAATTCGATTGAAGAAGCATTGGAAGACTTAAAGAATGGAAAAGTGATCATCGTCTGTGACGATGAAGATCGAGAAAACGAAGGGGATTTCATTTCGTTGGCGGAAAAAGCAACCCCTGAGGTAATCAATTTAATGGCCACACATGGGAGAGGGCTGATTTGTGTTCCGATCGAAGAGGAGCTAGCTCAGAAGCTTGAGCTCATGCCGATGGTAGCTAGAAATACGGATCCGCATGGGACTGCCTTTACCGTAAGTATTGATCATAAAAACTCTACGACCGGTATATCAGCCTTTGAACGTTCTGATACGATTTTACAAATGCTAAACCCAGAATCAAAGGCAGCTGATTTTAAACGTCCAGGTCATATTTTTCCGTTAATTGCGAAAAAGGGTGGGGTACTAAAGCGTGCTGGTCATACGGAGGCTGCTGTTGACTTGGCCTTGCTATCAGGAGCAAAACCAGCAGGGGTTATTTGCGAAATCATGAATGAAGATGGCAGTATGGCACGTGTACCACAGTTAAAAGAGATCGCCGATAAGTTGAATGTCAAAATGATTACGATTAAAGATTTGATTGAGTATCGCAATCGAGAGGATCGTTTAATTCAGCGAGAAGTGGAAATTGAGCTTCCTACTGAATTTGGTCAATTCCGAGCCGTTGGATATTCCAATGTTATTGATGGCAAAGAGCATGTGGCTTTAGTAAAAGGAACCATTGACCCTAGCAAACCAGTTCTTGTTCGCGTTCACTCAGAATGCTTAACGGGTGATGTGTTCGGATCATATCGCTGCGACTGTGGTCCACAACTTCATTCTGCATTAAGTCAAATCGAGCAAGAAGGCACAGGAGTGTTACTGTATTTGCGTCAAGAAGGACGCGGACTTGGACTTTTGAACAAGCTAAGAGCGTATAAGCTTCAAGAGGAAGGTTACGATACGGTTGAAGCCAACGAAAAGCTTGGCTTTGGAGCCGATTTACGAGAATACGGGATTGGTGCTCAAATTTTAAAAGATTTAGGAATTAGCCAAATCCGACTGTTAACGAACAATCCCCGAAAAATCAAAGGATTAAAGGGGTATGGCTTGGAAATTGTTGATCGTGTGCCCATCCAAATGCAATCACGTGAAGAAAACGAAAAGTATTTAAAAACAAAACAAAGTAAACTAGGACATTTACTACATTTTTAGGAGGAATTGATTATGGGAAGAAGCTTTGAAGGAAATTTAGTTGGTAGTGGGTTAAAGGTTGGTATTGTTGTAGGGCGTTTCAATGAGTTTATTACAAGCAGGTTGCTAAGCGGAGCACACGATGCTCTTAAAAGACACGGTGTGGCTGACGAAGATGTAGATGTAGCTTGGGTACCAGGTGCATTCGAAATTCCGTTAATTGCTCAAAAAATGGCACAAAGCAAAAAATATGATGCGGTAATCACATTAGGAACGGTTATTCGTGGATCCACTCCACACTTTGATTATGTATGTAATGAAGCAGCAAAAGGTGTACAGGCAACCACATTAAACACAGGAGTTCCTGTTATTTTCGGTGTGTTAACAACCAATACGATTGAACAAGCCATTGAAAGAGCAGGAACAAAGGCTGGAAACAAAGGCTGGGAATCTGCCGTTTCAGCGATTGAAATGGCAAACCTAAGCCGTATGTTCGAATAATAGAAAGGCCGCTGGAATTCAACCAGCGGCTCTCTCTATTTTATGCATTCACTTTTGCACCAATAGTACGGTACGCGCCGTGCATTGTTGGTCCAACATACTCATTTAACTTAAATCCATGTGCGATAGCAGCAGTAATGAAGTCCTTTGCTGTAGCAACAGCGTCCTTCACGGATGCTCCTTTTGCAAGCTCTGCTGTAATAGCTGAAGAGTAGGTACAGCCTGCGCCATGAATGTAAGTAGTATCAATTTTTTCACTTTCAAGTAGAGTAAATTCCGCACCATCAAACAGAAGATCGACTGCTTTTTCGTGATTTAGCTTACTTCCACCCTTAATTAATACATACTTGGCACCAAGTGCATGAATCTTTACCGCTGCTTGCTTCATATCTTCAATCGTACGAAGAGGAGCGGTTTGTGCAAGCTGACTTGCTTCAAAAAGATTTGGAGTGACAACTGTTGCACGTGGCACTAGGATTTCACGAAGAGCATCTGTAGTTTCTGGGTGCAATACTTCATCTTCCCCTTTACATACCATAACTGGATCAATAACGACGGTTTGAAGTTGGTTTTCATCGATTACCTTAGCAGCTAGCTCAATGATTTCCACCGTTCCTAACATGCCTGTCTTCATCGCATCGATTCCTACAGATAGAATCGTTTCAAGCTGTGCTTCTAGCGTTTCAATCGCAATGGGAAACACATTGTGATGCCAATGATTTTTAGGATCCATTGTTACGATGGTTGTAAGAGCGGTCATTCCATAAACGCCAAGCTCCTGGAATGTTTTTAAATCTGCTTGAATGCCAGCGCCTCCGCTTGTGTCAGAACCAGCGATGGTCATTACCTTTTTCAATGTCATTGTGTTGAACCTCCTATGAGCTTTATTTTTCTAATCATAGTCTAGTTTCCCAGATGTTTCTAGTATTTTCTTTCGGTTACCTAAATTAGTAAAAATCTGTGCTGAATTTGTAGATAAAGGCGAACGTACGTAATAGTCTTTCTCCTCTTTCCATATTAAAATAGAGGAATATATCATTTAGAAAGGTGGACGATGAGCCTGAGCAGAACAGGGATTATTTTAGCAGGTGGACAATCAAGTCGTATGGGACAAAACAAGGCATTGATGAAGATTGACGGTGTACGAGTCATCGAAAGAATTGCAAACGAACTCGGAAAAATTTCGGATGAACTTCTCATCGTCACCAACACGTTTCATACATATAAATATTTGAACTTACCGATGGTTGAAGACGAGCAAAAGGGGAAAGGTCCCCTTGCAGGCATACAAGCAGGGCTTAAAGCTTCTCGATCAGAAAAAAACTTAATTGTGGCCTGTGATATGCCGTTTATCTCTTCAAGCCTGGGGGAATTTTTACTAGAGGAGTTAGAAGACTACCAGGCAGCTATTCCAAAGCTTGAAGGTCGAATGCATCCTTTATTTGGTGCATATCGAAAGGATGCATTGCAAGCTGTTTCGCAGTCTTTAGAGAGGAACGAGCTTCGTATCATGAGCCTGCTTCAGAACCTTCAAGTGAGGTATATTTCAGAAGATATCTTGAGCAGAGAAGGCATCAGTGTGAAGGATACCGCTGTTTTTAATATGAATGATCAGATAGAGTATGAAAAAGCGTTAAAGCTGGATCGTGATGGAAACTCGTTTTGTGAGAAGAGCGAAGGAATATGATACAATCGAGTCAGTTTAAAGAACGAAAGGGAGGTGCAGACATGAATTTTGAAATATCTAAAGAACCCCTTGATACGCAATCGATTATTGAGAAAGTCGTTCAAAGGGAAGCGGGAGCCATTACAACGTTTATTGGAACGGTAAGAGAGCTAACCGCTGGGAAAAAGACTTTATATTTAATTTACGAAGCATATGAGAGCATGGCTGTTAAAAAGCTTGAGCAAATTGGACGTGAAATCGAAGAGCGCTGGCCGGGGGCAAAGGTGGCGATATCGCACCGAGTCGGAAAACTTGAAATTACGGATATAGCCGTTGTCATTGCTGTATCTACCCCACATCGTGCTGATGCATACGAGGCTAATCGTTACGCAATCGAGCGAATCAAGGAGATCGTTCCCATTTGGAAAAAAGAGCACTGGGAAGACGGAGAAGAATGGATCGGAAATCAACTTGAAACGGTTGCTTATCCAAAAGGAAAACCAGAGGAGAGTGATCTAAATGAATAAAGTAATGTTTTTCGCTCATTTGCGCGATGCGGCTGGAGAAGAATCAGTATCGTTAGACCTTACTGGAAAAACAGTTGCTGAAGCAAAGGTGATTTTAAGTGAGCGGTATGGAGTGAATTTGGATACCGTTATGGCAGCTGTAAATGAAGAATTTGCTGGTGACGAAGATGTGTTGAGTGATGGAGATGTGGTTGCTTTTATACCACCAGTTAGTGGGGATAAGTGAATAGCTGAGCCGGAAAGAGGAAGGAGGTTTTAAGCATGGATGATCGGTATTCGAGGCAAATTCTTTTTTCACCGATTGGAAAAAATGGACAGGACAAGCTAGGCTCTAAACATGTGTTGATGATTGGCGCCGGTGCACTTGGATCGGGAAATGGAGAGGTGCTTACGCGCGCGGGTGTTGGGAAGCTAACGATTGTGGATAGAGATTATGTAGAAGCGAGCAATCTTCAAAGACAGCAGCTGTATACGGAAGAAGATGTTCGAGAAAAGCTTCCGAAGGCGATTGCAGCTGAAAAGAGATTGCGGGCCATTAACAGCGATGTTGAGATTGTGCCGGTTGTTGGAGATGCATCGCCTGACATGCTCGAGGACCTTGTCGTGGATGTGGACTTGATTTTGGATGCGACTGATAATTTTGAAACTCGAATGGCCATTAACGATATATCGCAAAAGTACAAAATCCCTTGGATCTATGGCGCTTGTGTAGGGAGCTTCGGCATGAGCTTTACGATTATTCCAGGCAAAACTCCTTGCTTAAATTGTTTGCTGAAAAGAATCCCTATTCAAGGAATGACCTGTGATACAGGAGGAATTATCGGACCGGCTGTGCAGATGGTTATTGCTCATCAGTCAGCAGAGGTACTGAAGATTCTTGTAGAGGATTGGGAGGCGGTTCGTGATTCGTTTGCGAGCTTTGATTTATGGCGAAATCAATACACGAGCATGAAAATGGGTAAAGCAAAGGACCCAGGCTGCTTGTCATGTGGAGATCTTCGGGAGTATCCGTATTTGGACAAGGAAAATCTTTCGCGCTCAACGGTACTCTGTGGTCGTGATACGGTGCAAATCCGGCCACCACGACAAAGTGAGCTAAATTTAGGAGATTTAGCGAGTCGACTAGTTAAGTTGGGTTACGTGGTGAAGGCAAATCCGTATTTGCTTTCAGTTGAAATGGACGAGCAACGTGTCGTTATTTTTAAAGATGGACGAGGACTGGTTCATGGAACAAAGGATATGAGTCAGGCGCGTTCGATTTATCAGAGATTGTTGGGGTAGTTGTGTGTGGGGAAACGCAAGTATTTTGGGAGAATCGCAAATAAATTTTCAGGATCGCAAATAAAATCTGAGAATCGCAAATAAGTTTTCAAGATCGCAAATAAAATCTGAGAATCGCAAATAAAATTCCAGGATCGCAAATAAATCTTGAAAATCGCAAATAAACTTCTCAAATCATGTAAAACTTAATAAAACCTTCGTGTTTCTTCACCAGAACCGTACTTGTATACTGAAATTTTAGCTCAAATCTATTAAAGCTCTCCAAAAATTGCCCAAAACTATAAAAAAACATGCTGGCCGCAACCATTGCGACCAGTTTTTTCATGAATAAATCTACTAATATCTTCTATACGACTTCTTTCTGCAAAATTCTACATATTCCCTCATCAACCGTTATAATAAAATCTAGAAGTTTGTAAGGAGGGTGAAGATGAACGAGAAAGATGTACAGACGCAATTAGAGGCCTTGCAGAAGGAACTTACGGAAGCGAAGCAGCAAATGGCGGCCTCGATTGCAGTCAATGAACTGCAGCATCACAACCGACCAAAAGCAAGAGTGATTCCGAAATCAATAACATGGAAGCTAATAGGGATAGCCTTATTCATTCTAGTCATAATCGGAGCGATTTTTACGATAAAGGGAACCAATCAAACTACCGTACAAAAAGGTAGTTTCATAGAGCAAATAAAAGACTTGTCGTCACTTGCGTCATCACAGGCATACGTGAAGGCGGTTATTGAAAAAGAGGACAATCAGCTGTTTGGGAAGGAAATTAGTACGAATCTTCCAGGAACAAAGAGAAAGTTCCTTCTTATTATCCCGGGCACGGTTACGGCAGGAGTTGACTTAACCGGAATCACCGAATCAAATCTCCATGTAAGTGAAGAAGAAAAGACAATAGAAATCAAGCTTCCACAAGCTTCTATTATCCAAGAGCCAACACTAGATTTTGATCAAGCTCAAGTGTATTCAGTGGAAGGAATCTTTCGGGATGAAGTGAATTGGAATGAGGCTTACGAGCTCGCAGAGGAAGCCAAGAGGCTCGTAAAGGAAGAGGCACTATCTCAAGGGCTAATTGAGGTGGCAGAAAAAAATGCAGAGAAAACATTAACAGAGTTTTTCTCAGCACTTGGATATCGCGCGGTGATCACATATGATGAGTAATTTGAATGGCTGGGAATCTTACATCGGGGATGAGTTTAAACAGGAATACTTCACAAAGCTCGATCGCCTGATTGAAGAGGAGTCTGAACGGTATACAATCTATCCGAAAAGAGAGCATATCTTTTCTGCACTACAGTACACATCGTATGAGCAGGTGAAGGTCGTCATACTCGGTCAAGATCCATATCATGGCCCAGAGCAAGCTCATGGTCTGAGCTTCTCGGTCCTACCAGGAGTTCCTACGCCTCCATCGTTAAAAAATATTTTCAAAGAGTTACAGAGTGATATAGGCATTCCCGTACCAAACCACGGATATTTAAAAAATTGGGCCGATGAAGGAGTTCTGCTGTTAAACACTGTCCTAACCGTTCGAGCGGCACAGGCTCATTCCCATAAAAAAATAGGCTGGGAAATCTTTACGGATGCAGTGATTAAAAAGCTTAGTGAGAGAGAGAAACCGATGGTGTTTGTGTTATGGGGGAAACCAGCACAAGAGAAAAAGAGGTTGATTTCCAACCATCATTTTATAATTGAATCTCCTCATCCAAGCCCGCTTTCAGCTCATCGCGGCTTCTTTGGGAGCCGACCGTTTTCAAAAGCAAATGACTGGCTGAAGGAAAATGGCTACACAGAGATTGATTGGACAATTAAATGAAAAAGGTGGATCACATGAAGCTGGAAAAAAAGGACTGCTTTAAGTGCCAGTATTTCTACGTGACCTGGGACCCTCATTTTCCAAAGGGATGCAAAGCATTTGGGTTTAAAACAAGACAGCTTCCGTCAGTTGAGGTAATGAAGGCTTCGGGCCAGGCTTGCCTGCGTTTTGAGAAAAAGTAACGCTATTCTTTGGAAAAATCAGTGACAGGTCGTATACTATAGGGTAGACAAGGGTATGAGGTGAACGAATTGGATATTAGTGTGCAAAAGCTACTTTTAAAAATGGAACAGGAGCTGCAGGCAGCTAAATTAAGTGGGACAAACTCACAAGTGAGAGAACGAGTTCAAGCGATTAAAACGTTATGCGAGCTTGTGCTTGAAAGTCAATCGGGTGAGACCACACGTGAACTACCCCGTAGTCAGCCTGTGATTCCAACAAACGAAAAGCAAATTCTAACTCCTTCACCCCTTCAAACACAGCCGAAAAAGCTACAAATAGATGATGAAAGCAATGGAGATTCACTGTTTGATTTTTAACATAATGGGGTGGAGAGGTTGAAAACGTTTATTATTCTTGGAGCCATTAATGCATTTTTAGCAGTGGCATTTGGGGCCTTTGGAGCACACGGGCTTGAAGGGCGAGTGGAGCAAAAGTACTTGGAGATTTGGAAAACCGGAGTAACGTATCAAATGTTTCATGCAACCGGCTTACTGATTGTAGGTGTATTGCTTGGACGCTTGCCGGCCAATGCGCTTTTATCATGGTCAGGCTGGATGATGGTAATTGGTATCATTCTTTTCTCGGGTAGCTTGTACGTCATGACGTTAACGAAAATTAGCATCCTTGGTGCCATTACACCATTAGGGGGCTTGTCGTTTTTAGCTGCTTGGATATTAATCGTGGTTGCAGCAGTAAAATATTTGTAAACAACAAGGAGCATCCTGCTATGAAGGATGCTCCCATTTTTTATTACCTCGGAGGATAAGTGGCTAATCCAGGAGTGAAACCAGGATAGTCATACTCAAGTTCCTCATCAAAGGTTGCATATGCGAAGTACACCATTGGAATTAAGTATCTCATGCCGGTTTGTGGATCGCTTAGGATTAAGTGATCACGTCCAGCAGCTTCTATAATTCCCTTAAAGGTTCTGGATAAACCTTCATCGTTTCCGTCAAAATTGGTGTACACGGTGGTTAGCTTTCCTTTGTTCAGGCGGAAGATGTTTTCGATATACGATTCCTCAAGCGGTAGCATACCAGGTACTTGAGGACCAGCTGATGGCGCGTTAAAGGCACCTGAGTAACCAGGAACAGCTCCTGTTGGTGGAATCGTTGATCCCGCTGGCATAGTAGGATAGGTCGGTGCACCGTATGTAGGTGCCCCGGTGCCGGCACCGGCTACTTGGCCAGCTGTCGGGTATTTTGGTGCACTTGGCTGGACAGGGGCTCCGAAATAAGGTTGTTGATACCCTGTTTGTCTGTAGAAAGCATTTGGATCATAATTTTGTGACAAAGAAAATCCCTCCTAGAAAAAGTGATCATTTTAATAGACTTTCGGACAATTCTGCTGTGTTGGACTGAAGAAACAGTGTGCCTTAAAGCGGCCTGTGTTCCACTGGTTATACCACTGAGAGGGACAGGCACCAGTTGGTCTAAAAAACCAAAGTGCATTTGAACCGGGGTGAAATCGCTCCCCTTTTATCACACGCCTTGCAAGCTTTATCTCATTTTCTCTTGGAGCTTGATAAAAGTATCCTTTGACGGTTGCTTCAAATCCACCAGGACGCTGAAAGACCATTTTTCGTAAGTCACGAATGTCTTTAAAATCCAGACATTGTCCCCTTACTCTGTTCACCCCAACATTTCCAACTAACAGCATACCTAAATTTCCATCGCCTTCAGCTTCTGCTCGAATTAATCGGGCCAACAGCTTTACATGCTCTTCTGTGTAAGGGATCACACCCATAAATTTCACCTCTCTTCGTGTTGTACCTTCTGTGGTGAGATGAAAGGGTCAAATAAAAGAAGAAAGCTCACTAATTCATTCGTATGTGAAGGGAAATTCTTTTATTCCTAGATGATAGAAAAAACCCCCTAGCAAAGCTAGAGGGTTCATACATGATTAGTTTACGTGTAAGAAGCTATGTAGACGATCAATTTCTAGTAAATTTCCTACAAAGAAGGCACCAAATTCACCGTAACGTGCACTAACTTCATCAAAGCGCATTTCGTATACGAGCTTTTTAAATTGTAAAACATCATCTGAGAAGAGTGTTACTCCCCATTCGTAATCGTCAAAGCCAACAGATCCCGTAATAATCTGCTTCACTTTTCCTGCATACTGTCTACCGATCATACCGTGGCTGCGCATCATTGAACGGCGCTCCTCCATCGGCAACATGTACCAGTTGTCGTTTCCTTGGCGACGCTTGTCCATTGGGTAGAAGCAAACATGCTTCGCTTTTGGTAGAGTTGGATACAAACGAGCAAGGATTTCAGGGCTTTGATAAGGATCCTGATCAGCTGGAAGATAGTTGCTTAATTCAACTACTGACACGTATGAATGTGCTGGAATGGTATATTCAGCAAGCATGGTCTTATTGAATTCTGTTTCGATTTCATTTAACTCTTCCATTGTTGGACGTAAAATCATCATCATAAAATCAGCTTTTTGACCAACAATTGTATATAAAGCATGGCTGCCTTCCTTCTTATCTTGAGTGGCATTCCATTTTTCTACTAAACCTAAAAATTCATGAATAGCGGTTTGTCTGTCGTCACTTGATAGTAATTTCCAAGCGGTCCAATTAATTGTACGGAAGTCATGTAAACAATACCAGCCATCAAGAGTTTGTGCTGCTTCTGCCATTTGTTTCACTCCTCATTAGAATTATTATAATGTACAAAACATACTATACCATAGTTTCACCATGAAACGTGTGAATAAAACCTGAATTTTCACGATGGTATTATTAAAAAGGATAATTTTAATGAGAAATGCAGATAGTAAAGTAGATGAGGATTTTGTGGATTATTCAGAATACAAAAACTTTTTGGATGGAAACGGTAACAATATGTGAAACGGTTGAAATTTTATGTGGTAAGCGTATGCTAAAGGTATAGTACATAAGGGAGGATTCGTCATGAGCGACCTATTTACAGGACTGAAGGAAAAAGTAAGTGGACAAAACATTAAGATCGTTTTTCCTGAAGGTCTAGACGAAAGAATTATTAGTGCAGCTGGACGTTTAGCTGAAGAGAATGTATTAACGCCTATTTTAATAGGAAATATAGAAGCAATTGAAACAAAGGCAAAAGAATTAGGCGTGTCTTTAGAGAAGGCTGAAATCTACGACCCAAGTCAATTTGCGATGATGGATGAGTTAGTGGCATCCTTTATCGAAAGAAGAAAAGGGAAAGTAACGGAAGAGGATGCACGCAAGATTTTACTTGATGAAAATTACTTTGGAACGATGCTTGTTTATTCAAACAAAGCGGATGGACTAGTAAGTGGTGCAGCCCATTCAACAGCTGATACGGTAAGACCTGCGCTTCAAATCATCAAAACAAAAGAAGGCGTTCGTAAAACATCAGGTGTATTTGTTATGGTACGCGAAGATGAAAAGTATGTGTTTGCAGATTGCGCGATCAACATTGCGCCAGATGCACAAGACTTAGCTGAAATCGCAGTAGAAAGTGCAAAAACAGCAAGAATGTTTGATATCGAACCAAGAGTAGCGATGCTTAGCTTCTCAACAAAGGGTTCTGCGAAATCTCCAGAAACGGAAAAGGTATCTGCTGCTGTGCAAGAAGCAAAGCTAAGAGATCCTCTTCTAGTATTAGATGGAGAGTTCCAATTTGACGCTGCATTTGTTCCTTCTGTAGCTAAGAAAAAAGCTCCAGACTCAGTGATTCAAGGGGATGCAAACGTATTTGTTTTCCCAAGCCTAGAGGCTGGTAATATCGGCTACAAAATTGCTCAGCGTTTAGGAAACTTTGAAGCGGTTGGACCTATTTTACAAGGCTTAAACCGCCCGGTAAACGATCTTTCTCGCGGTTGTAACGAAGAAGATGTATACAAGCTGTCACTAATCACAGCTGCCCAAGCATTAAGTCAATAATGACAAGTGAGCCAGTCCTCTTTAGCTGGCTCTTTTCTATGGTAAAATAAAGGCAAGAAAACAAGAGGTGACGGATACGATGGAAGAAGCGCAGAAACTATTAAACCAGCCTACATGGCGAATTATTGATCAATCTAGTACGGGACTTCATATGAGTGCTCTTCATTCGTTTGGGTATGATGATACGCTCTGCGCCTCGATAGGTACAAAGGGAGCACCTGCGACGGTTCGGGCATGGGTTCATGCCGATACCATTGTACTTGGAATCCAAGACACTAGATTGCCTTTTATAAGTGATGGACTGGAGTACTTGAAAGACCAAAACTACGAGTATATCGTTCGTAATTCAGGTGGATTAGCCGTTGTACTCGACGAGGGAGTTCTAAATCTATCAATTATTCTCCCGGAACAGGAGAAGGGAATCGATATCAATCGCGGATACGATGCGATGTGGACGCTTGTTCAAGAGATGTTTGCTGATTTTAATTGTTCGATTGAGGCGAGAGAAATTGTAGGATCCTACTGTCCAGGAAGCTATGACTTAAGCATTGATGGAAAAAAGTTTGCTGGAATCTCACAGCGGCGCTTGCGAGGCGGGGTGGCGGTTCAAATCTACCTTTGCGTAACGGGAAGTGGGAGCGAACGTGCCAAGGTCATACAAGAGTTTTACGATCGAGCGATTAAGGGAGAGGAGACGAAGTTCTCTTATCCAAAAATAGAGCCAAGGGTCATGGCTTCTTTATCTGAGTTGTTTGGGGTTCCACTTACGGTTCAAGATGTGATGCTTAGGCTATTGCTCACCCTGAAAAAGAAGGCAGGGATCTTGCAGGCGGGTGTGTTAACGGATGAAGAATTGCAAATGCTTGATTCGTATGTCTTAAGAGTCGTGGAGCGGAATGACAAATTTTTAGTTGAGGCGAATGAATAAAGAGAAGTACAAAAGCCGTACCCAATGCAGGTACGGCTTTTCAACTAAGAGATATTATTGCCTACTCTCCCAAAATATATCTATATTTTACTCAGCGATTTTCTCCAGATTTCCATTTCGGTCCATCTTGAATTTAGTGGCAGGACGGTCTTCTTCTTCCTCTAACACCACTAGTTTACGAGCACGGTTCATAATTTTCATTAATGTCTCGTAATCTTCTTGGATAATTTCCGTATTTTGCTCAAGATGATCGATTTTTCCTTCTAGCTCTTCATTACGTCTTTTCAATGTAGCAATTTCACGTTTCAGTCTCTCATTCTCACTTTTTAAAATATCCACTTGAATATTGGACCCACCTAGTGATCGTAGATAAGAGATTACGGTTTCCATATTCATCTCTCTTGGAGCTTGCATTTGTGATGCGGCAGGGATTGGTAAGGCTACTTGTGTGACGCTTTGAGCGATTGCTGCTGGCTCAATGGCCATTTCTTCAGAGAAGTTTGGTACTTCGTAAGTTTCTACTTCAGCTGCTGCAATTGGGCCAACCTCTTCTAGTGTTGGAACTGGTGGTGAGTACAATAGTTTCTTTTTCCCACCTTGGTCTTTTCCTAGTATTCTTTGACGCTGCTTTCGTTGCTTTTTCGCTAATTGTAACGCTTTTTCGTAGCGATGCCTTACCACTGCATTCCAGCGGAAACCACATGCTGCAGAGGTACGATTAAGCTTGTCCCCAACCTCTTCAAATGCATTTAATTGTGTGCTTCCTTCTCTAACATGTCGTAAAACAGTTTCTGCTAGTAATAAATCATTTTCATCTGTCCATGCGTCTTGTCTAACTTTCATTCTACTCAACTCCCTAACAATAAATTACATTTTCAAGTTCTTAGTTAAAGCATGACCACATGCGTCGGGTTTTATACCAATTGATTGCAAGGATAGTAGTTTTTTTTAAAATATTTAAGATTTCACTAGATAGACAGGTTTTTTATGGATAATCGGCTAAGGATTACAGCTTGCATTAGGAGAAAAGAAACGGTAAAATACCGTTTAGATTATTAAAAAGAGTTTACTTGGCTTAGTTTGCACCGAAGAAAGGGTTGTAATATAGATGGCAAATGAATTTCGTGTGTGTGACGATTGTCAGGCCGTAAATTTAAAAACGTTGGTTCCTCGCTTAAAGGACATTGATCCTGAGGCAACGATTGAAATTGGCTGTCAATCATACTGCGGACCAGGGAGAAAGAAAACATTCGCATTTGTTAATAATCGTCCCCTTGCCGCGCTAACAGAAGAAGAATTAATGGATAAAATTAATAAGAAGCTGAAAAAATAAAATCACCTATTGGTACGGAAGATAGGTGGTTTTTTTCTTTGTAAAGTCTTGTGGACACTTAGTCCAGCTCCAGCGCCTAGACCCTCGGGGTCATAAGCCAAAATCCTTCAGAAGGCAGGCCTTCCTGCGGATTTCGTCTTATTCCTGTCGGGTCTAAACAAGGCGCTTCCGCTTTCTAAATTTGTCGAAATTCTGTAGATTTTTTCCTTTTTTAGGGTGAATTGTAGAATGAATCAAGTTATAATAGTTTAAAGATAGATAGGAAGAGGGATTCTACAGTGGCATATTCACAGGAAAAGCTAGTGGAGGAAAAGGTTTTTAAAGATCCCGTTCATCGTTATGTACATGTGAGAGACCGTGTGATTTGGGATTTGATTGGTACGAAGGAATTCCAACGTCTACGCCGGATTAAGCAGCTTGGAACGACATATCTTACATTTCACGGGGCAGAGCATAGCCGTTTTAACCATTCGCTCGGAGTCTATGAAATCATACGCCGCATTATTGATGATGTGTTTGATGGACGACCGGAGTGGAACAGTGAGCAGCGCTTGCTTTCACTTTGTGCTGCACTCCTTCACGACCTTGGACATGGACCCTTTTCGCATTCGTTTGAAAAAGTATTTGACCTCGATCATGAAGCTTTTACCCAAAAGATTATTCTTGGCAACACAGAAGTAAATAGGGTTCTTACAAAAGTAAGCAAAGATTTTCCAAAGATGGTCGCTGAGGTGATCGCCAAAACCTCACCGAACAAGCTTGTGATTAGCTTGATTTCGAGCCAGATTGACGCGGACCGTATGGATTATTTGCAGAGGGATGCGTATTTTACAGGTGTGAGCTATGGGCATTTTGATATGGAACGGATTCTTCGTGTGATGCGGCCGAAGGAAGATCAAGTCGTTATTAAGCAAAGCGGTATGCATGCAGTGGAAGACTACATAATGAGTCGATACCAAATGTATTGGCAGGTGTACTTCCATCCCGTTACTCGTAGTGCAGAGGTGATTCTGACAAAGATACTCCACCGTGCCAAGCATTTGTACCAAAAAGGCTACCAATTTAAGCAAGAGCCGATTCATTTTTATTCTGTATTTGCTGAAAATATCACCCTTCATGACTATTTGAAATTAGATGAAGCGGTTATTCTCTATTACTTCCAAATGTGGGAAGAGGAAGAGGATTTGATCTTGCGTGACTTATGTGTCCGTTTTATGGATCGAAATCTGTTTAAATACGTGGAGTTTGACCCAGCAAAAGAATATAAGAAGCTAAGCGAGCTTTCTACTTTATTTGCTAAGGCTGGTCTTGATCCGGAATATTATTTGGTAGTTGATTCCTCGTCTGACTTACCATACGACTTTTATCGCCCAGGTGAAGAAGAAGAACGCCTGCCGATACAACTGCTCATGAAAAATGGAGAAGTAAGAGAGCTTTCAAGGGAATCGCAAATCGTTGATGCCATTTCAGGGAAAAGAAGAACGGATCATAAGTTATATTTCCCTGCGGATCTTATAAAGGACGATTCATCAAAAAAGAACATTAAAAAGCAAATTCGCAACTTACTAGACCTATGAGATAGGTGCTTGATATAAATATAGAAGTAGGAGAGGGTCTCATTGTTAAAGGATCATGCCAAAATAATGCAAGCTTTTGCAGCGGCAGGGGAAATTGTTGGTCGGAAAAAACTGCAAAAAATGATTTATATAGCGAAAAAAGTAGATTTTCCTTTCCAAGAGAGGTTTCAGTTTCACTTTTATGGACCTTACTCCGAAGAGTTGACCCTTCGCGTAGAAGAGCTATGCAATATGGGCTTTCTTAACGAGGTAAAGGAGAAAAAGGGCGGTTACATGCAGTACCGCTACTCCTTAACAGATGAGGGAATGGAATTTTTAAATATGAACCTAGTGGAACTTCCAGCATTAGAGGATTGTTTAACCGACATGAATAGCCAGAATGCTAGGTTTCTAGAACTGGTATCAACCGTACTTTTCTTTGACGATTTAGAAGTAGAGGAAGTAAAGGAGAAAATCTTTACTCTAAAGAGCAAGCAAAAATACACAGAAGACGAAATTAAGCAGGCGTATGAATATATTGAAGCATTAAAGGGGAAAGTAGTCCCTGTATAAAAAAGAGGCTTGGACGTTTTATGTCCAAGCCTTTTTAGTTAGAAAATGTAATTGTCGGTTGTTATGCAGGATCGATCCTGTATTCCAATAGGAATACCAGCGAAGAGCATGCATAACAACCGACACTCAGTAACTAATTTTATTCGTCAGACAGCCTTTTCCCAGCAATCCCATAATTATTTTTCGTCATTTCATCTATGAATACAACGACTTTCTCAGCAGGTGCTCCAGTTGTTTCCACAACAGCAGCAGTTACTTTTTCCACAAGAGCTTTCTTTTGGTCGTCTGTACGGCCTTCTAGCATTTTTACGGTTACGTATGGCATGATGATTGCCTCCTTGAGAGATATGTAAGTTCTTCATACATAATCATAATGTTCCAAACGGGAGAAAGGAATACTCATTTTTCCATTTATCCTATATTTCATGTATAATTTGGCTAAATAGAGTCTTCGAAAAGGAGTTGTCGTGTTGGAGCAATTATCTAGGTTTTTAGCTTTTGATTTAGCAATGATTCCATACGTGGTTATTACGCTTATAATAGCGTTTTCTGTCCATGAATTTGCCCATGCGTGGGTGGCCTTTAAGTTCGGGGATCATACGGCGAAAAATCAGGGCAGACTAACTCTAAATCCGATGAAGCACTTGGACCCATTTGGCACATTGTTAATTTTTTTAATTGGATTCGGGTGGGCGAAACCTGTTCCAGTCAATCGCTTTTTCTTTAAAAATCCTCGGTTAGCAGGTATTCTTGTATCGATAGCAGGACCCCTCAGCAATCTATTGCTATCCATTTTTGGCTTTGTGTTATTGTATGGATTGGTGGCTACTGGTGCGGTGGAAACTCTACCATCATACGTGTTTGAGTTTCTTAATATATTTTTGTATTTAAATGTTGCTTTATTTGTATTTAATCTGTTGCCATTCCCACCGTTAGATGGATATCGAATCATTGAGGATCTCGTGCCGGTGAATGTGCGGGCTAAAATGACACAGTATGAGCAGTACGGGGCACTAATCTTTCTAATTTTAGTTATAACTCCGCTTGATCAATATACGATTGACCCACTGTATTCCAATGTCGTTCCGTCGATTCTTTCGACTTTAGATCAGTTCTTTTATCAGTTATTTTTGTAGGAGGCGTTCATTTTTATGGAAGAAAAAAAGAAGAAAAGTATTGGTTTTAATATAATTAAAAGTGATCCAACCGAGGGGCATGGAGGATTTGGTGTAGGAGCTCTTACCCTAGATAATGTATCTCCCGTTATTATTGATGTGGAAGCAGGGGAAGCAGTCATTGATGTTGGTGCCATGCACGCAAGAAGTGTTGTGGAAAAAGGAATTAAGTTTTTAAAAACAAAGGAAGAAGTTCCAAACGCCAAGCCGTATTGGCTGGTTTGGGTCACGATTGATCGAAAGCAGGAAGGACCGTATTATGCGGGAGTGACCGCTTGTGAAATGACTGTGGACCGTGAAATTCGTCGTGGCTATAAGTCACTACCAGAGCATGTGAATCGCATGGATAAGTCGATTAAACGTCATATCATCGTCGATCATATGGATAGTCGTTCAAAAGGAATTCTAGCTGAGTTTTTGAAAAACCATGACGCGGGTATGTGGGAAAGATCAGAAGAGAGATTGAAGTCGGATCTTCAGGGATAAGAAAATTATTCCAAAAAGGTTTTTTAAACAAATTGTAAGGAAATACTTGCCGTTTTCCGTTAAAAAAAGTAAACTTTAAACAGCGATAACACGCTATAGCACTAGGACAGAAAAAGCCCCGAGTACATGTGACTCGGGGCTTTTTCGTATATTTGAATAGTGATGGGTTTTGGCGATGGCCTGTAAAAGCAAGTAAGTATTGTGAACCGCAAATAACTTGGGCAAATCGCAAATAAATTTTGATGATCGCAAATAAGTTTCAGGAATCGCAAATAAATTTTGATGATCGCAAATAAGTTTCAGGAATCGCAAATAAAATCTGGGAATCGCAAATAAATTTTTGAAATCGCAAATAAAATCTGAGAATCGCAAATAAATTTTTGAAATCGCAAATAAAATCTGAAGATCGCAAATAAATCTGTTAAATCGCAAATATCCCGAAGAAAATTCACTAGGTATCCCCATTTTCCTCTCAGAGGCCTCGAAAAACCGCAATTTCAAATAAAAAGGAGCCAACTCAGGTAAAAACCTGTTAGCTCCAATCAAAAATTCTCTTATACCATGTCTTTTTCTCTTTCTTTTCTTCTTTTTTCTTTTCGGTTGGCTTTTCGGCATCATGTTCTAGATGATCGATGCAGTGCTTGGTTGGTTCGGTTCCTGCGATAAAATAAGTGAGTCGTTTGACAGGGCAGTCATCGGTTGCTAAAAGGCCGCTTTCAGGGTCGATATATACTCCAACTGTTCCTTTAGGGGCTTTGAAGTTTTTAATCGGCTCATCAGCTAGTGCGTCCTCCATATAGTTGACCCAAATGTTTTTCGCGTACGATTTCTCGGCAACGATTTCAATCGGATTTCCTTGGTCGTAACCTGTCCATACGGCCGTAACTAGCTGAGGAGAAAAACCGACCATCCAGCTATCGGAATCAGTGGAGCCAGACTTCCCAGCATAAATTCGGGTCATATCATTGATCATTGAGCTGCCGGTCACATTGGAATATCCATCTAGCTTTTTATCAAACATCCCTGTCATCATATGGGTCATAACGAACGCTGCGTCAGCTTTTAGAACACGCTCGTTTTCCTTTTCATACTCGTAAATGACTTCCCCACGATGGTCTTCCACTCTCTTAATAAGAACCGGCTTCACTTTTTTTCCACCGTTTGCAAACAGACTATAGGCATTTGCCATATCAATAACCTTTACCCCACTTGTCCCAAGTGCTAAGGATGGTACGTTTTCCATAGGAGTCGTAATTCCAAATTGCTTGGCTGTTTTTACGAGTGTGTCTTCTCCTAAAAATAAATGTGTTTTAACCGCATACACATTATCGGAAAGGGCGAGTGCTTGTGCCATTGTGATTTCTTTTCCCGCGTACTTATTATTAAAATTATGCGGTGTATACTCCGCTCGGTTATCGTCAAAACGGAAGGTTGTCATTTCACTTCTCACTAATGATGCGGGCGTAAATCCTTGTGAAATCGCCGCATAGTAGAGAAGCGGCTTGATGGTAGAACCCGGTTGACGAACAGCTTGAACGGCACGGTTGAACGGACTTTCCACATAATCTCTTCCGCCTACCATCGCCTTTACATACCCGTTTTTCGGATTCATTGACACGAGTGCTACCTGCAATTCAGAATCCTTTGCCATATGAGTGGAAACATTTTTCTCTGCTAACTCCTGCTGCTCGGTATCAAGTGTTGTGTACACACGTAGTCCACCAAGCTCAATCGTTCGGTCATCCAAACCTAAGTCATTTTTTAATGCTTGCTTAACGGCATCTTGAAAATACGGAGCAATTTGTGTCACGGAATGGGAATGCTCTCCAACAAATGATAGCGTCTCATCAATAGCCGTATTCGCATCAGCTTCGGTAATGTATTTACTTTTCACCATAGAATCCAAAATGATTTTTTGACGGTCCTTTGCATTTTCCTCCGAAATAAGAGGAGAGTAGATGCTTGGACCTTTTGGAATCCCAGCTAGCATAGAGGCCTCAGCTAGAGTCAAGTCAGCAGCATTTTTTCCTAAATAATACTGACTGGCTGCTTGAATGCCGTAAGCTCCTTTTCCATAATAGATGGTATTTAAGTAACCTTCGAGGATCTCGTTTTTCGTATAATTCATTTCGATTCGAATCGTGTAAAGTGCTTCTAGTAGCTTACGCTTCCACGTTTTTTCATGCTCGAGAAATAAATTTCGTGCATACTGTTGACTAATCGTACTTGCTCCTTGAACTTTCGCCATTGCCTTGAGGTCAGCAAGAGCAGCACCAGCAATTCGTTTAAAATCAAATCCGTTATGCTTATAAAAGGATCGATCCTCAATCGCTACGGTTGCTTCAATTAAATGGGGGGAAATTTCATCGATTCCTACCCAGTATCTCTTTTCACCATTATTGCTTTCGCCGATTACCTGCCCATCATCCGAGTAATATAGAGACGATTGAGGCACGGCGAGGGGAGGAGGGCCCTGCACCTTGGCGTATATAAGAACACCGGTCACTAATAAAACAAGTAAACCAAGACCGATAGATCCAAGAATGAGTAAGGCACGTATGTATTTCATCGTTCTTCTAAACCGCTGATCCGTAATAACCTCCAAGGATGACACCTCACCTTCAGATAGATTTTTCCTGTTTTCCCATCTTTCTTACTAGTATGAAAAGAAAGAGGCTGTTTTAAACACCTATCTATTAAAAAAAGAATTTTTTTCTTGCAATTTTGCTAGATTCATCTATACTTTTTCTCATGTTTGAGTTTTTTTGGGGAAGAATAACAATACAGGAAAATGAGTATTGAAACCGATAGATATTTTTTAAATAAGGAAGGATGGCGTAAATGGGACTTTGGTTTACGGAAAAGCAAACTGAGAATTTTGGCATCACAATGAAGGTAAAGCGCACATTACATACGGAGCAAACAGACTTTCAAAAATTAGATATGGTAGAAACAGAAGAATGGGGCAATATGCTTCTTTTAGATGACATGGTAATGACATCAATTAAAGATGAGTTCGTATACCACGAAATGGTTGCTCATATTCCATTATTCACTCACCCAAATCCGGAAAATGTACTGGTTGTTGGTGGTGGAGACGGAGGAGTTATTCGCGAAGTGCTTAAGCACCCAAGCGTGAAAAAAGCAACTCTTGTTGAAATCGACGGAAAAGTAATTGAGTACTCTAAAAAGTACCTTCCAGAGATCGCAGGACAGCTAGACGATCCACGTGTAGAAGTAAAAGTGGATGATGGTTTTATGCACATCGCTACAGCAGAAAACGTATACGATGTGATCATGGTAGACTCAACTGAGCCAGTTGGTCCAGCAGTAAACCTATTTACAAAAGGATTCTATGCAGGGATTTCTAAGGCGTTAAAAGAAGACGGAATCTTCGTTGCACAATCAGATAACCCTTGGTTCAAAGCGGACTTAATCCGTTCTGTACAAAAAGACGTAAAGGAAATCTTCCCGATCACTCGCCTTTACATCGCAAACATCCCAACATACCCAAGCGGAATGTGGGCATTCACTTTAGGATCAAAGAAGCATGATCCACTTGAAGTAGCTGAAGAGCGCTTCCATGATATTGATACTAAGTATTACACAAAAGAACTTCACAATGCAGCATTTGTGCTACCGAAGTTTGTTAAAGATTTAATCGAAGGCTAAATATAAGACGGGGGGATTTTCTCTCCCGTTTTTTACTGTGGAAGAATTAGATTGTGGGGGGCAGTTTCCGCCTGAAGGAAGCCTTTGTTACGTAGTAACACCAGCTGGCGGATATGAAACTGACCCCCTCTTAATTTAAAGGAGGAAACAAAATGCGTTTTGATGAAGCATACTCAGGTAAGGTGTTTATTAAAAGCCATCCAAGCTTTGAGGAAAGTAAAGCGGTATTGTACGGAATGCCTATGGACTGGACAGTAAGTTACCGACCAGGATCTCGTTTTGGTCCAGCGCGTATTCGTGAAGTGTCCATTGGATTAGAAGAATACAGCTTGTACTTAGACCGTGAGCTAGAAGATGTGAAATACTATGATGCGGGTGATATTCCACTTCCGTTCGGAAATCCACAACGCAGTTTAGATATGATCGAAGAGTTCGTGGACAAGGTTCTTGATGCTGGAAAATTCCCGCTTGGCATGGGTGGAGAGCATTTAGTTTCTTGGCCAGTTTTTAAAGCAATGGTAAAAAAGTATCCGGATTTAGCCATCATACATATGGATGCACACACAGATCTTCGTGAGAACTATGAGGGAGAGCCATTATCTCACTCTACACCGATTCGTAAGGTGGCAGATTTAATCGGGCCACAAAATGTGTATTCATTTGGTATCCGAAGCGGCATGAAGGAAGAGTTCCAATGGGCGAAGGAAGTTGGTATGCATATTTCTCCGTTCGAAGTGCTTGAGCCTTTGAAAAAAGTATTGCCAACATTAGCAGGACGTCCTGTGTATGTAACAATTGATATCGATGTTCTTGACCCTGCGCATGCACCAGGAACAGGTACAGTTGATGCAGGTGGAATCACTTCTAAAGAGCTACTAGCTTCCATTCACGAAATTGCACGCTCGGAAGTTAATGTAGTGGGAGCAGACTTAGTAGAAGTAGCCCCAATTTACGACCACTCAGAACAAACAGCAAACACAGCAAGCAAACTCATCCGCGAAATGATTCTTGGATGGGTGAAATAAGGATGGAATCGTGCACCTGCCAGGTTTTGGCGGGTGTTTTTTTGTAGGGGAAATTAACAAAAGCCACTTATAAAAAAACCAAATAGAGAGTTATGACATGAGTAAGAAGGAAAAACACTTAATAGTGTCATAAGATTAGCTTTATAACCTGTAACAGAAAAATCCCATTGCCCATGCGTCATAAAGTTCATATTATGACCTTAGACAGATATAAAATCAGGCTGCACACGTCATAAAAACGAGGTTATGACATGATAACAAGGTGCTACCTCTCCAATAAGGTCATAAGTACAGCTCCTCTACAGCAAATAGTAGCAACACCACCTTGCGCTCCCCCTCCAAAATCTTTATAATTATTAAGTTATAGAGAAAGCATTGATAAAAGGAAGTGTATGGCCGTTGTCGAATAGTCCAGCGGATCAAATTCCCGTAAAAATTAAGGTATATACGTCCATTGAGAATGGTGGGGAAAAGGAAACTTTTGAACTCACTACTTTTGGTCGATACTATGTAAAGAATGCGAGCGCCTATCTTCAATACGAGGAAAGTACAGAAGAGGGGCCGATGAAAACGACGATGAAGCTTACGGATGATGTGATTCTTCTTATGAGAAGCGGCTCGATTAAGATGCGAATGCTGCTAGAAGAAAGGAAGAAGCATCGCGGCAGCTATACGACTCCGTTTGGAGAGCTGCAAATGATCACAGATACAAAAGAACTTCAGCATAGATGGAACAGTGAGAGTAGTAAAGGAACGATTGAGGTTTTATACGATCTTTCGATACAAGGCTCAAAAGCAGGTACATACAAATTGCAAATCGTGTTTGAGGAGGAAAAACGTTGAATATCGTTGAACAGGTACAATTGAAGCTTAAAGAGGAAATAAAAGCGGCAGTTATAAAAGCAGAGCTAGCAACAGAGGAGCAGCTTCCAGATGTGATTCTTGAAACGCCAAAGGATAAAGCAAATGGGGACTACTCTACCAATATGGCGATGCAGTTAGCGAGAGTGGCAAAGAAAGCACCGCGTGCGATTGCGGAGGCGCTTGTGGCAAACTTTGATCAATCCAAGGCATCGATTGAAAAAATTGATATCGCTGGACCTGGATTTATCAATTTTTACATGAACAATAATTACTTAACAGACTTAATTCCGACGATTCTTACGGCTGGTGAAAAGTACGGAGAAACCACGGTTGGAAACGGACAAAAAATTCAAGTTGAGTTTGTGTCTGCGAACCCAACAGGGGACCTTCACCTTGGACATGCTCGTGGAGCGGCAGTTGGGGATTCTCTTTGTAATGTGTTAGCAAAAGCTGGTTACGATGTATCACGTGAATACTATATTAACGATGCAGGAAACCAAATCAATAACCTTGCTTTATCGGTAGAAGCTCGTTACTTCCAAGCGCTTGGTATGGAAAAAGACATGCCGGCTGATGGATACCACGGTGAAGATATTATTGGAATCGGTAAACGTTTGGCTGAAGAGTATGGCGACAAGTTCGTCAATACTGATGAAAAAGAGCGCTTTGACTTTTTCCGTAGCTACGGGTTAAAGGAGGAAATGGCCAAGCTGAAGCAGGATCTTGAGGACTTCCGCGTTCCATTTGATGTATGGTACTCAGAAACATCTCTTTATGGAGATGGAAAAATTGATGTAGCTTTAGACAAGCTTCGTGAAAATGGCTATATTTACGAAGAAGATGGAGCGACTTGGTTCCGCTCAACAGATCTAGGAGATGACAAAGACCGCGTGCTTATTAAGCAGGATGGTTCTTACACCTACTTAACACCTGACATCGCTTATCATAAAAATAAGCTTGATCGTGGCTTTGAAAAGCTTATCAATATTTGGGGTGCGGATCACCACGGATATATTCCTAGAATGAAAGCAGCGATCGAAGCGTTAGGATATGGAAAAGATGTACTTGAGGTTGAAATTATCCAGCTTGTTCACCTATACAAAAATGGTGAAAAGATGAAGATGAGTAAGCGTACAGGGAAAGCTGTTACGATGCGTGATCTAGTTGAAGAGGTAGGCTTAGATGCGACTCGTTACTTCTTTGCGATGAGAAGTGCGGATACGCATATGGACTTTGATCTTGATTTAGCGGTATCACAATCCAATGAAAATCCAGTATACTATGCTCAATACGCACATGCTCGTATTTGCAGCATCCTTCGCCAAGGGGAAGAGAATGGGTTCACATATGATACGAACGCTGATTTCTCTTTAATCGGCGCTGAGAAGGAAATTGAAGTGCTTAAAAAGCTTGGTGAGTTTCCTCTAGCGGTGGCAGAAGCAGCCGAGAAGCGCATGCCACACCGAGTGACAAACTATATTTATGAGCTTGCTTCAACTTTCCACAGCTTTTACAATGCGGAAAAAGTGTTGGATGCGGAAAACGCGGAGCGCACAAAGGCACGCCTTTCATTAATTAAAGCTGTGCAAACGACGTTAAAGAATGCACTGAAATTAATCGGAGTTTCCGCTCCTGAAAAAATGTAACAAGTGAGAGGCTTCCGGAGTGGGAGCCTCTTTTGAAACTTAAAGGTGGAGGAAGACATGATTAGAGACTGTTCAGTTGAAAAGTTTTTAGAAAATAAAGAGCGCTATACGACGATCGATGTTCGGTCACCAGGTGAATTCGATGATAGCCATATACCTGGATCGGTCAATATTCCTCTTTTTACAAATGAAGAGCGGGCATTGATTGGAACCATTTATAAGCAAGAAGGACAGAAGGAAGCCAAGTGGAAGGCAATGGAGATTGTTAGTCCGAAAATTCCTGATATGCTTGCGCGAATTCAAGAGATTGAAGAATCTGGTCGCGAACCAATGGTGTACTGCTGGAGAGGTGGAATGAGAAGCCAATCCGTTGCCACGTTTGCCACGCTCGCGGGGCTTCATGTGAGAAGAATCGAGGGGGGCTACCGTGCCTATCGTGAGCATGTGATAGAGCATATTTCTGACTTAATTCCTGCTGAATCTGTGGTCATTACCGGGATGACAGGAACAGGAAAAACAGAGATTCTTCAGCATTTAAATACGGCAGGATATCCAGTGCTCGATTTAGAGAAGTACGCGAATCATAAAGGCTCGGTATTTGGCTCGATTGGTGGGGAAACACCGCATAACCAAAAGATGTTTGATGCTCTTCTTTTTGAAGATTTAAAGAAGCTCAAAGGCTCTCCATATTTCATTATGGAAGGAGAGAGCAAACGCATTGGACATGCTGTGCAGCCGCCAGAGTTAACAGAGAAAAAACTGAAGGGACTTCATATCACTGTTTATTCCTCTATCGAAAAACGGATGGAGCGTATTTATGAGCAATACGTGAAACCTTATGAGCATTCGGATGCTTTTCATGAACGTGTTGAACTTGCTTTGAAGATGATTATTAAGAGAATAAAATCATTCGATATTCAAACAGAGCTACTAAGATGTGTGGAAGAAAGAGATTATATGCCACTTATCAAGCTATTAATGGAGCATTACTATGACCCTCGCTACGGAAATAAAGTAGGGGACTATGAAAACCCGGAAATCTTCGTTTGCAGTGATTCGGTTTTAGAGGCAACAAATAAGATCGCTGAGATTATTGAGCAATCAAGAAGAGCGAAAATCGAAGTATAAAGGAGCATTGTGGGGAATGCTTTAAAGTATACGATTGATTTTTGGAGGGGTACTATGAAGCTTGTCCTGCTATCGTTAGTAACGGGTTTTTTTCGTCGGGTTTATTTTTGCACTCTTTCGTCTGCCCATTCCGGCTCCACCTGCTTTAGCGGGTATCACTGGGATTGTAGGTATTTATTTAGGCTTTAAAGTGTTTGAGCAGTTAACTCCATGGCTGCAAAGTTTCGGAAAATAAGTAGAATGCTTTTCTTAGTATACGTGCCGACCATGACAGCCGTATGGGCATCGAAACTCGCTATAGTAATTGGCGAGTTTCTTTATTAGGAATATCCCTTTTAAAATAAGATGTATTGTCCTAATCAAATAAGCGGAGAATTTTCGGTTAAATGCAGAATGGAGTTCGTTTCGGGGTAAATAAGGGGAGTTTTTCCGCTTATGCAAAGCAAAATCTCCCCTTTTCGGATTTTTCGAGCCAATAGGCGGAATCTCTCCGTCTATTTATCAGCTCGGCTGCTTAACCTGATCCCCCAACCGATAAGTGCGAACCTACAGATGGATCATTTCCATTCAATCTCTGCACCGCCCACTCGTTTCACACCCCGAATACGGCTAATGTCTTCTACAAGTTTGAGGCATGCCATATCCTTCGCCTTAGCTTCAATCATAAAGTCGACATCGGTATTCATAGAACGGAGAAGCTCGATCAGGGGCATGATATATTCCAAATCAACAAAGTCAGCATGTGCTCGATACATTTTTTCTGACTTTGGGGAAGAAATGTGGATTTTCGGTTTTAATAAATGGCCTTCCCACGTTTGAAATACTTTTGGGAGCAAGGTATCCAGAGGCTCTTCACTCAAATTGGCCATATGATGATGATAATCAAAGACAAGACGAATGCCTTCTTTACGACATACAGAAAGTGTCTCCTCGGTGGTATATGTTTTATCATCATTCTCTAATGTGGTGACCTCTTTGATATGGGAGGGGAGTGTTTGAATATTTTCGTGAAAGCGTTCCAGTGACTGTGTTTTATCCCCGTAGGCTCCTCCAACATGAATATTCAGGACCCCGTCTTTTTCCACTCCCATTGCTTCGAGCATTCTGTAATGATAGTCCATATCAATTACCGCATTCTTTGTTACTTCTTCACGTGGAGAGGTGAACAAAGTGTACTGGTTAGGGTGGAAGCTTACACGCATCTGATGTCTGCGAATTAAATCGCCAAGCTCCTTCCACTCCTTTCGAAACGGTGTGACAAAATCCCAGTTCACCTCTGGGTGAGTAGAAAGAGGGGCGATGGAACTGGATAAGCGATACACTTGAATGCCGTGAGCCACGTTGTAGGATACCATTCGTAACGTATTAAATATATTTTCACCAGTAACAGCCATTAGTTTTTCCTCGCGTTCGGAAGCGGGAAGCTGCTTATACCGGGTAAAGGTCAAGGCTCTTGCAGGCGATGCCTCCCAAAGAGAAAGGGCAGTCGATACATAGCCAAAGCGAATTCTCATCGTCGTATGAACTCCTAACTAAAGAAAATAAGAAATAGGGCGTGCGATCCATTCAAGCATTTTTTGCTTAAAGCTCAAATGGGTTATGTCATGAAGGGATATTTTAATCCCATCTTTTACATCCGTTTCATATATGTTTTTCATATGTGAGATGATGTCTAAATCGAACAAGTAGCAGTTAATTTCATGATTCAAAAAGAAGCTTCTTTTGTCAAAGTTGGCTGTGCCAGAATCACAAATTCGATCATCAATGATAAGGATTTTTGCATGGTAAAAGCCTTTGACATAATCATAGACATTGGCCCCTTTAGAAATAAGCGTGCGCAAATAGGGGAAAGAGGCTTCTTTCACAAAAGGGTGATCAGGAGTTTGGGGAACAAGGATGGTCACTTTCACACCGCGATCCAATGCATCCAACAAATCTTGAAAAATGCGTTTGCTAGGAATGAAATAAGGAGAACCAATGTTGATCGATGTTTCAGCCCCTCGTATCATCCCGGAGAAGGTTTCTTCGAGATAAAACCCTTCTGAAGGGATAATTTGGTGACGAATCGGACCTGATACTGGGTCAGGAAAATAAGTGGAAGTTTTGAGAAGATGTTCTTGTGTTTCCTCTTCCCAGTCCTTAAGAAACTCACGTTGGAGATCATGAACCCCTTCACCCATAATTTTTAAATGATAATCACGCCAAGGGTTCAGCTTTGGATCCTCGTTTAAGTACTCTTTTCCGACATTAAATCCTCCAATATAGCCAAGTCGCCCATCAATGACCGTAATTTTTCGGTGATTTCGAACCTGTAAACGGTAAAAGAAAAAGGGGAATTTCGGTTTATGACTATACGCAAAATGAATGCCAGCTTGTTTCAGTTCATGCACAATCCGACGTGGAACTCTAAAGCTTCCTGCCCAATCGAGAAGAAGTCTAACTTCCACTCCTTCTAATGCTTTGTTTTTCAAAATCTGCAGAAACCTACGGCCATAAGGATCATCTTTTAATATATAAAAAAGAACATGAATATGCTCGTTTGCATGTTCTATTTCAGAAAATAAGTCCAAGAAGAGGGCATCTCCTCTTGTAAATACATCAATATGACTTTGCCTCATCGGATAACTTTTTCTATAAATAGAAGATAAATGTTGTCTTCTGCCGAGTATAAAGTCGACATACAATAGCAATAGGATGAGTACTAAAGCAAGCAGGATGAAACCGATAACCTTCATCAAATTCTCTCCCTTCAGAGAATATCCCATTAGTTCGGGAGTGATCGTACGTTGTAGTATCTCCTGTTCGTGTTCTTTCTATGAAGACAGAAAGTTGCGATAAAAAAATGTTGACTGAATGCTCATTCATTATATAATAAGGGTAGATACAATTCAGAAAATTACACATTTTCACGCAAAACCTGTGCTGCTTGAAGGGGAGTTCGAGTGAGCCAGAAAGGGGTAGAAAAGATGAATGCCATGCTTTGGATCAACTTGATTGCTTTTATAATTGTAACCGCTTACGCAGTTAGTCTATTTGTTTATGTAGTCAAAACGAGAATCGAGTACATAAAGCTCGGGAAGAAGGTTGAGTTTGATTCTCGAGTAAAGGAAAGACTCGATAAGATTTGGGTCAATGTATTCGGGCAAAAAAAGCTGTTAAAGGATAAGAAAAGCGGAATTATTCATGTGATGTTTTTTTACGGATTTATCCTTGTTCAATTTGGGGCAATCGACTTTATTATTAAAGGCCTTGTACCAGGTGCGCACTTGCCACTAGGGCCTCTGTATCCAGGATTCACTTTTTTTCAAGAAATCGTCACTTTAATGATTTTAGTTGCTGTTTTTTGGGCGTTTCATCGTCGATATGTAGAAAAATTGGTTCGATTGAAACGGAATTTCAAATCGGGACTCGTGTTAATTTTTATCGGTGGATTAATGCTTTCTGTACTTGTTGGAAATGGAATGAGTCTCATCTGGCATGCTCATGAAGCCTCATGGACAGAGCCTATTGCCTCATTAGTGAGCGTGGCTTTTTCGTGGGTAGGAGAAACAGGTTCCATCGCAATTTTTTATGTGGCTTGGTGGATTCATCTTTTGTTCCTGCTAGCATTCCTTGTGTATGTTCCACAGTCCAAGCATGCGCATTTAATTGCAGGTCCAGCCAATGTGTATTTTAATCGCTTAGAAAAGCCAGGAAAATTAACAAAGATTGATTTTGAAGACGAAACACAAGAGACATTCGGTGTGGGCAAAATTGAAGATTTCACTCAGCATCAGCTCATCGACTTATACGCGTGTGTAGAATGTGGGCGTTGTACGAGTATGTGTCCAGCAACAGGGACAGGAAAGATGCTGTCGCCGATGGACTTAATCTTAAAAATGCGCGATCACTTAACGAATCACGGTGCAGCCATTACGCAAAAGCAGCCATGGGTTCCAACCTTTGCTTTTTCAAATACAAAAGGAAATCAAATTGCATTAGCAGCTGCTGGAAAAGGGGTTCAGGAGTCTGCGGCAAGTCTAGCTTACAGTCCAAGCTTGATCGGAGATGTTATTACAGAGGAGGAAATTTGGGCTTGTACCACTTGCCGAAATTGTGAAGATCAATGTCCGGTTATGAATGAGCATGTCGATAAAATTATCGACCTTCGTCGTTATCTTGTTCTAACAGAAGGAAAAATGGATGCCGATGCACAAAGAGCGATGCAAAACATCGAACGTCAAGGAAACCCTTGGGGACTGAACCGCAAAGAGCGTGAGAACTGGCGGGATGAGAGAACTGACGTGGTCATTCCAACGGTAAAAGAAATGAAAAAGTCTGGTCAAGAGTTTGAGTATTTGTTCTGGGTCGGTTCCATGGGCTCTTATGACAACCGCAGTCAAAAAATTGCTTTGTCCTTTGCGAAGCTTTTAAATGAAGCGGGAGTGAAGTTTGCGATTTTAGGAAGCAAGGAAAAGAACTCGGGTGACACCGCAAGACGTTTAGGAAATGAGTTTGTGTTCCAAGAGCTTGCAACGAAAAATATTGAAGAGTTTGAGAAGAATGAAGTAAAGAAAATCGTGACGATTGATCCTCATGCGTATAATACATTCAAAAATGAATACCCTGATTTTGGATTAAAAGCCGAAGTGTACCATCATACCGAGCTGCTTGCTGAGCTTGTGAGGGATGGAAGATTAAAGCCGAAGTTTGAAGTGAACGAAACGATCACCTTCCACGATTCTTGTTATTTAGGACGCTACAATGAAGTGTACGATGCACCACGCGATATATTAAAAGCGATTCCGGGCGTCACACTCGTAGAAATGACTCGTAACAGAGACACGGGAATGTGTTGTGGAGCTGGTGGTGGCCTTATGTGGATGGAAGAAGAAAAGGGCCAACGTATTAATGTAGCAAGAACTGAGCAAGCATTAGCTGTTAAACCGTCTGTTATTTCATCTGGCTGTCCGTATTGCTTAACAATGCTTTCAGATGGAACAAAGGCAAAGGAAGTTGAAGAAACGGTATCAACCTATGACGTGGCAGAGCTTTTAGAAAAAGCTGTCATCGGAGAGGCAAAAATCGTGTCATAAATCGGATAGAAATAATTTGCATGATTTTTGTGTAAATTATTTCTATTCTAACTATTTTGATAGTAAAATAGAAGAAGGGAATAAAGCGCTTACAAATTATATTTACTTCAAAGGAGAAATTCAAATTCTCCTTTTTTCCACGACACATACTGAGCGAGCGTTCAGTCACATCACAGAATCAATCACACTAGAAAAAAATCCAAACAAATGAATACGAAAAAGGGGAGAGTAACATGGGGAAAACAGTTATTTTAAGCGGAGTTCGTACACCTTTTGGAAAAATGGGAGGAAGCTTAAGTTCATTTACAGCATCTGATTTAGGGGGAATGGTGATCAAGGAAGCACTTGGTCGCGCAGGTGTGGAAGCAGATAAAGTGGATGAAGTGATTTTTGGAACGGTTCTGCAAGGGGGGCAGGGTCAGATTCCATCACGACAAGCCGCTCAAAAAGCTGGACTTCCATGGAATGTAAAAACGGAAACGATCAATAAGGTTTGTGCTTCTGGAATGCGAAGTGTGACGTTAGGAGATCAAATCATCCGTTTAGGTGACGAAGAAGTCATCGTTGCCGGAGGAATGGAGTCGATGAGCAACGCTCCTTATTTTCTTCCAAAGGCTCGTTGGGGATTACGAATGGGTGATTCTTCGGTAAAGGATTTAATGGTATATGACGGACTAACTTGTACGTTTACGGGCGTTCATATGGGAACATACGGAAATGGTGTGGCAAAGGAAATGGAGCTTTCGCGTGAGGAGCAGGATCAATGGGCACTTAGAAGCCATCAGCGTACCGTTCAAGCAATGGAATCCGGTGTCTTAGCCGAAGAAATTGTAGCGGTTCAAGTTCCACAGCGAAAAGGTGAACCACTTGTGGTGGCGACTGATGAGTCACCGAGAAAAGATACTAGCTTTGAAAAGTTGGCTAAGCTTGCGCCGGTGTTTAACTCAGACGGAACGATCACAGCAGGGAACGCACCTGGAGTGAATGATGGAGCTGCCGCATTGGTATTGATGAGTGAAGAACGAGCAGCTCGTGAAGGAAGAACACCAGAAGCGTATATTATCGGGCAGGCAGCTGTTGCGGTACAAGCGAAGGATTTCCCTAAAACGCCGGGAATTGTGATCAACGAATTGTTGAAGAAAACGGGCAAATCAGTCGAGGAAATTGATCTATTCGAAATTAATGAAGCGTTTGCGGCTGTTGCCTTGGCAAGTGCAGAAATCGCTGGACTTGATCATGAAAAGGTCAATGTGAATGGTGGAGCGGTAGCGATTGGTCACCCGATCGGTGCGAGTGGAGCAAGAATCATCATTACATTAATGCATGAGTTAAAAAGACGCGGCGGTGGAATTGGTGTAGCAGCGATTTGCTCAGGTGGAGGGCAAGGAGATGCGATTATGATTGAGGTGCCAAAGCAGTAGTCTTTTTTGGGGGGATTTCCGACAGTCTTGTACGGAATGTCCCCTTTTTTAAGAACTTTTAATGTAGAGAAGGGGGATAAGATGGAAATCAAAAAGGTAATGGTCATTGGAGCTGGCCAAATGGGATCGGGAATTGCCCAAGTGTGTGCCCAAGCGGGTTATGATGTCATTTTGCACGATTTGAAGGAAGACTTCGTTTTGCGTGGGCTTGGGGTGATCCGAAAAAAACTAGCGCGCCAAGTGGACAAAGGAAAAATGACACAAGATCAAATGGAAGTGATTTTAGCCTACATCCAGCCATCAACTGATTTGCATAATGCAAGTGGGGTAGATCTAGTGATTGAAGCAGCAGTTGAAAACATGGAGGTTAAAACAAAGATTTTCCGTGAGCTCGATAAAATAGCTCCTGATCACGCGATCTTAGCGAGCAACACCTCTTCGCTACCGATCACGGAAATTGCTGCAGCAACCTCCAGACCGGAAAAAGTCATCGGAATGCACTTTATGAATCCTGTCCCAGTCATGAAGCTCGTAGAAATCATCCGCGGCTTGGCAACAGATGACGAGGTATATGAACTCATCGAAGGTATGACAAAAACCATTGGAAAAGTGCCAGTTGAAGTGAATGATTTCCCTGGATTCGTGTCCAATCGAATTCTCATGCCCATGATTAACGAAGCCATCTACACCCTGTATGAAGGGGTAGCGACGAAGGAAGCAATCGACGAGGTCATGAAGCTTGGGATGAACCACCCAATGGGTCCGCTCACCTTGGCTGACTTTATCGGGCTAGATACCTGTCTGTATATAATGGAAACCCTCTACGAAGGCTTTGGCGACAGCAAATACCGCCCATGCCCGCTGCTCCGCAAATACGTAAAAGCTGGCTGGCTCGGAAGGAAATCAGGCCGCGGGTTTTATGAGTATAGTTAACTACCCCGATTCCAGGAGGAAATGATATGGATTTACGATGGACGGAAGAACAGCAGATGATGAGAAAGATGGTTCAGGATTTTGCCCGAACCGAGATCAGTCCATTTATTGAAAAAATGGAACAAGGAGAGTTTCCCAGAGGCATCCTTAAGCAAATGGGGGAACTCGGCCTCATGGGGATACCTGTTCCTGAACAGTACGGCGGAGCGGAGATGGATTTCACCTCATATATCATAGCGATTCACGAGCTTTCAAAAGTAAGTGCCACGATCGGAGTCATTCTCTCTGTGCATACATCAGTCGGTACGAATCCGATTCTTTACTTTGGTAGCGAAAAGCAAAAGAAAAAGTACGTCCCTAAGCTCGCAAGTGGGGAATACTTGGGCGCCTTTTGCTTAACCGAGCCGAGTGCGGGCTCTGACGCTGCAAGCTTAAAATCACGTGCCGTCAAAAAAGAGAACCATTATGTCATCAACGGCTCAAAAGTGTTTATTACAAATGGTGGGGAAGCAGATATTTATATTGTGTTTGCCTCAATAGAAGGCAAAGGAATCTCGGCTTTTATCGTTGAAAAAAACACCCCAGGACTTGTGATCGGGAAAGACGAGCACAAGATGGGCTTGCACGGGTCAAGAACCGTTCAGCTTACATTTGAAGATATGCAGGTGCCAGTAGAAAACTTACTTGGTGAAGAAGGCCAAGGCTTAAAAATAGCTCTTGGCAATTTAGATGTTGGAAGAATCGGCATTGCTGCCCAAGCACTTGGAATTGCCGAAGCAGCTTATGAGGCAGCCGTCGACTACGCGAAACAGCGTATCCAGTTTGGAAAACCAATCTCTTATCAGCAAGGAATTGGTTTTAAATTAGCTGATATGGCAACGAATATTGAAGCTGCAAAACTATTAATCTATCGAGCAGCCCAGCTTCGCTCCCTAGGGCAACCATGTGGAAAAGAAGCTTCCATGGCCAAATTATTTGCCTCCAAAACAGCGATGGAGGTAACAACTGAGGCCATTCAAGTGTTCGGTGGTTACGGATATACAGAGGATTACCCAGTCGAGCGTTTTTTCCGGGATGCAAAAGTGACCGAAATATACGAAGGAACAAGCGAAATTCAACGCATTGTTATTAGCAAGCATTTATAGACTTTGAAAAAGCGAGGGGAACAAGATGAATTTCAAATTGTCAGAAGAACATGAAATGATTCGTAAGATGGTTCGTGACTTTGCGAGAAATGAAGTAGCACCAACAGCCGCAGAAAGAGATGAGGAAGAACGATTTGACCGCGAGATTTTCGATAAAATGGCGGAGCTTGGTTTGACGGGTATTCCTTGGCCAGAAGAGTACGGTGGAATTGGCAGTGATTATTTAGCCTATTGTATCGCGGTTGAGGAGTTATCTCGCGTGTGTGCGTCAACCGGTGTGACGTTGTCCGCTCATACCTCTTTAGCAGGATGGCCCATTTATAAGTTTGGTAGTGAAGAGCAAAAGCAAAAGTTTTTGCGTCCGATGGCATTAGGTGAAAAAATTGGTGGTTACGGGTTAACCGAACCGGGGAGCGGGTCTGACGCAGGTGGCATGAAAACCACGGCACGTAGAGATGGTGATGATTTTATTTTAAACGGCTCCAAAATCTTTATTACGAACGGCGGCATTGCAGATATTTATGTGGTGTTTGCCGTAACGGATGCCACACAAAAGCATAAGGGAACCTCTGCCTTTATTGTAGAAAGTGATACGCCAGGCTTTTCGGTCGGAAAAAAGGAGAAAAAGCTGGGCATTCGTTCGTCACCAACAACAGAAATCATCTTTGAAGACTGCCGTGTACCTGCAACTAACATGCTTGGGGCAGAGGGAGAAGGGTTTAAAATTGCGATGATGACGCTTGATGGTGGACGTAACGGAATTGCGGCTCAAGCCGTCGGAATCGCGCAGGGTGCACTGGATGCAGCAACCGATTATGCCAAAGAACGCGTGCAGTTCGGAAAACCAATCGCCCAACAACAAGGCGTCGGCTTTAAGCTAGCGGATATGGCCACAAGTATTGAAGCAGCAAGATTATTAACCTATCAAGCGGCATGGCTAGAGTCGGAAGGCCTTCCGTACGGAAAAGAATCCGCAATGTCCAAATTATTTGCTGGTGACACTGCAATGAAAGTAACGACAGAAGCGGTCCAAATCTTTGGCGGCTATGGATACACAAAGGATTATCCGGTGGAACGATATATGCGAGACGCAAAAATCACGCAAATTTATGAAGGAACACAGGAAATCCAACGACTCGTTATTTCGCGGATGATTACGAAATAGAACGAAGAAATCTCTCTAAAGGGGTAGAAAAATCGATGAAAAAAAGAGAAGTTCATGCCTCTGTGAAGGATGAACAGCTCGTCGTAAAAAGGCGTGACCAGATGATTAAAGGGGCGGTTGCGCTTTTTAAAGAGAAGGGCTTTCATCGCACTACAACTAGAGAAATTGCGAAAGCATCCGGCTTTAGCATTGGAACCTTGTATGAATATATACGGACGAAGGAGGATGTGTTGTACCTGGTCTGTGATCATATTTATGACGAAGTGCAGGAGCGGTTGCAAAAGGATTTAGATACGAAAAAGGGAACGTTACAAAGCTTGGAGCGAGGGATTGCCAATTATTTTCGCGTCATGGATGAGCTCCAGTCAGAAGTACTCGTCATGTACCAGGAGGCAAAATCGCTGAACAAGGATGCTCTTCCGTATGTACTAAGAAAAGAAATGGAAATGGTAGCAATGTTTGAGGATGTGATTGCCCGCTGTGTGGAAAATGGGGAGATCAATCTTACTGAAAAACAGGTGAAAATGATTGCTCATAATATTTTTGTTCAAGGACAAATGTGGGGATTCAGACGCTGGGCACTCCAAAAGCTCTACACGCTTGAGGAATACATCACCCTTCAAACAGAGCTATTGTTTTCAGGCATAACGAGGATGGGAGGAGAACAATGAGTACGAAACCAACATATAAACCAACGCGTCATATCCGATTTGTTACCGCGTCTAGCTTGTTTGACGGTCATGATGCCTCGATCAATATTATGAGAAGAATTCTACAGGCGAGTGGGGCAGAGGTCATTCACTTAGGCCATAACCGTTCGGTTGAAGAAGTGGTGAATGCTGCGATTCAAGAGGATGTTCAAGGAATTGCGATCTCCTCTTACCAAGGTGGGCATGTGGAGTATTTTAAGTACATGTATGATCTTCTAAAGGAAAAGGGTGCCACTCACATCCGTATATATGGCGGTGGAGGTGGGGTGATTATTCCCCGTGAAATTAAGGAGCTTCATCAATATGGGATTGCTCGAATTTTCTCACCTGAAGACGGAAGATTGCTTGGTTTGCAGGGAATGATTGACCTTATGTTAGAGGAATGCGATTACCCAACCATTACGTCTGAGGTGGATGCGTATCTTTCAAAGCTAGATTCGGGTGACACGATTGCAACAGCCAAGCTGATTACATTTGCCGAGCAGCAGGTAGGTGCAAACAAAGAAAGCGCCGCAGCGGTAGAAACTGTGATGCAGCAGGTGAAGGCACTGCAAAAATCGGTTCCTGTCCTCGGGATTACAGGGACAGGTGGTGCCGGAAAAAGCTCCTTAACAGATGAACTGATTCGTCGCTTTATTAATGAAGTACCCGAGCAAAAGGTCGCGGTACTATCTGTTGACCCCACCAAGCAAAAAACGGGTGGAGCGTTGCTTGGGGACCGAATCCGAATGAATGCGATTTTTTCCCCAAGAGTGTATATGCGAAGCTTAGCGACCAGACAATCAAAGACCGAACTCTCGCTTGCGATTCAAGATGCGATTGCGGTCGTCAAGGCGGCTGGCTTTGATCTCATTATCGTAGAAACGAGTGGAATTGGCCAAGGTGATGCAGAGATTGCGGAGATTTGTGATGTATCTATGTACGTCATGACGAGTGAGTTCGGTGCGCCATCGCAGCTTGAAAAGATTGACATGATTGATTACGCCGATTTAATCGTCATCAATAAGTTTGAGCGAAAAGGATCTGAAGATGCTCTTCGACAAGTGCAAAAGCAGTATCAGCGCAGTCGCATGCTTTTCGAAAAAGAGCTGGAAGACATGCCGGTATACGGGACAATTGCAAGCCAGTTCAATGATTCGGGCACAAATGCTCTGTTTGCGGCACTGATCGAGACATTAAATGAAAAAACAGGCTCGACATTTTCGACCACTTTTACCAAAAATGCTCTTGTAGAAAAGCAGAGCGTCATTATCCCTAATGATCGCCGCTACTATTTACGTGAAATCTCAGATGCCGTTCGAGGCTACCATAAAAAAGCGGAGGAGCAGGCAAACCTTGCTCGAAAGCTTTTTCAAATAGAAGGCACGCTTGATTCTTTAACAGAAACAGGCATAAGTGAAGATGCGATAAAGGCGTTAGAGGAACTAAAGGCTGGGGTGGAGGAAAAGCTTACGGCCGAAACCAAAAAGGTGTTATCTTCTTGGGAGGAAAAACAAAAGCTTTATAGCTCCGACCGATTCGTGACCAAGATCCGAGACAAGGAAATCGTTACGATTTTAAAAACAAAAAGCTTGTCAGGCTTATTGATTCCGAAGGTTGTTTTACCGAAATACAAGGATTATGGAGAAATTATTCGCTGGGTGTACAAAGAAAATGTGCCGGGTGAATTTCCATACACAGCAGGAGTGTTTCCGTTTAAGCGTGAGGGCGAAGACCCGAAGCGTCAGTTCGCAGGGGAAGGAACACCAGAAAGGACAAACCGACGCTTTCATTATCTTTCAAAGGATGACGATGCGAAGCGTTTGAGTACAGCGTTTGATTCGGTCACTTTGTACGGGGAAGATCCGGATTATCGGCCAGATATATATGGGAAAGTTGGGGAAAGCGGTGTAAGCATCTGTACATTAGATGATATGAAAAAGCTGTATGATGGCTTTGATTTATGCCATCCTTCCACTTCTGTGTCCATGACGATTAACGGTCCGGCTCCGATTATTTTGGCGATGTTTATGAATACAGCGATTGAACAGCAGGTTGAAAAAAAGGAACAGGAACTAGGTCGACCACTCACACTCGAAGAATGGACTCATGTCAAGGCTGCCACTCTTTCAACCGTGAGAGGCACGGTTCAAGCCGATATTTTAAAAGAAGATCAAGGGCAGAATACATGTATTTTCTCCACAGAGTTTGCGCTTCGAATGATGGGGGATATTCAGCAATATTTTATTGATCATAAAGTTCGTAACTATTATTCCGTTTCGATATCTGGCTACCATATCGCTGAAGCAGGGGCCAATCCCATTTCTCAGCTTGCCTTTACACTTGCAAATGGACTAACGTATGTGGAGTACTACTTAAGCCGTGGTATGCATATTGATGATTTTGCACCGAATTTGTCCTTCTTTTTCTCTAATGGGCTTGACCCAGAATATACGGTAATTGGACGCGTCGCCCGACGTATTTGGGCTACCGTGATGAGAGAAAAGTACGGAGCAAATGAGCGAAGTCAAAAGCTGAAGTATCATGTTCAAACTAGCGGACGCTCCCTTCATGCGCAGGAAATAGATTTTAATGATATCCGCACCACGCTTCAAGCACTCATGGCACTTCAGGATAACTGTAACTCGCTCCATACGAATGCGTACGATGAAGCGATAACAACCCCAACAGAAGAGTCGGTTCGGCGTGCGATGGCGATTCAAATGATTATTACAAAAGAGCATGGCTTATCAAAAAATGAAAATCCTCTTCAAGGGTCGTTTATTGTTGAAGAGCTCACGGACTTAGTGGAGGAAATGGTTCTTCAAGAGTTCGAGCGATTGAATGACCGTGGGGGAGTACTCGGTGCGATGGAGACACAATACCAGCGCGGAAAAATTCAAGACGAATCGATGTATTATGAAATGAAAAAGCATACGGGTGAGCTGCCGATCATCGGCGTCAACACGTATTTAAATCCGAATCCTCCTTCAGAAGAAGAAACAGACAATATGGAACTGGCACGAGCAACAAAAGAAGAAAAAGAACTACAAATTCAAAATCTACGTGAGTTCCAAGAGCGAAACAAAGATCAAATAGCGAAAGCGTTGCAAAAACTAAAACAATCAGCAGTCAATAACGGCAATATTTTCGAGGAACTAATGGAAACAGTAAAAGTAGCAAGCCTCGGTCAAATCACCAGGGCATTATATGAGGTTGGCGGGCAGTACCGGAGAAATATGTAGTAAGAATAAGAGCAAAGTGAAAGCTAGCGCTTTCTCTTTGCTCTTTACACTTTTTTTACATAACTCATACCTAAAATGTCCTAATTTTTACTATAATAGAAGAAGATAGAAAGGTCTTTTTCAAACGAAGGACCTAACCATTTTCACGGGATGTGAGATATTTGAAACAACTTCTTCAATTTATTGCTGTTATCCTTACTGTTGTTTCTGCTATTTATCTATACTCATTGCAGCTTGGTGCCATCCCTTTCTTTCTATTGGCCTTTTTTTTCTTCTATTTAGCAGTCAGATTATTTCTTAAAGAGAAAAAGAGGCAGAAAAGCGAGGGCAAGTACTAAAAAGTTTGGTATCGATTAGATAGAACTAGCATAAAGGTTCATATTTTGTTTATAATGAAGAATATGCAATAATTGTATACATATTTTATTTGTCGTGTTTTACATAGCGAAAGGAAGTGCAAATATTGAGTTTGAAACAAGTTACTCAAGAAGAATTGCAAGAAATGTCCTTAATTGAGATTGCGTTTGAATTGCTTAAGGAAAAGAAACAGCCGGTCTCTTTTAAAGAATTAATGGATGAAATCACAGAGCTGCGTGGATTAACAGAAGATGAAGTGAGAGCGAGAATTGCTCAATTTTATACGGATTTAAATATAGATGGACGCTTTATGACGATTGGTGAAAACCGCTGGGGTCTTCGCGTTTGGTATCCAGTAGACCAAACAGAAGAAGAACACGTTACAGCTGTAAAGCCGAAGAAGAAAAAGGCGAAGAAAGTTGTCGATGAGGACGAGGATCTTGACATTGAAGAGTATGACGAGTTAGAGGAAGAAGAGCTCGATTACGATGATGTGGATGATGACTTCGATGACGAAGATGATGATGACGATCTTCTAGATGATGACATTGATGAAGATGTAGAAGATGATGATGATGACCTTATCGAAGATGATGAGGAATTCGATCTGGACGAAGATGAAGACGATGAAGACCTTGAAGAAGATGATTTTGATGCTGAGGATGACGAGGATCTTTAAGTCGAATTTTGTAGGATCTCGACTTGACTTTTTACAGAGCTGTAGGTAGAATACTTTTTGGGCTCCTTAAAAAGGAACAATCGAAACGTAATTTCACGCTCCCCTTGCTATTTCTAGCAGGAGGGGCGTTTTTATTTTTTTACAGGCTCTTTTCAGGTGTGAAAATCGGTCTTCAAAAATCGTTTTATCCCCTTGCCAATGTAATGGATTGATATTTTAAAAATATGCACAAACTTAATAAGAGGGGGATTACAGATGACAAAGTATATTTTCGTAACAGGTGGAGTGGTTTCTTCATTAGGAAAAGGAATCACAGCAGCGTCTTTAGGACGTCTATTAAAAAATCGTGGCTTAAGCGTAACGATCCAAAAATTTGATCCATATATTAACGTGGATCCAGGGACAATGAGTCCGTATCAACACGGAGAAGTATTCGTAACAGGTGATGGTGCTGAAACGGATCTTGACTTAGGTCACTACGAGCGTTTCATCGACATTAACTTAACCAAGTATAACAACGTGACAACTGGAAAAATTTACTCAACGGTACTAAAGAAAGAGCGCCGTGGAGATTACTTAGGTGGAACAGTACAGGTTATTCCGCATATCACTAACGAAATTAAAGAGCGCGTATTCCGTGCCGGTCGTGAAACAGGAGCGGATGTGGTTATCACGGAGATTGGTGGAACAGTTGGGGATATCGAATCATTACCATTCCTAGAGGCGATTCGTCAAATCAAGAGTGATATCGGTCGTGATAATGTAATGTACATCCACTGTACACTGATTCCTTACATTAAAGCAGCTGGCGAAATGAAAACAAAGCCAACTCAGCACAGTGTAAAAGAGCTTCGCAGCTTAGGAATTCAGCCAAATATTATCGTTGTGCGTACAGAAATGCCAGTATCACAAGACATGAAGGATAAAATCGCTCTATTCTGTGATATCGATTCGAAGGCAGTGATTGAGTGCCAAGATGCAGACACATTATATGCAGTACCAATCGCACTTCAAGAGCAAAAAATGGATCAAATCGTTTGTGATCACTTGAAGCTTCAAAGCCCAGAACCAGAAATGACCGAGTGGTTAGCACTACTTGATAAAGTTCGCAATCTGTCTAAAACAACTCGCATTGCATTAGTTGGTAAGTATGTTGAGCTTCAAGATGCGTATATCTCTGTTGTGGAATCGTTGAAGCACGCAGGTTTCGCGTTTGATTCTGATATTGATATTAAGTGGATTAACGCAGAAGAAGTGAATGAAGAAAATGCACGTGAGCTTCTTTCTGATGTTGATGGAATTCTTGTACCTGGTGGTTTCGGAGACCGTGGAATTGAAGGGAAAATCACGACTATTAAATATGCTCGTGAAAACAAAGTACCTTTCCTTGGAATTTGTCTTGGTATGCAGTTGGCTTCTGTTGAATTTGCGCGTAACGTGCTTGGTCACGCAGATGCTAACTCTGCAGAAATTAACCCAGAAACAAATTACCCAATCATCGACCTTTTACCAGAGCAAAAGGATATCGAAGATCTTGGTGGAACGCTGCGCCTAGGTATCTTCCCATGTAAGCTTGAAGAAAATACAAAAGCATTTGCAGCTTACAATGATGAAGTGGTGTACGAGCGTCACCGTCATCGTTATGAGTTCAACAACCAGTTCCGTCAAGAAATGGAGCAAGCAGGCTTCATCTTCTCTGGTACTAGTCCAGATGGTCGCTTAGTGGAAATCATTGAGCTTGCTGACCACCCATGGTTCGTTGCATCTCAATTCCACCCTGAATTTATCTCAAGACCAACAAGACCTCAACCATTGTTCAGAGATTTTGTTGAAGCTTCATTGAAGTCTAAAAACTAATATAGAATGCCTCCCGCGGATGTTAATGAGTTCGTTTCGAACCGAATTGACAGTCGTATTGGCATCATTATGGGTATATAAAATAAACTCGCCATAGTAATTGGCGAGTTTATTTATTATGAATACAAAAAAATTTATTTAAAACCTCACTACTTTATAAATAAGATGTTTTGTCCTTAATCAAGTAACTAGCAAAAGTGAAATAAGCGGAGAATTTCCAGTTAAATGCAAAAAGGAGCCTCGTTTTGGGGTAAATAAGGGGAGGTTTTCCGCTTATGCAAAGCAAAATCTCCTATTTACGAATTTTTTGAGCCAATAGGCGGAATCACTCCGTTTATTTAAGCCTTTTTTAATAAGAATTACTAATTAAGCGGAATTTCTCCGTCTATTTATCAGCTCGGGTGCTTAACCTGATCCCCAAAAGATAAGTGCGGACCCTCTTAGACCTTCGTAGAAACACTAATAAATAAAGAAAAGACGTATGCAAATTCATACGTCATTCTTGTGTATTTTAATAAGAAAGTATCCGAAAACAGAACCCTTTACGCGGATGTGGGGGGCTTTTTTGGTTTGTACATAAAAACACCCCCAATCAGGAGTACATACTGTCCAGCTCCAGCGACTAGCCCCTCGAGGTCATAAGCCAACCCCCTCCAGAAGGCGGGCCTTCCTACGTGGCTCGTCTTATGCTTGTCGGGGCTGAACAAGTCGCTTCCGCTTTTCTATTAATATTCTTCCATAATCTCATCAATCGTGAACTTTAATCCATAATAAACATATAGAGCGGCCATGGATGCGGGGTAGCCATAGCGGTTTCCTTCCTCATCGGGAAGCAGTCCCTTTTTTAATTGAAGGTCGATATGAACATGAGCTAAATCATTCAGCGCATCCCCATCACCCTCGTCTACAGTAGCAACCGATACAAACGGAATTCCTTTTTCTTCAAGAGCTTTCCCAATCGCGACTGCTCGGTCATCGTGAGTGGTTCTTGCCAAAATCAATACACGGTCGGCAACTGTCACCTGATCGATTTGTGCCAAACCCTCAAGCACACGAGCGCGCTGTAAAGGCTCCTTACTTTGAATAGCTTCGGCTTGAACGGCAGAAAGTTCATTTTCTGCATATATAAATATATGGCCATCTCCAATAAGTGCTTGGGCAAGAAGTCTTGAGCCATCCTCTATGGAAAGGTCTTCTTTATCTTGGATTTTTTTAAATAATCCAGTCATTTGGGTTGTGAACATTTTTAACATAAAAGGCCTCCAAATCGTAATCTTCATTTATTATAAAAGAAACGGACAAGGAAGGTAAAATCACAAACTGTAAAAATTTATATAATTTTGATGTAAAATGTTTGCAGGAGAAATTAAGTAGTATATCGAACTACATGAAGGTGGATAGTCCTAATCGTTTATTTACATACAAAAAATAAAAATCCAGAAAAAGTAGGTGGCTTTTCATGAAAGGCAAAATATTAATAGTGGATGACCAATTTGGTATTAGAATTCTGTTAAATGAAGTGCTACAAAAGGAAGGCTACGAAACATTTCAAGCGGCAAATGGAGTACAAGCACTTGAAATCGTGACGAAAAACCCGCCAGACCTTGTTTTACTAGATATGAAAATTCCTGGTATGGACGGAATTGAAATTTTAAAAAGAATGAAAGTCATTGAAAAAGATATTCGTGTCATCATTATGACTGCCTATGGGGAGCTAGATATGATTCAGGAAGCGAAGGATCTTGGAGCGCTCACTCATTTTGCCAAACCATTTGATATTGATGATATTCGTGCGGCAGTCAAGAAGTATTTACCAGTAAAAAATAGTTGATCTTCAAAAATTTTGGCAAAATATACAAATGGTAGCGATTGCATTTCATCTATTTTATGACATCCTATAAAAGTGACCAAGATTGATAGCATTTCTATTTTTTATTTGGTATGATTACAAATGAATTTAGCGGATGATCAATCAAAGTCAGGATCTCAAATTACATAACGTTAATTGTTTAGGGAAAACTCTAATAGGGAACCTGTCTATAAAAGGTCATCATGAATAGGAGGAAGAAGAATGCCTTTAGTATCTATGACAGACATGCTCAAGAAAGCAAAAGCTGAAGGGTATGCAGTAGGACAATTCAACTTGAACAACCTTGAGTTCACACAAGCAATTTTACAAGCGGCTGAAGCTGAAAAATCTCCAGTAATCCTTGGGGTTTCTGAAGGTGCAGCTCGTTACATGGGTGGCTTCAAAACAGTTGTAAAAATGGTAGAAGGTCTTTTAGAAGATTACAAAATCACTGTACCTGTGGCTATCCACTTAGACCACGGTTCAAGCTTTGATAAGTGTAAGGAAGCAATCGATGCTGGTTTTACATCAGTAATGATCGATGCATCTCACCATCCTTTCGAAGAGAATATCGAAACTACAACTAAAGTAGTTGAGTATGCTCATTCAAAAGGTGTATCTGTTGAAGCTGAGCTTGGAACAGTTGGCGGACAAGAGGATGATGTTGTTGCTGAAGGTGTTATCTATGCTGATGTTCAAGAGTGTAAAGAACTAGTATCTCGTACTGGTATCGATTGCTTGGCTCCAGCACTTGGTTCAGTTCACGGTCCTTACAAAGGTGAACCTAACCTAGGCTTCAAAGAAATGGAAGAAATCGGTGCAGCTACTGGTGTACCATTAGTTCTACACGGTGGAACAGGAATCCCAACAGCTGACATCCAAAAGTCAATCTCTTTTGGAACAGCAAAAATTAATGTAAATACTGAGAACCAAATTGCTTCTGCAAGAACGGTTCGTGAAGTGTTAGCAGCGAAACCAGATGAATACGATCCACGTAAATACTTAGGACCAGCTCGCGATGCGATTAAAGAAACAGTTATCGGCAAAATGCGCGAATTCGGTTCTTCAGGTAGAGCGTAATCGAATTTATTTGCTTCATAAGTTGAAACCGCCTTTTCTTGAAAAGGGCGGTTTCAATTGTATTGATGTCATTTTAAAAAAAAAGTCGAATTTTGTATGGGGAGAGTGGAACAGGTGAAATTTTTTATCGATACAGCAAACATGGATGAGATTAGAGAAGCGTATTCTTTAGGAGTTGTTGCAGGGGTTACAACAAATCCATCATTAGTTGCAAAAGAAAAAAATGTTTCATTTGAAGACCGTCTTCGTGAGATTACGGCATTGGTTCCAGGTTCGGTTAGTGCAGAAGTCATCGCGCTTGATGCAGAAGGTATGATTCGAGAAGGTCGCGAGCTAGCTTCCATTGCTCCAAATATTACAATTAAAGTACCAATGACACCAGAAGGTTTAAAAGCGGTATCTACTTTTTCTAAAGAAGGCATCAAGACAAACGTAACATTAATTTTTAGTGCAAACCAAGCATTGCTAGCAGCAAGAGCTGGGGCTACATATGTATCTCCTTTTGTTGGTCGATTAGATGATATCGGTTACAACGGTCTCGATTTAATCACAACAATTGCAGATATTTTCGCGGTTCATGGTTTAGAAACAGAAATTATTGCTGCTTCAATCCGTCATCCACAGCACGTAACAGAAGCAGCTCTACGCGGGGCGCATATTGCTACAATACCATACAAAGTGATTATGCAATTATTTAATCATCCACTAACAGACAAAGGCATTGAAGCCTTTTTAGCAGATTGGAAAAATAGAGAGAATTAATAAGTGGGACATTTTTCCTATTTATAACTTTTTTATAATTCCATACATGAAGTTTGAAATTTCGTGTAAACTATAAATTAAGGGTGGTATATGTCGTTTTTTGTATTTTTTTAGTGGAAGAATATACCTCGTATAGATTTTTCGAAAAAGCATATATGGAAAAATAAAAAAGATGAGCCAAATCAGTACAAGATATAACACGTATTCTGTGTGAATGATATGGCTTAGAAGGGAGTCAACGATGGATAAGCTGATGATTGCCGGTGGAGACCCTTTAAAGGGAACCGTTCGTATAAGTGGTGCCAAAAACAGTGCAGTCGCACTCATTCCAGCGACCATTTTAGCCGATTCACCAGTAACGATTGAAGGATTACCTGATATTTCCGATGTTCAGATTTTACAAGGACTGCTCGAGGAAATTGGAGGGAAGGTCACTTTTACAAACAATGAAATGTGGGTGGACCCTTCTGAAATGATCTCTATGCCTTTGCCAAACGGAAAGGTTAAGAAACTTCGTGCAAGCTATTATTTAATGGGTGCGATGCTTGGCCGTTTTAAAAAGGCAGTGATTGGATTGCCTGGTGGCTGTCATTTAGGACCAAGACCGATTGACCAACATATTAAAGGTTTTGAAGCACTAGGAGCGACCGTGACTAATGAACAAGGCGCGATCTATCTACGTGCGGACGAGCTTCGCGGAGCAAGAATTTATTTAGACGTTGTGAGCGTTGGTGCAACCATCAATATTATGCTTGCGGCTGTTCGTGCGAAAGGGCGTACGATCATTGAGAATGCGGCAAAAGAGCCGGAAATCATTGACGTGGCTACGTTGCTTACGAATATGGGTGCGAAGATTAAAGGAGCAGGAACAGACGTTATTCGTATTGACGGAGTGGACGAGCTTCATGGCTGCCAGCATACGATTATTCCTGACCGAATTGAGGCCGGTACGTATTTAATTCTTGGTGCAGCGGTAGGAGACGGGCTGTTAATAGATAATATTATTCCTCAACACTTAGAGTCGTTAATTGCGAAGCTTCGTGAAATGGGTGTCCCGATTGAAACAAGCGATGACCAAGTATTTGTAGGAAAAGCCGAATCCTTTAAAGCAGTCGATATTAAAACATTAGTCTATCCAGGTTTCCCAACCGATCTGCAGCAGCCACTAACCTCGTTGTTAACTAGCGCTGTTGGGACAAGCATGGTGACGGATACGATTTATGGAGCTCGCTTTAAGCATATTGATGAATTAAGAAGAATGAATGCAAACATCAAAGTGGAAGGTCGCTCAGCGATTATTCACGGTCCTGTCAAACTGCAAGGTGCCAAAGTGAAGGCTAGTGATTTACGAGCGGGAGCTGCTTTAGTGATTGCCGGGTTGATGGCTGAGGGAGTTACAGAAGTAACGGGCCTTGAGCATATTGACCGTGGGTACAGTCATCTTGTAGAAAAATTAAATGGACTTGGTGCGACTATCTGGCGTGAAGCTATGTCAAAAGAAGAGCTTGAACAATTGAAAAACGTATAATAACCTATCAAAAGATAAAGAAAAAATAGAAAGAAGGCAGACCTGCTTTCGTCTGCCTTTTTTATAAGAAGATAAGAAAGTATAAATTATTGAACTTTGAACAATGTCTAGCTCCAGCGCCCAGCGACTAGTGTACTTCGCTCTCTTCCCTACGATAAGTCAACATCGGATCGCTAGCGCTCTCCGTGTTTCCTTTATCTCAGTCAGAGCGCTCCAGTCCATACGTCACTAAACGGGCGCTTGCGCTTTTCTTATTATCCTCCTTACTAACTTCCCATTAAAATAATGTTGATTAATAATTAATAAAAAGGGTAAAATAGAAATTGTTTTTTAAAAAGGCTTACATTAAAAAAGCCTTGTCTTTATAGAATATAACTTTCTCTATCTCTTCTTATACTTCTAGAAAGCCTCAAACATTCAATTCTTTCCATCCATTTTATCGAACAAATTCATAAAGCTTGTGGTGGAACAACATTTTGTAAAAGAGTGGTGTACTAATGGAATTAACAATTTCAAGCCTGGAAAATATGAAGCTAAAAGAGCTTTATGAGCTAGCAAAGACCTTTAAAGTGTCTTATTATAGCAAGCTAACAAAAAAAGAACTTATTTTTGCGATTTTAAAAGCACGTGCGGAATCAGAGGGCTTTTTCTTTATGGAAGGTGTCCTTGAAATCATACAGTCTGAAGGCTTCGGTTTCCTACGACCTATCAACTACTCCCCAAGCTCAGAGGATATTTATATTTCAGCCTCACAAATTAGACGTTTTGATCTCAGAAATGGTGATAAAGTATCTGGTAAAGTTCGTCCACCAAAGGAAAACGAGCGTTATTTTGGACTTTTACAGGTTGGTGCCGTTAACGGTGATGACCCGGAATCAGCAAAGGAACGTGTTCACTTCCCTGCGTTAACACCTTTATATCCTGATCGTCAAATGAAGCTTGAAACGTCACCAAAGCATGTGAGTACGAGAATTATGGATCTTATTTCTCCTGTTGGTTTTGGTCAGCGTGGATTGATCGTTGCTCCTCCAAAAGCGGGGAAAACGATGCTATTAAAGCAAATTGCCAATAGCATTACGACGAATCATCCTGAGGCAGAGCTGATTGTTCTGTTAATTGATGAACGTCCGGAAGAGGTAACAGACATCGAGCGTTCGGTTGCTGGCGATGTGGTTAGCTCAACATTTGACGAAGTGCCTGAAAATCATATTAAAGTGGCCGAGCTTGTGCTAGAGCGTGCGATGCGTCTAGTGGAGCATAAGCGCGATGTAATTATCCTTATGGACAGTATTACTCGTCTCGCTCGTGCGTACAATCTTGTGATACCTCCAAGTGGTCGTACGTTATCAGGGGGGATTGACCCTGCAGCATTTCACCGTCCGAAACGATTCTTTGGTGCAGCGCGTAACATTGAGGAAGGTGGAAGCTTAACCATCCTTGCTACAGCGCTTGTGGATACAGGATCTCGTATGGATGATGTGATTTATGAAGAATTTAAAGGAACCGGTAATATGGAGCTTCACCTGGATCGTGGTCTAGCTGAACGCCGTATTTTCCCTGCCATCGACATCCGCCGTTCGGGAACTCGTAAGGAAGAGCTACTTATTCCGAAAGATCATCTGGATAAGCTATGGGCAATCCGTAAATCGATGTCCGATACGCCTGACTTTGTGGATAAATTTTTACGTAAGCTGAAGCAAACGAAGTCAAACGAAGAGTTCTTTGCTAAGCTTGACGAAGAAATAAAAGCAAAAAGGAATTCATAGGGAAATAAATCCCATGTTGCAAAACCTATACCCGCTTGTTATAATAACATCAGTGTGTTTTTCCATTACACCTTGTGTGTATGAATAACTCTGTTTCGAACGACTCAGGGCAAAAGGAGATGAAAGGTAATGAGAGAAGGAATTCATCCTAACTATAAAAAAGTAACGGTATCTTGTGCATGTGGCAACACATTCGAAACTGGTTCAGTAAAGAAAGAACTTCGTATCGAAACTTGCTCAGAATGTCATCCATTCTACACAGGACGTCAAAAGTTTGCTGAAGCAGGCGGACGTGTTGACCGTTTCAACAAGAAATACGGAATTAAAGCTACAAACTAATAAGAAAAAAGAAACAGGCAAGAAGATTTCAGACCTTGCCTGTTTTTTTATGAAAATGAACGTACATAGTTAGACAGTGAAAGGATAATTTACGTAAAAACTGTCTACTTTAAAATAGAGAGCGAAGCGGAAGGAGAGGCCGTTTATGTATGTAATGAAGCACCATGGTTGGGTAGAAGTGATTTGTGGCAGCATGTTCTCTGGGAAGTCGGAAGAACTGATTCGTCGCGTAAGAAGAGCCCAGTTTGCCAAACAAAAAATTGCCGTTTTTAAGCCGAAAATTGATAATAGATACAGCGATGAAGCTGTTGTCTCTCACAATGGTACATCGTTTATTGCGCGTCCAATCGCCCATTCAACAGAGATTTTTCAGCATATTGATCCTGAAATCGATTTGATTGCCATTGATGAAGTGCAATTTTTCGATGACGAAGTAGTAAAAGTCATTCAGCACTTTGCTGATAGCGGCCATCGCGTTGTAGCTGCAGGCTTGGACCAAGACTTCCGTGGCGAGCCATTTACCGTCATGCCAGCTTTAATGGCCATCGCAGAGCTAGTAACAAAGCTGCAAGCAGTATGTGCGGTTTGCGGATCACCTGCTAGTCGAACGCAACGACTAATTAACGGAGAGCCAGCCTCTTACGATGACCCCATTATCCTGGTAGGTGCATCAGAAGCATACGAACCGCGCTGTCGCCACCACCATGAAGTTCCCAAGTCACCAAACGTAATTGAACGTGCGGACTTTACACAGTCGAAATTATAAATAATTGTATCCACCCTATGTACAGGGTGGATTTTTGATTCAACCGGAAATAATTAGCGAGAGTATTTTCACCGATAATTGCAACACTATCCATAGGAGGTGTTGACAGTGAAAAGATGGCTTATTATACTTTTGGCGGTTTTGGTTTTATCAGCTTGTAACAATAATCCAAAGGGCTTGTCTGATCAGCAGGAGGATCGTGCGGGAAGGTCGTTTGTTGCTAATAAAGATACTGGGCAAGACAATACTCAGTCAAGAGGGTGGCAACGAGGCGATCAAAATCCAAATTTTTTAAATACGGATGGTGGCCGAGTTGATTATGATGGTTATATTGATAAAGCAAGAGAAACGGTGAATGCTACCGATGAGTTCGAAGCAGGATCCATTTGGGTGAATGGAAATCGTCTGTGGGTAACGGCTTATAAAAAAGGGCAGATGTCACGTCAGGAAAGAGTGGATGCAGAAGCACGATTACACAAGAAGCTCGTGAAGGCTGTCCCTCGTTATGAAATCGAAGTACAGGTCAAAGAAGACCGCTCATAACATGTCCCAAAGGGCATGTTATTTTTCTATGGGTAGGATGGTTTTGACGAGGTGTTTCACCTATACTATAATAGAAATGTTAAGCACTTATAGATTTTGCTTTTTGATTCGGAATAACTAGCGTGTAACCACGCGTGACTAATATAAGAGGTGAAGGACTTTGTTTGATCGTCTTCAATCAGTAGAGGATCGCTATGAAAGACTGAACGAGCTTTTAAGTGACCCAGAGATCGTGAATGATTCAAAAAAATTACGTGAGTACTCGAAGGAGCAGTCAGATTTATCTGCAACTGTTGAAGTGTATCGTGAGTATAAAGATGTAAAAGAGCAGCTTCAAGACGCGAAAGCCATGCTTGAAGAAAAGCTCGATGCAGATATGCGTGAAATGGTAAAGGAAGAATTAAGTGAATTAGAAGACCGTATGGAAGATCTTCAAGCGCGTCTACGTATCTTGTTGATTCCCAAGGATCCGAACGACGACAAAAACGTTATCATGGAAATCCGCGGAGCCGCTGGTGGAGATGAAGCAGCTTTATTCGCGGGTGACCTGTACCGCATGTACTCTAGATATGCAGAATCGCAAGGTTGGAAAACAGAAGTGATGGATGCCAATACTACGGGCGTTGGTGGCTACAAAGAAATCATTTTTATGATTAATGGCACTAGTGCTTTCTCGAAACTTAAGTTCGAAAATGGTGCTCACCGCGTACAGCGTGTTCCGGAAACAGAATCAGGCGGACGTATTCATACATCAACAGCAACTGTTGCCGTTTTACCGGAAGCAGAAGAACTAGAAGTTGAGATTCATGACAAAGATATTCGTACAGATACCTTTGCATCAAGTGGAGCGGGTGGACAGTCCGTTAATACAACGATGTCAGCCGTTCGTTTAACACATATTCCTACAGGTGTTGTCGTTTCGTGTCAGGATGAGAAGTCACAGATTAAGAACAAGGAAAAAGCGATGAAGGTACTTCGTGCCCGCGTGTACGATAAATTCCAACGTGAAGCTCAAGCAGAGTACGACCAAGTTCGTAAATCTGCGGTTGGAACAGGTGACCGTTCTGAGCGTATCCGTACGTATAACTTTCCGCAAAACCGTGTGACTGACCACCGCATCGGATTAACGATTCAAAAGCTTGATCAAATTTTACAAGGAAAGCTTGATGAAGTGCTTGAAGCGTTAATTGTGGAAGAACAATCAAGAAAGCTAGAAGAAGCATCTAATGAGTAAAAAAGTGTTCGAAGCCCTCGCTTGGGCTTCTTCTTTTTTAAAGGAGCATGGCCGCGACGAAAATGCGGGGGAATTATTGCTTCGGCATTATATGAATATGTCACGGTCAAGCCTTTTGGCGAGTTTACATGATGTGGTCGAAGAAGCAATATGGGAGCCGTTTGTTGAGTCAGTAAAAAAGCATGGTGAAGGAATTCCTGTTCAATACATGATCGGTTATGAAGAGTTTTACGGTCGTCGTTTTTCCGTTAATCAAGAGGTGTTGATTCCAAGACCGGAAACCGAAGAATTGGTTTATGGTTCATTGGAGCGTATAAAGAGGTTATTCGGTGAGGAGCAGGTTCAGCTTGTTGATATCGGAACCGGGAGCGGAGCGATCGCAATTACAATGAAGCTTGAGCGTCCCGCTTTACGGGTGACAGCAACTGATATTGCTGAGACCTCTCTGACGGTTGCTCGAAAAAATGCAGAAGAGCTTGGAGCTAAGGTTGAATTTTTACAAGGAGACCTGCTCTTGCCATTTATAGAGTCAAACACGAAGTTTGACGTGGTTCTCTCAAATCCTCCTTATATTCCACTTGGAGATGAGGAGGAGATGTCGGTCGTTGTGACAGAGCACGAACCACACCGAGCTTTATTTGCGGGAGAAGACGGCTTGGACTTGTATCGCCGCTTTATGAACGAACTTCCCCAAGTTGTAAAAAATAAAGCATTAGTTGGTTTTGAAATAGGTGCCGGGCAGTCAGAAGCAGTTAGCGGAATGCTCCAAGAAACATTTCCAAATGCATTGGTTGAGGTCGTATATGATATCAATGGTAAGGACCGGATGGTTTTTGCGGAAATTGGATTTTAACTTGAAAATGACTCAACAGGTGTTGGATAGTTGAGTCATTTTTTAACGATAAAAAGAATTCTATTAAATTGATTGGAGCGGAGGGTGGCGACTCCTGCGGGAAAAGCGGGATAGTCGAGACCCTGGACTGAGCGCAGCGAGGGAAGCGGCTCGGCCCCGCCCGCGGAAAGCGTCCAGCCGTAGCGCAAATCTAACCAGACTGCTTTTCTATTATTTTTTTCAATTTACTAGTTTAAGATGAACATCTCTTGTCCACACTGTTGATAGTGAAGGGATGGTGCTAGTAAATGAAAACAAAAACACTTGCGAAATTATATATAATCATATTATGCATAGGAACATTACTAAGTTTATACATACCAAAAAATGAAGTCACAGCCAACGAAGCGATTGTCATCCCGAATGAGGCCATTCGCTTACGAATTCTAGCAAACAGTGATTTAGAAGTAGACCAAGAGCTCAAGCGTGAAGTTCGAGATGAAGTAAACGCAGCGATCACAGAGTGGGTAGCAGAATTAACTTCTGTAGAAGCAGCGCGTGACTTAATTCAATCTCGCTTACCAGAAATCAAGGCAATTGCAGAAGAAGTACTAGAAAAGAATGGATCGAACCAAAGCGTAAAAACAGATTTCGGAAAAGTAGAGTTTCCAACGAAGTTATATGGTGAGTTCTTGTATCCAGCTGGTGAGTACGAAGCAGTACTGATTACGTTAGGAGCAGGAGAAGGAGCGAACTGGTGGTGTGTGTTGTTCCCGCCTTTATGCTTCCTAGACTTCTCTAATTCCGTAGCCGTAAAAGAAGGCGTTGACGAACAAGAAGAGAAAGAAGCAAAAGTAGAAGAAGAAAAAGCCGAAACTCAAGAAGCGAAAGAGCCAGTGTTCGTAGAGGAAAAGAAGGATGAACAAGAAGTTGAAGTGAAGTTTTTCCTTGTAGAACTTTGGGATAAGATCTTTTCATAAGAAAATGTGGCGCAACCGTTGTGGTTGTGCTTTTTTTAAAGGAAAGTTAATGCATATTTTGAGAATTTCGGGATTTTTAGCTATATCTTTGAAGGTTTACTTGCGATTCTAGGATTTTATTTGCTATTTTAAAAATTTACTTGCGATTCTAGGATTTTATTTGCTATTTTAAAAATTTACTTGCGATTCTAGAAATATATTTGCTATTCCGAAAGTTTATTTGCGATTGCTTCTATTTACTTGCTATCCTGAGAACTTACTTGCGATTCTAAGGTCTTATTTGCGTTTCTTTTTTCACGCTTCAAAAAATTATCCCCAAATCTAGTTCTACTTTCTCTACCTTTTCATATTCATAGAGTAACAAGAAAAAAATAGAGGTGATTTGGGTGGAAACGATGGTTCGTTGTGCACAAGTAGAGGATATAAGGAAACTAGTAAACTTTTTAGAAAAGGCAAACTTGGGGACCGAGGGAGTAGAAGAAGCTGTGGATTATTTTCTTCTATTAGAAGATGAAGCTGGAAATATTCAAGCAACACTTGGAATTGAACCACATGGCCCTGTCGGATTGCTACGATCTTTAGCCATCACTTCGCGTGCGAGTGAAAAGGAATTGCTGTTAATTTTTGAACAAATGTTATTATTAGCAAAGGAAAAGCAGATGCAATCACTATATTTAGCCACAAACAAAAAGGGATCTGTCCAATTTTTCGAGATGATGGGTTTTCAACAGGTAGAAAAGGAAGCGTTACACGAAAAAATATTCGACTCCGCTCACGTCCAACATATCTTAACTGTGGATAACTCGATGTTCATGGAATTAAAACTGGATTAATCCACAAAGTTACCCACAAAATAGCAAATGTTATACACAATTTGTGGATAAAACTTGAGTTATACACCATCTTCTTTTATACTTTCTTACGTATTACAAGAAAAATAGGGAGAAATACTCAAGGTGGAAAACATACAAACAAAGCTATGGACAGTGGATAAAAATGTGGATAATCCGAAAAACTATCCACAAATTGCACAGGCTGCATCACTTTTAAGAGAAAATGAAGTGGTCGCGTTTCCTACTGAGACGGTATATGGACTCGGAGGAAATGCCCATTCGGATAAAGCGATTCACAAAATATATGAAGCAAAGGGTCGCCCGAGCGATAATCCACTGATTATTCACATTGCCGACAGGGACCAACTGAATGAATTTGTTACTCACATACCAGACAAGGCCAACAAGCTAATGAATGCGTTTTGGCCTGGCCCGCTTACAATCATCTTTGAAAAAAAGACCTCTGAATTGTCACAGCTAGCAACAGCGGGTTTATCCACTGTGGCAGTAAGGATGCCGAATCATCCCGTTGCTCTAGCGGTGATCAAACAAGCGAGAGTTCCTATTGCAGCGCCAAGTGCGAACAGTTCAGGAAAACCTAGTCCGACGAAAGCATCACATGTGCTAGAGGATTTGAATGGGAAAATCGCTGGCATTGTGGACGGCGGAGCAACAGGAGTTGGAGTTGAATCAACCGTCATTGATTGCACAGAAGAGATTCCGATTATTTTACGGCCGGGTGGAGTGACAAGGGACGAGCTTGAGAGAGTAGTAGGTGAGGTTCTAGTGGACCCAGCTCTAAAGGATCAAAACGAAGCGCCAAAATCTCCTGGCATGAAGTATCGTCATTATGCACCCAAATCTCCTCTTTTTTTAGTAAAAGGAGACCGGGACAAGCTTCAGCAACTTATTGAAAAAGAAAGAAGTGAAGGTCGAAAGGTTGGCGTGTTAACGACCACAGAAAATGAGGGCTTTTACCAAGCGGATGAAGTGATTTTCTGCGGAACAAGAGAAAATCTTGCAACTGTGGCAAGCTCTTTATACGATGTGTTACGCTCGTTTGACCAAAGACACGTAGACATTATATTTAGTGAGATGTTTCCTTCCACCGGTGTGGGCGAAGCGATTATGAATCGATTGATGAAGGCGGCCGGAAACCAGATCATTGAATAAACGATTTTCTCATTCTAAACCCTTTTGGACGTGCATATGCTGAATTAGCAAGTCCAAGGGGGCGAAAGTATGTCATCAATGGTTGGAGAAGTGATCACACTAATAATAATGGCATTTGCACTAGGAATGGATGCATTTTCAGTGGGCTTGGGAATGGGAATGTTCAGGCTCGGCCTTCGGCAAATTTTAAAAATTGGAATCACCATCGGGTTATTCCATATTTGGATGCCGTTATTAGGGATGATTGCAGGAAGATTTTTGTCCGAGCAGTTTGGTGCATTTGCTGCTTATTGCGGCGGAGGCCTTTTAATTGTATTAGGTTTGCAAATGCTTTGGTCATGCTTTAGAGAAGACGACAGTTCCTTTATCACTCCGGTAGGTTTTGGATTACTCGTATTTGCACTAAGTGTGAGTCTTGATAGCTTTTCGGTCGGGTTGACACTAGGTATTTATGGTGCCAAAACATTTCTAGTCCTAACTTGCTTCGGAATTGGTGCCACTATTTTAACTTGGTTAGGTCTTCTTGTGGGACGTAAAGTTCAAGGGTGGCTTGGAACATACAGTGAAGCATTAGGAGGCACGATTTTGCTTGCCTTTGGGATTAAATTATTGCTACCATTCTAATACAATTGAACCCATAGTGAAAAAGGTGTTTTCTTAATGAAAATGCCTTTTTCTGTGAAAAAATAATGGTCGTTTGGAATGCATGGACAAGCCTTTATTACGCTAGGAATAACAGCGAAGAGAATGCGTTCCAACCGACATATTCAACTCCAGGTTGCGCGAAGTCGTACTTTAGTAATAAGGAATAATGTCATATAATAAAGATAGAGGAGAGAATCATTATGATAAATGTATTGTTTGTATGTACCGGAAACACGTGCAGAAGTCCAATGGCTGAGGCTATTTTAAAAAGTAAAAACATACCTGGAGTAGAAGTCCGTTCTTCCGGAGTATTTGCTATGAATGGAAGCGATGCATCTTCACATGCAAAAAAAGTACTAGACACTCAACAGATGGAGCATGACCATCAATCCTCTTTATTAACGGAACAGCAGGTAGAGTGGGCCACGTATATATTAACGATGACAGCGGGTCATAAAGCGAATATTGTTGCCACGTTCCCGGCAGCACAAGTGAAAACCTTTACACTGAAAGAATTTGCTGGTGAATTTGGGGATGTAAGTGACCCTTATGGTGGATCTCTGTCTGTTTACCAACAAACATTCGAAGAGCTGAAGCAATTAATTGAAAAAAGCTTACACAAATTATCGTAATACAACCAGGGGGAAGGCTTTATGGGGGAGAAAAAGGCATTCAAGTTTGGGCTTAGGAAAAAGCTTGTATTATTTACTACCATTTTAGCAGTGATTACGTATACAACGAGTGCGTTATTTATTGATGTATTATTTCCGATCATTCAGGACTTTATTGGAATGAATAAAGCGGGCTTTTCGATCGTCACTTATTTATTGGGGATCCTATGGTCCGGGATTTTAGCGTTTTTAGCGGCTGGTTTTATCATTAAGCCTCTTCAAAAGCTAGAGCGAGTCACACTAAAAGCAGCGCACGGGGACATTTGTGAGGATGTGGAGTTATCCAAATCAGATGACGAAATTCGCTCGCTAGGCGTCGCATTTAATCATATGCTGTTTAATTTACGTGATATGGTCCAAACCATTGATGAGAACTTCAAGCAAACGAATGAAAAGGTCATTGCCATTACAAAAGAAAGTGCCATGGCGGCAGAAAGAGCAGAAATGATCGATCGAACGGTCAATGAAATCTCGCTTGGAGCAGAAAACTCAGCGGCTGCGACTCAAGACTCAGCAAGTTCGATTGATGAAGTCACTCATCTTGCGGAAGAAGTTCAATTAACAGCAAAGCAGTCGAAAAAAATCTCCAATGAGATGGTCGAAGAGCTTGACCAGTCTAAAAAGGTAATTTTCTCACTAGTATCAGGCATTCAAACGCTTGCTGAAGATAATAAGCAGTCGCTAGTCTCAGTGAAAAAACTAGAGGAAAATGCGTCGCAAGTGGAAAGGATTATCCAATTGGTTGGGGATATAGCGGCCCAGACTAACCTTTTAGCTCTTAACGCATCGATTGAAGCGGCTCGGGCAGGTGAGCACGGAAAAGGATTTGCTGTTGTTGCAGACGAAGTTCGTAAGCTAGCGGATGAGAGTGCAAAAGCGGTTCAAGGAATTTCTGAGCTGATTCAAAATATACAGGGCGAAGTACGTAATGTGGTGTCTCAGATAACAAACCAAGTAGATATTGCACTTGGACAAGCTGAAAATGGCAATGCTACCAACCAAGCAATTGAAGAAATGACAAGAACAGTCGTTCAAATGGCGTCAGCAGTAGAAAAAATTTCAATTCTTGTTGACCGACAAATGGAAGGAATTCAGCATACAGCCACGCAATCACAGGAAGTGGCTGCGATAGCAGAAGAAACATCGGCAGGAGCAACAGAGGTAGCGATAGCTGTAGGGCAGCAAACAGAGGTCATCGAAAATGTTGAGCGCCTTGCGCACGAGTTGAATGATCAAGCAGTTAAACTTAAAGGTACGATTACTAGATTTAAGATGTAGGAGATATGGACTCTGCAAACGGATGCAGGGTCTTATTTTTTTAGAAGCACAACCTTTATCTTTATATAAGGTTATGTCAAAATAAAGGTAGTTTTTACAAATGGGAGGCGTAACGATGAAGGTAGCAATTGCATCTGATCACGGTGGCGTAAATATTCGAGAAGAAATTAAAAGTCTTATGGATGAAATTGGAATTCAGTATGATGATTTTGGCTGTGAATGTGATACATCAGTCGATTATCCAGATTTTGCTTTGCCGGTTGCGCAAAAGGTAGCGAACGGTGAATACGATCGCGGAATTTTGATTTGTGGAACAGGAATCGGAATGAGCATTGCTGCAAATAAAGTAAACGGCATTCGTTGTGCCCTTGTTCATGACGTATTTAGTGCGAAGGCAACACGTCAGCATAACGACAGCAATATGCTAGCAATGGGAGAAAGAGTTATCGGACCTGGACTGGCACGTGAGATTGCTATGGTGTGGCTTGAAACGGAATTTGAAGGCGGAAGACATGCAAACAGAATTGGGAAAATAAGCGATTACGAGAAAAGCAAGTAAGTCGATGGAGGGGTACAAATGACAAGCGATTTGTCCACTTGGAAAATCCAGCTGCAAACGATTTTAGCAGATTTTTCGGACCAAGTAGTGTTAACGGATAAGCATGTTCTTGTGATTGGCTGTAGCACGAGCGAGGTGATTGGGAAGAAAATTGGTACAGCGGGAACAAATGAAGTGGCTGAGCTAATTTTTTCAAATCTGCGTGAATTCAGTCAGCAAACAGGAGTAGCTCTTGCTTTTCAGTGCTGCGAGCATTTAAATCGTGCCCTTGTTGTTGAACGAGCAACTGCTGATCAAAAGGGCTGGGAGGAAGTGTCCGTTGTTCCAGTCAGACAAGCTGGGGGAGCAATGGCTACATATGCTTATAATCATTTTTCTGAACCGGTAGTCGTTGAGTTTATTCAAGCGGATGCGGGGATTGATATTGGAGATACTTTTATTGGAATGCATATAAAGCATGTAGCAGTTCCGATTCGAGCATCGATTTCTGAGCTTGGTAGTGCACATGTGACGATGGCTCGTACACGTCCAAAGTTAATTGGAGGGGCTCGAGCAATATACGAACATTCGAGGGGTAATGAGTCTTGTTCATAAAGCTTTTGCAGTTTTTGCAGAAGCTTTTTTCTTTCGAATAGCGAAAAATGTTGGAAAAAGGCGAAAATAACGCTTACAAAAATATTTTTTTCGTGCCTGTCATATGAAGGTTGTGTTAAGATGAAGTAGGAATTTTCAAAACTGCTATATAAATTAGTTTTTAACATACAAGGGGGATTACGATGAAGCATTTAGCACAGCAAGATACGCAAGTTTTACAAGCTATTCAAGACGAATTAGGGCGTCAAAGAACTAAGATTGAACTAATCGCATCAGAAAACTTTGTAAGTGAAGCGGTAATGGAAGCACAAGGATCTGTTTTAACAAACAAGTATGCAGAAGGCTATCCAGGCAAGCGTTACTACGGTGGCTGTGAGCATGTTGATGTGGTAGAAGACATCGCTCGTGACCGCGCAAAAGCAATCTTCGGTGCTGAGCATGTAAACGTACAACCTCACTCAGGTGCTCAAGCCAATATGGCTGTTTACTTTACGGCTCTTGAGCAAGGTGACACAGTTCTTGGGATGAACCTATCTCACGGTGGTCACTTAACACACGGAAGTCCGGTTAACTTCAGTGGTGTTCAATACAACTTCGTAGAGTATGGAGTAGACGAGCAAACGCAAATGATCGACTATGACATCGTACGCCAAAAAGCTTTAGAACATAAACCAAAAATGATCGTTGCTGGTGCGAGTGCTTACCCTCGTGCAATTGATTTTAAAAAGTTCAGAGAAATCGCTGATGAAGTGGGCGCTTATTTAATGGTAGATATGGCTCATATCGCTGGTTTAGTAGCAGCTGGCCTTCACCAAAACCCAGTTCCTTACGCTGATTTCGTAACAACAACTACACATAAAACATTACGTGGTCCTCGTGGTGGTATGATCCTTACTAGCGAAGAATGGGGTAAGAAAATCGACAAGTCGATCTTCCCTGGAATTCAAGGTGGTCCATTAATGCACGTAATCGCTGCAAAGGCAGTTGCTTTCGGTGAAGCGTTACAAGACAGTTTCAAAGAATATGCAGCAAACATCATTGCTAACGCTAAGACTTTAGCTGAAAGCTTGCAAGAAGAAGGAATTAGCTTAGTATCTGGTGGAACAGACAACCACCTTCTATTAATCGATGTTCGTTCTTTAGGCTTAACTGGTAAAGTAGCTGAGCATGTACTTGATGAAGTAGGAATCACAGTTAACAAAAACACAATTCCATTTGATACAGCAAGTCCATTCGTAACAAGCGGAATTCGTATCGGTACAGCAGCTGTTACTTCTCGTGGATTTGGTGCGGCTGAAATGAAAGAAATCGCAAGTATCATTAGCTTTACATTGAAAAACCATGAAGATGAAGCGAAGTTAGCAGAAGCAAGAGAGCGTGTATCTGCATTAACTAGCCGTTTCACTTTATATCCAGAAAGACAAATATAATTTTTACTAGCCAGCCTAATTTTTGGGCTGGCTTTTTGTATTGTCTCAGAATTGTTACATCCAATTTCTGTTCGAGGTTGCTCGCGGGAAGTTTTTTCTGTAAAATTAGACGAAGTGTTTATGAATCGAGTTAGAAAAGGAGAGATGCTAGATGGCAAAGGTATATGTGTTTGATCATCCCCTCATTCAGCATAAGCTTACATACATCCGCGAAAAAAATACAGGAACAAAGGACTTCCGTGAGCTAGTAGACGAAGTAGCAACATTAATGGCGTTCGAAATTACTCGTGACATGCCGTTAGAAGAAATCGAAATTGACACACCAGTAAGCACAATGAAATCAAATGTGTTATCTGGGAAAAAAATAGGGATTGTCCCTATTTTACGTGCGGGAATCGGAATGGTAGATGGCATCTTAAAACTTATCCCTGCAGCAAAGGTTGGTCATATCGGTCTATATCGTGACCCAGAAACTTTGATGCCGGTTGAGTACTACGTTAAGTTACCAAGCGACGTAGAAGAGCGCGACTTCATCGTAGTTGACCCCATGCTAGCAACGGGCGGTTCAGCGATCGAAGCGCTCCACTCATTGAAAAAGCGCGGCGCGAAGCATATTAAATTCATGTGCCTAATCGCAGCTCCAGAAGGTGTGGACGCTCTGAAAGAAGCACACCCGGATGTAGACATCTACATCGCAGCACTAGACGAAAAATTAAACGACCACGGCTACATCGTCCCTGGACTAGGTGACGCTGGTGACCGTTTGTTTGGAACGAAGTAAGATTAGGGCTAACCGCTGGGGCGGTTAGCTTTTTTGCATGGAGAAGTTGATTGAAGGATGATGAAGAGGTTAATCGGACAACTAATCAGCTAGCACAAGATTGAGTCCGATTAAAGGTACTATTCGGACAGGAAAGAGCGTTGGAACCGGAGAGCAGTCCGAATAGAGGTGTCATTTGGACAGGAAAGAGCGTTGGGACCGGAGAGTAGTCCGAATAGAGGTGTCATTCGGACAGGAAAGAGCGTTGGGACTGAAGAAGAGTCCGAATAGAGTTGTCATTCGGACAGGAAAGAGCGTTGGGACCGGAGGGGAGTCTGAATAGAGTTGTCATTCGGACAAGAAAGAGGGCCGGGACCAGGAGAGTAGTCCGAATAGAGTTGTCATTCGGACAGGAAAGAGCGTTGGGACCGGAGAGTAGTCCGAATAGAGTTGTCATTCGGACAGGAAAGAGCGTTGGGACCGGAGAGTAGTCCGAATAGAGGTGTCATTCGGACAGGAAAGAGCGCTGGGACCGAAGAAGAGTCTGAATAGAGTTGTCATTTGGACAGGAAAGAGCGTTGGGACCGGAGATGAGTCTGAATAGAGTTGTCATTCGGACAGGAAAGAGCGTTGGGACTGAAGAAGAGTCTGAATAGAGTTGTCATTTGGACAGGAAAGAGCGTTGGGACCGGAGAGTAGTCCGAATAGAGGTGTCATTCGGACAGGAAAGAGCGCTGGGACCGGAGATGAGTCTGAATAGAGTTGTCATTCGGACAGGAAAGAGCGTTGGGACTGAAGAAGAGTCTGAATAGAGTTGTCATTTGGACAGGAAAGAGCGTTGGGACCGGAGGGGAGTCTGAATAGAGTTGTCATTCGGACAAGAAAGAGGGCTGGGACCAGGAGAGTAGTCCGAATAGAGTTGTCATTCGGACAGGAAAGAGCGCTGGGACCGGAGAGTAGTCCGAATAGAGGTGTCATTCGGACAGGAAAGAGCGTTGGGACCGGAGAGTAGTCCGAATAGAGTTGTCATTCGGACAGGAAAGAGCGCTGGGACCGGAGGGGAGTCCGAATAGAGTTGTCATTTGGACAGGAAAGAGCGTTGGGACCGGAGAGTAGTCCGAATAGAGTTGTCATTCGGACAGGAAAGAGCGCTGGCACCGGAGAGTAGTCCGAATAAAGGTGCCATTCGGATAAGAAAAAGGATTGGAACTAGGAAAGAGTCTTAATAGAAATTCGATTCGGACAGAAAAAAGGGTCGGAACTAGGTTCAAGTTCGAATATATTAACTACAACCTTCAATCCTCCAGCAATAAAAAAAGCACCCTCTATCATCCTCCATACGCATAACTCACCACCGAGTAACAAAACCTAGTAAAAAACTTCGGAGGTGCTCACAAGCGTGAAATCAAGAATCATCATCATTTTAACAGCCGTGTTATTCTCATTTGTTTGCACTCCAACTACATCAGCAAAAATGCTCATCCACCCGCCCATTCCTGAAGAATCTCCAGAAACTGAAAAAGTGGCAATCGTAACATTGCCAACACAAGCAAATGAACAGCAAATTAAAGAGATTATCCAACCGTACCCTGATCTTGAACTGCGGCATATTTTTACAGAGGCTCTTAACGGGTTTTCGGTAAAAGGAACGAACAGGTCATTAGATAAGCTTGCTCAAACGAATAAGGTGGAGTCGGTTTCCCCTGTTAGTACATATAGCGTCCAATCGGAAACGAATACCGAGATCATTGGTGCAGAAACGATCAGGGGTTATTTTGATCCGAAAAATCAAAGGCTTACCGGAAAAGGGATCACTGTTGGGGTCATCGATACAGGCATTGATTACAATCATCCTGACTTAAGACGAAGTTATAAAAGAGGCTATGATCTCGTAGATATTGATGATGATCCGATGGAGACAAAGGGAATGTACGGCCAAAGTACCTTACATGGGACGCATGTGGCCGGCATTATTGCAGCAAACGGAAAGATCCAAGGAGTGGCTCCGGATGCGAAGATTATTGCCTATCGTGCGCTTGGTCCAGGCGGGTCGGGAACAACGGAACAAGTGCTTGCTGCGATTGATAAAGCCATCAAAGATAAAGTAGATGTCCTAAATCTATCGCTGGGAAACAATGTAAATGGTCCTGATTTACCGATATCGCTCGCATTGAATAAAGCGGTTGAAAACGGAATTGTCGCTGTAACCTCATCTGGTAACTCTGGACCAAATATGTGGACGGTTGGTTCTCCTGGTACGGCATCAAAGGCGATATCGGTTGGTGCCTCCACACCGATTTTAAAAGTTCCATATCTCACGATCGATGGAAGAAAAGATACCTTAAGGCTCGAACCCATGCAGGGCTCGATTGATTGGAAGCTTGATCGATCGTATGAGGTGGTATACGGGAAGCTTGGGAAAAAAGAAGACCTCACCGATGTAGCAGGGAAAATTGCTCTTATACAGCGAGGGGAACTTACTTTTTCAGAAAAAGCATGGTATGCACAGAATGCAGGTGCCGTGGCGGTGATTATTTTTAACAATATGAATGGGGAATTTGTTGGAAACTTAGATCGTCCCATCGATATACCTGTGGCGACTATGTCCAAACAGGTAGGTTCAGAAATAGTTAGCTCAATTGCTAGCCAAAAAATACTTGCAAAAACAAATATAATAGAAGAAAAGGATTTACTTGCAAGTTTTAGTTCGAGAGGACCTGTTACTGATACTTGGGAGATTAAGCCGGATGTGGTAGCGCCGGGAGTAGCGATAAAGAGCACAATACCTGGGGGGTACTTAGCCCTTCAAGGAACAAGTATGGCGGCTCCCCATGTGGCTGGAGCCGCGGCTCTTATCAAGCAAGCTCACCCTGATTGGGGACCGGAAGATATCAAGGCTGCTCTCATGAATACGGCCATTCCTATTGTTGATGGAAAAAACGTTCCTTATAAAACGTACGAGCAAGGTGCAGGAAGAATAAGAATTCCTGAAGCCATCCAAACCGATACGCTCGTAAAGCCAGCTTCCCTACAATTTGGGAAGTTCAAGTTAGTAGAAAGGCAGCATGAGCATACACAACAGCTTACCTTTAAGAATGTAAGCAATCATCGCATGACCTATCGATTCGAGGTTCCTCATCAAAGAGATGGGATACAGTTTGAACTGCCGCAATCTTTTTCGGTAGATGCGGGAAAAGAAAAGACGGTGAACGTTACGATGAGTGTGGATCCAAATGAACTTACGAAGAAGATACATGAAGGTCATTTGACCATCATGGCTGGCTCTCAAAAGGTGAGAGTCCCATACCTGTATGTATTGGAGGAACCAAACTACCCTCGTATTATGGGGTTTGAGTTTGGTCCGGGAGATAAACAGGGTGTGTACCATTACGAAGTGTATTTGCCGGGTGGAGCAGATGAATTTGGAATTGCTCTCTTTGATCCAGACACGTATCGGTTCGTCAAATTCTTAGATTGGAAACGGAATGTAGGGAGAGGAATGCTGAAGATGGACATCCTGCCTGACCAACTACCAGAAAATGGATTATACTTAGCAAAGGTTTTTGCGAAAAAAGCTGGAAAAGAAGATATGGTTGAAACAGGGATTGCAGTCTCGAAAGTGAAAGAGCGGTAAGGAAAACATGGAGCGAGAACAACACTCGCTCCATTTGCAATAGGAAAATAAAAAACTTTTTGAACATAATGTGAACGAGAATTTCTATTGTTTGAATTGTGAACTTTTTCACTCCAAACTAATTGACATTGACAAGTGCCTATTGTATGCTTACAAAGGGTATTAATGATAGGGTTTTCAACATGGGTACTGTATAAATATAGCTTTCCTAAACGAGCAAGTCCATAGTGAAAACATTATTCTATCTACCAGTCTCTTTAAAAGGACGTGCCTGAAATGAATCAAAAAAAACGTCGTCCATATCAAGCAATGGCGTTAATGTCGGGGATTCTTTCGCAGTTAGTAGGCTCCGTATTAATAGGCATTTTTGCCGGAAGATGGCTTGACCGTACACTGGACACCGAGCCGCTTTTTTTAATCATCGGACTACTCCTCGGATTAGCAGCTGGCGTATATGCCATGATCAGACTAATTCAACATTTCTTTTCAGGAGATAATAAGTGATGCCCGAAATACAATCAATCTACATCCGGCAACGAAAGTACATATTCTTCTTACTAGCTTTATACGTTTTAGGGTGGGGATTTACCTCATATCAAACTATTTTTTTAGGGCTTATTTTAGGTACGAGCTTAAGCCTTTTTAATTTGTGGTTATTAGCCAGAAGGACTATTAAATTCGGCGATGCGATAGCAAAAGGCGAAAAGGTCCGTTCCCTCGGCATGTTTTCAAGAATGGCGACAGCTGTTTTAGCGGTGATGATCACTCTTGAATATCCTGACAAGCTCCATTTATATAGCGTAATTATTGGATTAATGACCTCATACGTGGTTATTATGATAGATTTTTTTCTTCAAGCATTTCATTCACATAAATAGCGGGGAAGAGAGGTGAATACTGTGCATCATGAAGCTCCTTTAAGAGAATTTATGGGCCTAACCTTTAACTTATCAAATGTCTTGATGATAACAATTGCTAGTGTGATTGTCTTTATCATCGCAGTGCTTTCCACTCGCTCATTGGCTATGAAACCAACGGGGATACAAAACTTCTTCGAATGGGTAATGGATTTCGTCAAAGGAATCATTAATAGTACAATGGATTGGAAAGATGGTGGAAGATTCCATATTCTAGGTATTACATTGATTATGTATATATTCGTATGTAATATGCTTGGACTTCCATTCGGAATTACTTATGACGGGACATTGTGGTGGAAATCACCAACAGCTGATCCAGTGATCACACTGACATTAGCAACGATGGTCGTCGGGCTTTCTCACTATTATGGTGTAAAGCTGAAGGGAGTAAAAGAATACGGTCGCGATTTCGTTCGACCAATGTGGTTCTTGTTCCCGCTGAAACTTATCGAAGAATTTGCAAACACCTTAACACTCGGGCTTCGTCTCTACGGTAACATTTATGCAGGAGAAATCCTTCTAACGTTACTAGCAGGAAGTCTAGCAACTGGAGTCGGCGGCCATCTCGCTGCGGTTATTCCAATGCTTGCTTGGCAAGGGTTCTCAATCTTTGTCGGCGCGATTCAGGCGTTTATCTTCACCATGTTAACAATGGTTTACTTGGCACACAAAGTGAGTCATGACCATTAATATATACCCGTTCATTTAATGAACAAAAAATAACAAAATCATGTTTATACATTTTAAGGAGGAACTTTATAATGGGTCTTTTAGCAGCAGCAATCGCAATCGGTTTAGCGGCACTAGGTGCAGGTATTGGTAACGGTCTTATCGTATCTAAAACAGTTGAGGGTATCGCTCGTCAACCAGAAGCTCGTGGTATGCTTCAAACAACTATGTTCATCGGGGTAGCGTTAGTAGAAGCGGTTCCGATCATCGGCGTAGTTATCGCGTTCATGGTTATCGGCGGTTAATTTAGGATTTTTAACAAAACAATGGCGAAGAACATATTACGTGCAGCTTCGCCATTCCTTTATGTTCATCTATTAACATTTGTAACGTTATAAATTGTAAGTGTACGACTCTTGAAGGGAGTGAGCAAGGGTGTTAACAAGCAGTCTAGTATTAGGTTCAGCTGGTGGTGGGTTTAATAGTGGAGATATCCTTTTCCAATTAGTAACTTTCATCATCTTGTTAGCATTACTTAAGAAGTTTGCATGGGGTCCGTTAATGGGCATCATGAAACAACGTGAAGAGCATATTGCTGGAGAAATAAATGCTGCTGAACAAAGTCGCGGTGAAGCAAAGCAATTACTAGAAGAGCAACGTACGCTTTTAAAAGAAGCTCGTACAGAAGCTCAAGGATTAATTGAAAATGCGAAAAAGCAAGGCGATGTACAGCGTGAAGAAATTATCGCGTTAGCGCGTGCGGAAGCAGACCGTCTGAAAGAATCTGCTAAGCTTGAAATCGAACAGCAAAAAGAGCAAGCGGTTGCTGCAATTCGTGAACAAGTAGCTTCATTATCTGTACTTATTGCTTCTAAAGTGATTGAAAAAGAACTTTCAACAGCAGATCAAGAGAAGCTAATCAATGAATATATCCAAGAGGCAGGAGAAGGGCGATGAGCAATTCGACTGTAGCGAAGCGCTATGCGTTAGCTCTTTTTCGACTAGCAAAAGAGCATCAACTTCTTGACCAAATGGAAAATGAAATGCGTGTAGTTAAAAATGTAGTAAAAAATAACGGCGACCTAGGTGTTGTCTTAAAGTCTCCTAAGCTTACGAATGAGAAGAAAAAGGAGATTATTAATCAGGCATTCTCTGGTGCTAGCGTGTACGTTCTAAATACGTTAATGATCTTAATTGATCGTCATCGTGAAGACTACATGGAAGCAGTAGCTGATTATTTTATTGAATTCGCAAATGATGAAAGAGGAATTGCAGAGGCAAAAGTGTATTCTACTCGTCCACTAACAGAAGCTGAGCAACAAGCATTATCTGCTACGTTTGCTGCTAAAGTTGGGAAGCAATCTCTCCGTATTGAAAATATTGTTGATACCAATCTGCTCGGCGGCATCAAGCTTCGAATCGGAAACCGAATTTTCGACGGTAGCTTGCGCGGAAAGCTTGAGCGCTTGGAACGTCAATTGTTAGGCTAAGATTCGTAGATAGGGGTGAAACTCATGAGCATCAATGCTGAAGAAATTAGTGCGCTGATAAAACAGCAAATCGAAAACTATCAGTCGGAAATTCAAGTGAGTGATGTAGGTACTGTTATCCAAATTGGTGACGGAATTGCTCGTGCTCATGGTCTTGACAATGTAATGTCAGGTGAGCTAGTTGAATTTTCGAACGGCGTTATGGGTATGGCGCAAAACCTAGAAGAAAATAACGTTGGTATTATCATCCTTGGACCTTTCACTGATATTCGTGAAGGTGACGAGGTTCGTCGTACAGGACGTATCATGGAGGTTCCAGTTGGTGAAGAGCTAATTGGCCGCGTGGTAAACCCTCTTGGACAACCGGTTGACGGTATGGGTCCAATCCAAACAACAAAATCTCGTCCAATTGAAGCTGGAGCACCTGGTGTTATGGATCGTAAATCTGTACATGAGCCACTTCAAACGGGTATTAAAGCGATTGACGCACTTGTGCCAATCGGTCGTGGTCAACGTGAGTTAATCATCGGAGACCGTCAAACAGGTAAAACATCTGTTGCTATTGATACAATCCTTAACCAAAAGGATCAAAACATGGTATGTATCTATGTAGCCATCGGACAAAAGGAATCAACAGTTCGTAACGCAGTTGAAACCCTTCGTAAAATGGGTGCATTAGAGTACACAATCGTTGTAACTGCTTCTGCATCTCAACCAGCTCCATTATTATACTTAGCTCCTTATGCTGGTGTAACAATGGGTGAAGAATTCATGTACAATGGGAAACACGTGCTAGTAGTATACGATGATCTTTCTAAGCAAGCTGCGGCTTACCGTGAATTATCACTATTACTACGTCGTCCTCCAGGTCGTGAAGCATATCCAGGGGATGTATTCTACCTACACAGCCGTCTTTTAGAGCGTGCTGCAAAGCTTAGCGATGCAAAGGGTGCTGGTTCAATCACAGCTCTTCCATTCATCGAAACTCAAGCAGGTGACGTATCTGCTTATATTCCAACAAACGTAATTTCGATTACGGACGGACAAATCTTCTTACAATCTGACCTATTCTTCTCTGGTGTACGTCCAGCGATCAACGCAGGTCTTTCTGTATCACGTGTAGGGGGCTCTGCCCAAATCAAAGCGATGAAAAAGGTTGCAGGTACACTGCGTCTTGACCTTGCTTCATACCGTGAGCTAGAAGCATTTGCTCAGTTCGGATCTGACTTAGATAAAGCAACACAAGCAAAGCTTAACCGTGGAGCTCGTACTGTTGAAGTTCTTAAGCAAGATCTTAACAAGCCGTTAAAAGTAGAGAAGCAAGTAATGATTCTTTACGCATTGACTAGAGGCCATTTAGATGATATTCCGGTAACGGACATCCAGCGTTTCGAAGGTGAGTTCTTATCTTGGTTAGACCACAACCGCAAGGAAGTGCTTGACCAAATCGTAACAACAAAAGACCTTCCAGCTGACGATGTATTAGTTTCTGCAATTAACGACTTCAAAAAGACATTTGCTATTAGCGAGTAATTAATGAATGGGAAGAGGAAGACCGGTTCTTCCTCTTTCCCAAGTGTTTCACTTTGAAAACAAGGTGGTGAGAATCTGTGGCATCATTACGCGATATAAAATCTCGTATTACTTCAACGAAGAAGACGAGCCAAATTACAAAAGCCATGCAAATGGTATCTGCTGCAAAGATGAATCGTGCGGAAATGAACGCGAAAGCTTTCGTTCCTTACATGACGAAGATTCAAGAGGTTACTGCTTCGATCGCACAAGGAAGTAAGGGCGTGCAAAACCCATTGCTTACAAGCCGTCCGGTAAAAAAGACTGGGTATGTAGTCATTTCTTCTGACCGTGGTCTTGCGGGTGCATACAACAGTAACGTGCTAAGGCAGCTATTTAATACAATTAAAAGCCGTCACAAATCAAACGACGAGTTTGCGATTATCGCCATCGGACGTGTTGGACGTGACTTTTTTAAGAAACGCAATATGCCGGTTATTCTGGACATCATTGGAGTTCCAGATCAACCAAGCTTCGCTGAAATAAAAGACATCGCATCAAAGACCGTTGGCATGTTTGCTGATGAGACATTTGATGAGTTGTACCTATATTACAGCCACTACGTAAGTGCGATTCAACAGGATGTAACGGAGAAGAAGCTTCTTCCACTAACTGATATTAAATCAGAAGGGAAACTTACATCTTACGAGTTTGAACCATCTGCGGAGGAAATTCTTGATGTCCTATTGCCACAGTACGCGGAAAGCCTAATTTATGGCGCCCTTCTTGACAGTAAAGCAAGTGAGCATGCTGCAAGGATGACTGCTATGAAGAATGCAACAGACAACGCAAATGATCTAATCAGCAACCTAAGCCTTGTCTACAACCGTGCACGTCAAGCGGCAATTACACAAGAAATTACTGAGATTGTTGGTGGAGCAGCGGCATTAGAATAGCACGCTAACCACTCTTTTATAAAATTAGACTTTTAGAAGTTAGAGACTTGTCTAGCTTCAGCGCCTAGCCCCTCGAGGTCACAAGTCAATCCTTTCCGGAGGTCAGGACCTCCTACAAGGCTCGCCTTGTGCTTGTCGGGGCTGAACGAGGCGCTTACGCATTTCTATTAGGAGGGAACACAATGACTAAAGGACGCGTTCTTCAAGTTATGGGTCCGGTTGTTGACGTAAAGTTCGAAAGCGGTCATCTACCACAGATCTATAATGCACTTAAAATTGTAAACAACGCGCAGAGCGAATCTGAAGTTGATATCAACTTAACCCTTGAAGTTGCCCTTCACTTAGGTGACGATACAGTTCGTACCATCGCAATGGCTTCTACTGATGGATTAACTCGTGGAATCGAAGTAGAAGACACTGGTGCTGCTATCTCTGTACCAGTTGGTGATGTAACACTTGGACGTGTATTTAACGTACTTGGTGAGGCAATCGACTTAAATGAGCAGATTCCTGCGAGTGCTCGTCGCGACTCTATCCATAGAGAAGCACCAAAATTCGAGCAACTTTCTACACAAGTAGAAATTCTTGAAACAGGTATCAAAGTAGTAGACCTACTTGCTCCATATATTAAAGGTGGAAAAATCGGTCTATTCGGTGGTGCCGGTGTAGGTAAAACAGTTCTTATCCAGGAGTTAATCAACAACATCGCTCAAGAGCACGGCGGTATCTCTGTATTCGCAGGTGTTGGTGAGCGTACACGTGAAGGTAACGACCTTTACCACGAAATGACTGACTCTGGAGTTATTAAGAAAACAGCGATGGTATTCGGACAAATGAACGAGCCGCCTGGAGCACGTATGCGTGTTGCTCTAACGGGTCTTACAATGGCTGAATTCTTCCGTGATGACCAAGGACAAGACGTTCTTTTCTTCATGGATAACATCTTCCGTTTCACACAAGCAGGTTCTGAGGTTTCTGCCCTATTAGGTCGTATGCCATCAGCGGTAGGTTACCAACCAACTCTTGCTACTGAAATGGGTCGACTACAAGAACGTATCACATCTACTAACGTAGGTTCTGTTACATCTATCCAAGCGATTTACGTACCTGCCGATGACTATACGGATCCGGCTCCAGCTACAACTTTCGCTCACTTAGATGCAACAACTAACCTTGAGCGTAAGCTTTCTGAGATGGGTATCTACCCTGCGGTGGATCCACTTGCTTCAACTTCTCGTGCATTGTCACCTGATATCGTTGGAGAAGAGCATTACTCAGTTGCTCGTCAAGTACAATCAACATTACAACGTTATAAAGAACTTCAAGATATCATCGCGATCCTTGGTATGGATGAGCTTTCTGACGAAGATAAGCTTATCGTAGCTCGTGCTCGTCGTATCCAGTTCTTCTTATCTCAAAACTTCCACGTGGCTGAACAGTTCACGGGACAACCAGGTTCATATGTTCCTGTTAAAGAAACGGTGAAAGGCTTCAAAGAAATCCTAGAAGGTAAGTATGACCATCTTCCAGAAGATGCATTCCGTCTTGTAGGTAGAATTGAAGAAGTAATCGAATCTGCAAAGAAAATGGGCGTAGAGGTCTAAATTAGGACCAGGAGGGTAAAAAATGAAGACGATTAAAGTCAGTGTTGTTACTCCCGATGGCCCGGTGTATGAATCAGATGTGGAAATGGTAAGCACCAAAGCTCAAAGTGGTGAGTTAGGTATTTTACCAGGACATATTCCAATGGTCGCACCGTTACAAATTGGATCTGTTCGTTTGAAAAACGGCGGCAAAACAGAATACGTAGCAGTAAGTGGCGGTCTTTTAGAAGTGCGTCCAGACCAAGTATCAATCTTGGCTCAATCTGCGGAAGTATCTGATAGCATCGACGTCGAACGCGCACTACGTGCAAAAGAGCGTGCAGAAGCACGCCTGCGCGAACAACAACGTGCACACGTAGACTTCAAGCGTGCCGAAATGGCATTGCAACGTGCCATCAACCGTATCTCTGTTTCAGAGAAGCGATAATACAAAAACAATCAACCCCCTTCGGCGATCCTTAGTCAGATCGTCGGAGGGGGTTTTTTTATGTTTATTTCTTGGTGGAGCGGGGAAAAGAGGGTGTTAGGTTCCCATGAGCGAGAGGAAAGCAGTGAGATGGTAACGAAAGTGGTAGTTAGGTTCCTGTGAGCGAGTAAAAAGCAGTGTGACGGTAACGAAAGTCAGGCTTTGGTGCCCGTAGAGCTGGGAAAAAAGCCCATATGGTAACTGAAAGATCGATTCAGTGCCCGTAGAGCAAGAAAAACTACTCGTACGGTCACTGAAACACCATTTCACTGCCCATAGACCATGAAAATACTCATCCACGGTAACTGAAACAAACAAACAGTCCCAAACAACAACAAAAATCACCCCAATGATTGAACAATCCTTAAAAATAATAACAATATTTTCATATTTTCAAAATATTATTGACTATTCTCACAGACAAACACCGCTTTTTACCATTTAATAGAATAAAGATTATTATTTCACATACTATATCCTCGAGGGACAAGAAAACATTTTTTTAGAAATTCCAATAAAAGTCTTTGGCTTGTCGACACAAATTTGTAACAGTGTTATAATGAATTCGGTTACATAATTAAATGTTTAGAAAATTATAAGACATTGGAGGGGATGGACATGGAGCTGTTAAATGTATATCAGAATAACTATCTGATTGTCTTTGTGTTTCTATGTCTAGGTGTTTTATTACCTGTGGTTGCGCTGTTTCTTGGGAAACTATTGCGTCCGTATAAGCCTTATGATGCGAAGTACACCACATACGAAAGCGGAATTGAACCATTTCACGATTCAAGAGTGCAGTTCAATGTCCGCTATTATATTTTTGCTCTAATGTTTGTAATCTTTGATGTTGAAACCGTGTTTCTTTATCCATGGGCAGTAGCTTATGAGAAACTCGGTATCTTTGCATTGATTGAAATGCTTATTTTCGTATTAATGCTGCTTGTAGGACTTGTCTACGCTTGGAAGAAGAAGGTGTTAAAATGGACTTAAAATTGGAGAACATCTCACCAGAAGAATTAGAAGAGTTAAAGAGAAATGTATTTTTAACGACACTGGAACAAATTAAAGCATGGGCGCGAAGCAATTCATTGTGGCCAATGACGTTCGGGCTTGCTTGTTGTGCGATCGAAATGATGGGCGTAGGTTCTTCACACTATGACCTTGACCGTTTCGGATCGTTTTTTCGTACGTCTCCACGTCAGTCAGATGTCATGATTGTGTCGGGTACCGTGACGAAGAAAATGGCACCAATTGTCCGCCGACTATACGATCAAATGCCAGAGCCAAAGTGGGTAATCGCGATGGGATCATGTGCTACAGCAGGTGGACCTTATGTAAAGTCGTATGCGGTCGTTAAAGGTGTCGATCAAATCGTACCTGTCGATGTGTATATCCCAGGCTGCCCTCCTAACCCAGCAGCACTTATTTACGGAATTAATAAATTAAGGGAAAAAATTCGCTATGAGGCTAAGACTGGGAAGAGGGTGATCTAATCCATGAGTGGGGAAAAGGACCTGGAACAGTTAAAGAAGGAAGCTGCGGAAAAAGCAAAAGCTGCCGCACTTGCAAAAATGAAAGCGAAGGCCGCTTCAACAGAAGCATCCAATGAAAAGCCGATGACGGATGAAGAAAAAGCCAAAGCAAAGGCTGCCGCCGCTGCAAAAGCCAAAGCCGCAGCAGCCGCAAAAGCAAAGGCCGCTGCCCTAGCGAAACAGAAAGGCGAGGCAGAAGAAGCATCAGCGGGAGATGACGAAAAGGCAAAAGCGATCGCCGCGGCGAAAGCCAAAGCCGCAGCAGCCGCAAAAGCAAAGGCCGCTGCACTAGCAAAACAGCAAGGCGAGGCAGAAGAAGCACCAGCGGGAGATGACGAAAAGGCAAAAGCGATCGCCGCGGCGAAAGCCAAAGCCGCAGCAGCCGCAAAAGCAAAGGCCGCTGCCCTTGCGAAACAGCAAGGCGAGGCAGAAGAAGCACCAGCAGGAGACGATGAAAAGGCGAAAGCGATCGCAGCAGCAAAGGCAAAAGCCGCAGCAGCTGCCAAAGCGAAAGCTGCCGCACAAGGCGGAACCGCTGGAGATGATGAAAAAGCAAAGGCGATTGCTGCCGCGAAAGCCAAAGCTGCTGCTGCAGCCGCTGCAAGAGCAAAAGCAAAGCCTGCTGAGGAAGAGGCTCCTGAAGAACTGGTCCCTTCGCCAAACCAACCGTATTTGGATAAATACGTGAAGGTCATTGAAGAGCATCTTGGCAAAGATGTATTAGAAGACTTCTATATTAATAATCTGTCGAAGGACGTACCAACCTTGGTGGCAAAGCCGGAAACATATTATAAAATTGCTGAGTTCCTTCGTTATAATGAGCAGCTTGGCTTCAATTATTTATCAGAGTTTCATGGGGGAGATTTTGAGACGCACATGGAAGTGTATGCTCATCTTTACTCATATAATAACAGGCAATCCGTTGCGTTAAAGGTGAAGATTGATCGTGAAAAACCTGAGGTGGAGTCGCTTTCGAAGCTTTGGGCAGGTGCCAACTGGCCGGAGTGTGAAGCATATGACTTACTTGGAATTCAGTTTAAAAATCATCCGAACTTATACCGAATTATGCTCGGTGATGATTGGATTGGTCACCCTCTACGCAAAGACTATGAACCATACGATGTGGAGGTGTAACGAGTGCTTCGAACGGAAGAAATGCTATTAAACGTAGGGCCTCAGCATCCAAGTACGCATGGTGTATTCCGACTGGTGTTAAAAATTGATGGAGAAATCATCAAGGAAGCAAAGCCGGTGATTGGATATTTACACCGCGGAACGGAAAAATTAGCTGAGAATCTACAATACACTCAAATCATTCCTTACACAGACAGACTCGATTACTTAGCAGCAATGACAAACAACTATGTGCTCTGTCATGCAGTTGAAACGATGATGGATTTAAAGATTCCTGATCGGGCGGAATACCTAAGGGTAATAGCGATGGAACTTGGTCGTGTGGCTAGTCATCTCGTTTGGTGGGGTACATATTTACTCGATATTGGAGCGGTAAGTCCGTTTCTATACGCGTTCCGTGAGCGTGAAATGATTATTAATATGTTAAATGAATTATCCGGTGCGCGTCTTACTTTTAACTACATGCGGGTAGGAGGCGTGAAGTGGGATGCACCTGAGGGTTGGATCGAAAAAGTGGGTGAGTTTATCCCATATATGCGTGAACAGCTGAAAGGCTACCATGACCTTGTGACGGGGAATGAAATATTCATGAACCGTGTTAAGGGTGTGGGTCGTTACACAAAAGAGGATGCAATTAACTACTCATTAAGTGGAGCTAATCTAAGATGTACGGGAGTCAAATGGGATCTTCGCAAAGATGAGCCGTATTCGATTTATGACCGTTTTGACTTCGATGTTCCTGTTCAAGAGGGTGGAGACGCATGGGCAAGATACCATGTCCGTTTAGATGAGCTTGAGGAATCTTTGAAAATCTTGGAACAAGCGGTCGAGCAGTTCCCGAAAGAAGGGGAAATCCTTGCTAAAGTTCCAAAGATTATTAAAGCGCCAAAGGGCGAGGCGTACGTTCGTATCGAGTCTCCTCGTGGAGAAATTGGATGTTATATCGCGAGTGATGGAAAAAAAGAACCGTACCGCTTGAAGTTTAGAAGACCTTCTTTTTACAATTTGCAAATCCTTCCGAAGCTATTGGAAGGAGAAAATATAGCAAACTTAATCGCGATTTTAGGTGCAATTGATATTGTCCTAGGGGAGGTTGATGGCTAATGGTAGAGGAACTGCTGCAATCACAACCAGGACTCTTAAACTTTGGGATTTTCTTTTTACTAGCAACGGTTCTATTATTAGTGGTTTTAGGATTTGTTACGTATGCCATTTTAGCAGAAAGAAAAGTCATGGGTTTCATGCAGCTACGTCACGGACCGAATCAGGTTGGAGGACGCTGGGGCCTTTTACAAACGGTAGCTGACGTATTAAAGCTTCTATTAAAAGAAGATACGATACCGAAGCTAGCAGACCGCCCGCTCTTTATCCTTGCTCCTGTTATCGCGTTTGCACCTGCATTTATGGTACTGGCAACGATACCTTTAACTGATCACCTGCAGTTTGCTGACATTGGTGTCGGACTACTATACTATATCGCTATTTCAGGTTTAACAACTGTAGGAGTGGTAACAGGTGGATGGGCATCGAATAATAAATACGCACTACTTGGTGGTATGCGTGCGGCTGCCCAAATGATTTCCTACGAAATCCCACTCGTTATGTCGGTGATTGGGGTCATCCTTTTTGCAGGCAGCTTGAATTTGAACGATATCGTCGCCGCTCAGGATGAGCAAGGCTGGTTCATTATTTGGCAACCGATTGCGTTTCTAGTGTTTATCATCGCTTCCGTTGCTGAGTTAAACCGTACACCGTTTGACTTGCCAGAAGCAGAGTCCGAACTAGTAGCCGGATTCCACGTCGAGTATTCAGGCTTCCGTTGGGCATTTTTCATGCTCGCGGAATATGTATATCTATTCGCAATGGCATCACTAACAACCGTATTATTTCTAGGTGGATGGCTACCGCCGTTCGACTTCCTAGGATTCATTCCAGGAGCCGTATGGTTCGCCCTAAAATTCAGCGTCGTCATCTTCTTCCTAGTCTGGATCCGAGTCACCTTCCCACGCCTAAGAGCAGACCAACTAATGGAATTCGGATGGAAGGTACTATTACCAGTCGCATTAGCAAATATTTTCTTAACTGCATTGGTGAAAGAACTGCTTAAGCTTTTTTAAGATAGAAACTCAGTTGATTATACACAGTGTTGATTGTAGCGGAGGGCGCTTGACTCCTTGGGGATCAGCGTCACAGGCGAGACCCCGCAGGAGCGGTAGCGACGAGGAGGCTCGGCGGACGCCCCCAGGAAAGCAAGCGCCCGGAGCGGAAATCAACACCCCAGTTTAACAATAAGCCTACTTACTAGAGAGGGTGAGTCAACGTGCTTGGATTAGCAAAAGGGTTAGCCTATACACTCAAGAACCTAGCAAGGGAAAAAGTAACCTATGATTATCCAAATGAGCCGCTGCCACTTCCGGACCGGTTCCGTGGGATACAGAAGTTTTACCCCGAAAAATGTATCGTTTGTAATCAGTGTGCAGCCATTTGTCCAACCGATTGCATTCAATTGACCGGGAAAAAACACCCTGACCCTACGAAAAAAGGAAAAATTATTGATACGTACGATATCAACTTTGAAATTTGTATCCTATGTGATCTTTGTACGGAGGTATGTCCGACAGAGGCCATCATTATGACAAATAATTTTGAGCTCGCGGAATATAGCCGGGATGAGCTTTTTAAAAACCTAGAATGGTTAGATGAGAACGATGAAAATATTCGGAAGGTGAATAAAGCATGACAGTTACGGGTGAATTAATCGCATTTATGTCACTAGCGCTCGTTGCGGTCATTGGCGGCGTTCTGTTATTGAATTTGACGAAGGTTGTTCATATGATTGTGGCTCTTGTGTTCACCTTTGTGAGCATTGCGGGAATTTACGTGATGCTCTCTGCTGAATTTGTCGCTGCGGTTCAAATTTTAATCTACTCAGGCGCCATTACCATCATTATGCTATTTGGGATTATGCTTACCCGCCATAATGATACGAGCGAGCCGAAGGAAGGCTGGATTCGAAAGACTCTCCTCTTTATCGGTGTCCTCGGTTTTGCGGTTGTGATGTATATCGGAGTGTATGATTTAGATTTGGCTTCTGTACCAAACACTCTTCATGAAAATAATACCGAGCAAATTGGTGTGGCGCTTTACTCAAAGTTTGTCATTCCATTTGAAATCACTTCTGTCATTTTGTTAGTTGCTTTGATCGGAGCGATTGTGTTAGCGAAAAAAGATGATGAAAAGGAGGCGAATAAGGAATGAGCTCAGTTCCCGTTTCAGCCTACCTCACGCTTGCGTTAATCCTGTTTTGTATCGGATTGTACGGGGCATTAACGAAGCGCAATACGGTTATCGTATTAATTTCAATTGAATTGATGCTAAACGCAGTCAATATTAATCTTGTTGCCTTTAGTAAGTACGGAGCGAATCCAGGGATTACGGGTCAAGTGTTTGCATTATTTTCGATCGCTGTGGCAGCAGCGGAGGCAGCCGTTGGGTTGGCGATTTTAATTGCACTTTACCGTAACCGGAAAACAGTTAATATTGATGAAATGAACACATTAAAGCATTAGAAAAATATGACTCGCTTATTTACAGCGGGCCTCAATCAAACGCGCAACATAACAAAACCGGTGCGCGTTCTAAAAGGGGATTGTGATATTGATGGAAAATGCATGGATCATACCGCTTTTCCCGCTACTATCATTTTTGTTCCTTCTTCTGTTCGGAAAAAAGCTAAAGGAAAACAGCGCCTATGTCGGTATCCTGCTAGTGGGTGTGTCGTTTGTTTATTCGCTCATCGTCATATTTGAGCGGTTCACGCAACCGACCTATAAAGCAGAGCTCACATGGCTTTCGATCGGAGATGTTCAACTAACAGCGGGTTTTGAAGTAAACCAGTTAAATGCGCTAATGCTCGTGATCGTATCTCTCGTTAGTTTGCTTGTACATACGTATTCAAAGGGATATATGCACGACGATGAACGCTTTCATGTGTTTTATGCGTATTTAGGATTATTTACGTTTGCAATGCTTGGTTTAGTTTTATCGCCCAACCTCTTACAAACGTATATTTTCTGGGAATTAGTCGGGGTTGGCTCCTTCCTATTAATCGGTTTCTACTTTTATAAGGAAGACGCCAAAAAGGCTGCAAAAAAAGCTTTTATCATGACCCGTATTGGGGATGTTGGCCTTTTTATCGGGATGATTCTATTATTCTGGCAGGTAGGAAGCTTTGAATATGATGAGATTTTTGCTGCAGTAGAGGAAGGCACCATTTCTGCAGGCATGATCACATTAACGGCGATCCTTATATTCATTGGGGCCGTTGGGAAATCAGGTCAATTCCCGCTTCACACCTGGTTACCGGATGCGATGGAAGGTCCGACGCCTGTGTCGGCATTAATCCACGCGGCAACGATGGTTGCGGCAGGGGTATACTTAGTAGCGGCTTTGTTCCCGCTTTTCACTGCGAGTGAAACCGCGTTAATGACAGTAGCAGTGGTGGGGGCGATTACCGCAATTTTTGCTGCTAGCATTGGCTTAGTTCAAACCGATATCAAAAGGGTCCTTGCTTACTCTACGGTATCTCAGCTTGGATATATGATGTTAGCTCTAGGGTCGGCTGGATATGTGGCAGGGGTGTTCCACCTTATGACACACGCGTTTTTCAAAGCGTTATTGTTCTTAGCAGCAGGTAGTGTCATCCATGCCGTTCATACGCAAAACATTGAAGAGATGGGTGGCTTATGGAAAAAGCTTCGCGTCACTGGCCCGTTATTTTTAGTTGGGACATTGGCGATTAGTGGAGTTCCATTATTCTCAGGGTTCTTTAGTAAAGATGAAATCTTAATTTCAGCTTGGATTCATGGAAACACGGCATTATTTTGGTTAGCTGTGATCGCTGCTTTCTTTACTGCCTTTTATATGTTCCGTTTATTCTTCCTTGTCTTTACGGGTGAGGCTAGAAAAGAAATCAAGAATGTACACGAGTCACCTTCAGTTATGACAATTCCAATGGTGGTGCTTGGCGTTCTGGCCGTGGTAGCTGGATATGTGAACACACCTTGGTTTGGAACATTTTTAGGCGATTGGTTAGTGGAAGGCAATGAAGCGCTTGGCCATGGTCACGTCGAAGGTCCAGCGTGGATTATGATTGTGGCAACACTTGTGTCACTTGCGGGAATTTTCCTTGCTTATCTCATGTATGGGAAAAAGTCTCTGTCACGCGATTGGCTATCCAGTCGTGCGCCAGTGACGTACAGTGTTTTATACAATAAGTACTTTATTGATGAGTTTTACGAGTTAACGATTGTGAACATAACAAAGTTCCTAAGTTTGTTCCTCCGCTATATTGAAGTGTTTATTGTGGAAGGAATCGTTAGCCTCGTTACCCAGTTTGTTCAAACCTTTGGAAAAACAGGTTCCCGCGTGCATAACGGTCAGGTACAAATGTACGGAACTGTTGCCTTTGTTGGCTTAGCTGTTTTATTTGTGATTTTTGCTGTAACAGGGGGGTACTTCGGATGAATTTGATGTTAGCACTCATCGTGTTTTCCCCGTTACTTGGGATTCTCGTTTTATCATTTATACCAAAAATGCAGGAGAGCTCCATTAAGCTGGTTGGGATTCTTGCGACTTTGCCAGCAATGGTTCTTTCATTGGCAGTCTTCTCTCAGTTTAAAAATGGAACAGAGCTGTTTGAGTACAATCTGAAATGGAACTGGATTCACTTTGGAATGAGTGAAGGAGTATTTGAAATTCCATTTGAGTTGGGGATGGATGGTTTCTCACTACTCATGGTGGTTTTAACAAGCATTCTTTCCGTGTTAGCTGCCATTGCTTCGTTTCATATTAAGAAGGAGTGGAAGGGTTACTTCATGTTATTCCTTCTACTTGAAGTAGGGATGCTCGGAGTATTCGTTGCCGAGAACCTCATTCTGTTCTTCTTATTTTTTGAAATCACACTCATTCCGATGTTCTTTTTAATCGGAAAATGGGGTTATCATGAAAAAGAAAAAGCAGCGTATAGCTTCCTGATTTACAATGGACTTGGGTCAGCAGTCCTGCTGATTGTCATTATGATATTGTTCGCTCGCACAGGAACATCCAATTTTGATGTGTTGCAGCAATTGCTAACAGCGGATGCAGGTCATGCACGAATCACGGACCCTGTAAAAATGGGGCTTTTACTAGCATTATTAGTTGCGTTTGGTGTGAAGCTTCCTATTTTTCCGTTACATACATGGATGCTTCGCGTTCACGTTCAGGCTCCACCATCGATCGTTATGCTTCACTCAGGAATTCTTTTGAAAATTGGGGCATACGGGTTAATTCGCTTCGGGATGGGGATTTTTCCAGAACAATTCACCTCTATCGCTTGGTTGCTTGCCACGCTCGGTGTTGTGAACTTGCTGTATGGTGCCTTCCTTGCACTGATTCAAAAGGATTTCAAGATGGTGCTTGCTTACTCTTCGATTTCTCATATGGGAATTGTGTTAATCGGAGTAGGAGCACTAAATGAAGCGGGAATTCAAGGAGCGATCTTCCAAGTGGTTTCTCACGGGTTGATCTCTGCATTATTGTTCTTCTTAGTAGGAATCTTTTATGAGCGTTTCCATACGTCTCATATTCAAAAGCTTGGCGGAATGGCAAAGGGAATGCCAATCACAGCTGGTTTCTTATTAGCTGGAGCAATGGCCTCACTTGGTCTACCGGGAATGAGTGGATTCGTAAGTGAGTTCATGGCCTTTTTAGGATTATTCGAGGCCATGCCCGTACTCGCTGCAGTCGGCTGCTTAGGCATCATTCTAACAGCTGTGTACTTACTGCGGGCGGTGTTAGGGATGACGTTTGGAAAAGCGCAACGAGAATTCACAGGGGTATCCGATATTCGTTCCTTTGAATGGGCGCCTGTTCTCGTTCTTGTCGCGTTAATTGTATTGATTGGTGTTTACCCAAGTGTACTAAGTGAGCCACTACAAGCCACACTTGAGACTATCATGCTTGGGTTAGGAGGGTGATGAAGGATGGATCTTGAACAAATGTTATCGTATCAATGGGTAATTATGACACCGGAGTTCATCATCCTTGGTATAGCAACTGTCCTTTCCATCATGGACTTGTTCATGCCGAAAAACCAAGATCGAAAAATTCTTGGCTGGATTGCATTCACTGCCATTATTGCAGCGTTTGTCTCTTTACTAGGATTGGTAGATTTAGAATTAACAAGTATTTTATATGATACGTTTCGCTTAGATTCGTACGCAAAAGCATTCAAGCTGTTACTGCTCATAGGTGCAGCGCTTGTTATGCTACTCGCGATCAGCTATGAACCAAAGGAAGAGATGAAAGAATATAAGGGAGAGTTCTACTATCTGTTTTTAACCGCTTTGCTTGGAGCGATGGTGATGACGTCGAGCGGAGACTTAATCACATTATTTGTCGGACTTGAGCTCTTATCGCTTTCTTCCTATATTTTAGCGGGCATTCGTAAAAAGCATCTTCCATCCAATGAGTCAGCCATGAAATACGTCATCAATGGCGGAATTTCAACAGCTGTTACTCTGTTTGGATTAAGCTATGTGTTTGGATTAACAGGATCAACCAACTTAACCGAGATTACAGGTGTGTTATCAGCGAACTTTGATACACAGCAAATTTACTTGCTTGGGTTATCCTTTTTACTAGTATTTGTTGGTTTATCGTTTAAATTGGCATCAGTACCGTTTCATATGTGGGCGCCAGATGTGTATCAAGGAGCGCCAACGCCAGTTACCGCTTTTTTAAGCGTTGTATCCAAGACAGCGGGATTCGTAATTTTGCTTCGTATTCTTTTGTCTGTATACGGGGCGGCACCATCTGGTTCGAGTACGGCATCGTATCCGATGTTGATAAAGATGCAGGATTATATCGCACTGCTTGCAGGAGCGACGATGATCATCGGGAATGTCATTGCGTTACGTCAGCGTAATGTGAAACGACTATTCGCATACTCAAGTATCGCGCATGCGGGTTACCTATTGGTAGCGATCGCGGCACTGTCAGCGTTCATGTTTGACGCGATGTGGTTTTACTTAGGAGCATATTTGTTTATGAATCTTGGCGCGTTTGCCATCATTCAGCTGATCAGTGGAAAAACAGATAATGAAGATATTAGTGCATTTGCTGGGCTTTATAAGCGTTCACCAATCTTGGCTGTTTCTATGGGAGTGTTCCTCCTTTCGTTAGCAGGAATTCCAGGAACAGCAGGCTTTATTGGAAAGCTGAACATCTTTATGGGAACGTTCTATGTGGATCCAGCACACTATGTGCTAGCATCGGTCATGATCGCCACGACCGTCATATCGTACTTCTACTATTTCGGCATTTTTACACAAATGTTCTTCCGACCAGCAGCAACCGAAGAAAAAATCAAGCTACCAGCTGGAATCATCGTCGTGTTAGTCATTACGGTCGCAGCAACGATTGTGTTCGGTCTATTCCCGAATTTGGCGTTTGATTTCTTGCACAATAACTTCAACGGCTTTTCGGACATGTTTCAATAAGTAATACTGGGAGAAAAACTAGCGAGAGTTGGGGGACTTTTGCTAGTTACACACGGTAAGATGGGGTTTTAATAGAGGTAGCAAGAAGAGGGTTGGGGGACCCTCTTCTTTTTTTATGTAAGGGTTTTAAATATTGGGATGTGGGGAAAAGAGGGTTTTATGACGTGTAAAAGGAGAAATTCACTTGCTGCGTGTCATATAGATCCGTTTATAACATGAAAAGAAAAAAATCGTGATACATAAAGTCATAACCATGGTTTTATGACGCATAACGGAGGTTTTCAAGCTTTTAATATGTCATAAAACCCTATTCCATTAAAATCTTCGAAAAAAAACGAAACTTTTACCCACCCTCACTCGTCAATAATGAGGTATGTGGTTCTGTTTTTGTTACAAAAATGATACAATAAAAGGTAGGCTTGCCCAAAGACCAATTGTACAAGGGAGAGAAGAAGTACCGATGATCGCAGAATTTGGACATCAAGCGTTGATTAGCATTATGTCGCATTTGTTTTTTATCGCACTTGCCTGGTGGGCGCTTCAGTCCATTAATTACGAAAAGCTACTAAGAGCGAACCATGTATTACAAGCACGAGTGTTGTTTATATTTTTATCGATTGTGATTGGTTCTAATGTTAGTAATTTTTTCCTAGATTACTTACTGTGGTCACAACAACTACCATTAATCTTCCAAATGATTATGTAAAATATAGGTCTTCCGACATTTTTATTAGCGGTGAAAATTAAGTAAAATTCTCTTTGTGTGTTACTGCACAAAAGCTTACATAAGACTTGTCAAAAAGTGACGACAATTCCCAAGTATGACCTTGAGCTACCTGGTAACAATGGTAGTAAGGGGAGGAATTGTAGATGAAAAAACTTTCTTATGTCTTATTAATCATTTGCTTAACAGGTTTTGCCATTATAAACATTGGGAATAAAACGATAGTAGCTAAAGAACAGCTTGACTTACTAACGATTGCTTCTGTCGTGGAAGGGGAACAAATTCCCATCACTGAATGGTCTCTACATGCAAGAGAGAAAATGGATCATTTAACCAGCCTTGAGGACGTGAAGGAGTTCAATAAAGACTTGCAAAAAAAATTTCCCGAATGGTCATGGAATGTGAATTCTAAAGCGAATATGTGGGAAGCTACAGGTATAAGCACCACTGACCATGGTCCAAAGGAAAAAATCCAAGTTTTAACAACCCTCACAAATCAGCATCCTCAAACGTATATCATTTATGAGGTGAATGACGAGAATTTTTCGCAACAAACCACACAATTTCTTGAAAATGAACTACCATTGCAGCTCTCTGACATATTTCGAGGAAAACCAACAATTTTCTCTTGTATAAAAGGCGAATTCAGTGATAAGATGAATACGTCTTTGCCTGATACTGTCAATCAATTGCTTACGCAGTTTAAGGCAGAAGAGATCGAGTCATTAGACGAAAATAATTTTGTATCCACATCGGCGTATTCGCCTATGTTGTCAGAAGGTCTAACAAGTAAAGAGAAAGAAATGAATCTACAAGTAGGACTTAGAACGCAAGGATTGGGCGCAAAGACTACCCTAGTAGTTGGCACACCAATCATTACGATTGAATATTAATATAGAGAAAATGGACGCGGAGGGGAATACACTTGGAAAAAATCATCGTCCGCGGCGGAAGAAGGCTTAGTGGCTCAGTGAAAGTAGAAGGCGCTAAAAATGCAGTTTTGCCTGTGATCGCCGCAACATTATTAGCAAGTGATGGAAAATGCGTAATTAAAGATGTGCCGACGCTCTCCGATGTATATACAATCAATGAAGTGTTACGCTATTTGAATGCCAATGTCGGATTTAAAGATAACACGGTTACGGTTGATGCATCTGGAGTATTAAGAGAAGAAGCACCATTTGAATATGTTAGAAAAATGAGAGCATCTGTACTAGTAATGGGTTCATTGCTAGCTCGAAATGGCCGTGCACGAGTTGCATTGCCGGGTGGCTGTGCAATTGGTTCACGTCCAATTGATCAGCATTTAAAAGGCTTCGAAGCTATGGGTGCTAAGGTAAAAGTTGGAAACGGATTTATTGAAGCCGAAGCTCCAGAAGGTCGCTTACACGGCGCAAAAATCTATTTGGATTTCCCAAGTGTCGGTGCGACTGAAAATATTATGATGGCCGCGACTCTTGCCAATGGTACGACAGTGATGGAAAACTGTGCGAAAGAGCCAGAAATTGTGGACTTAGCTAATTTCCTTAACAAAATGGGTGCCAAAGTAAGAGGAGCAGGAACAGGTACGATTCGCATTGAAGGTGTAGACGTTCTATTTGGTTGCGAACATCATATTATTCCTGATCGTATTGAGGCTGGAACATTCATGGTTGCTTCCGCTATTACTGGTGGAAATGTGCTTGTAAGAGGAGCCGTTCCAGAACATTTAACCTCACTTATTGCGAAAATGGAAGAGATGGGCGTTATTATTGAAGAAGAGGCTGACGGCTTACGTGTCATTGGACCAGATAACCTAAAAGCCGTTGATATTAAAACGATGCCACATCCAGGATTCCCAACAGATATGCAATCACAAATGATGGCATTACTTCTTCACGCAAAAGGAACAAGTATGATTACGGAAACGGTATTTGAAAACCGCTTTATGCACGTGGAAGAATTCCGTCGTATGAATGCTGATATTAAAATTGAAGGTCGTTCAGTTATTATGAATGGACCATCTAACCTGCAAGGAGCAGAGGTTGCTGCAACTGATTTACGTGCGGCTGCTGCGCTTATTTTAACAGGATTAGTTGCTGATGGCATAACTCGTGTTACAGAGCTTAAGCATTTAGACCGAGGATACGTTGACTTCCATCATAAGCTTGCAGCACTTGGTGCAGATATTGAGCGTGTGACAGAAGTCGTTGAAACGATCCAAGAAACATACGTTAGCGATATGAATGCTTAAATAAATATATATTCGTAAATGTAAACCGTAGAAGTATTCCATACTCTGCGGTTTTTTACATTTTTATTACATAAAATGATGACCACCTAGAATATTGTGATGCTTCGTTGATGTTTTTATTCATAAAAGAAGAAAAAGTCATATTTGCTTGTCCAAGTCCATATGTATGAATGGAGACGGGACTACATATTCCTTGTTACCTAATGCGTACTGGAGGCACAAGCACAATGAAACTAAAACCATTTGTAATCGTATCCGCCATTCTATTCGTCGTCACACTCATGATTCCTACACTCGTCGTGCTCCCTTTTTCAGAGGGTAAGGTAAGTGGTAAACTTGGAGAGGAAACCGCCAAAGAGACGGTAGCTGAAGCACCACCAACGGGTCCGGCCGTAGAAGTTGCTGTCTATCGTACGGCATCAGAATCGGTTGAGACACTTGAACTCGATAACTATGTAGCAGGCGTCGTTGCATCAGAAATGCCAGCCACGTTTGAACTTGAAGCATTAAAGGCACAAGCTCTTACAGCTAGAACCTATATCGTGAGACAAATGATCAGCTCGGAAAAACTGGAGGTACCTGACGGGGCTCTCGTAACGGACACGGTACAGCACCAAGTTTATAAGAATGATGAAGAGCTTCGAAAAATTTGGGGCAAGGACTACACCTGGAAAATAGAGAAGATCCGTAAAGCTGTACAGGAAACGAGCGGACAGATCCTGACTTACGAGGGAAGCCCGATCGATGCGACGTTCTTTTCAACAAGTAACGGTTATACGGAAAATGCCGAAGCGGTTTGGCAAGGGGCACTTCCTTATTTAAAAAGCGTTGAGAGCCCTTGGGATTTGGACTCGAAGGAATTTAACGGACAAAAGGTCGTTTCAGTGGCAGACTTTGAACGCCTGTTAGGAGTAAAAGTTGGTTCAGGTGATACGATTGGGAAAGTGGTCGAACGAACATCCAGTAACCGAGTCAGCAAAGTGGATTTTAGTGGCACGGTTTTAACCGGGCAAGACATTCGTACGAAGCTGGAGTTAAAATCAACTGACTTTACGTGGGAGCGAAAAGGCGACCAAATCGTGATTAATACTAAGGGATACGGCCACGGCGTTGGTATGAGTCAATACGGGGCGAATGGAATGGCGCAAGAAGGAAAAACGTATGTGGATATTGTAAAGTATTATTACCAAGGAGCAGAAGTCGTATCATCAAACGATCTGCTCACGAAGATTACTGCCCAGAAATAAGCTAGAGCTTTTTGCTCTAGCTTATTTCTTTTTCAAAAAATAAAAGCGGTTGACGACATAATAAGATACGGTGACGCCAATGACGTCCTTCACAAGGTCAATCCATGTGGCCGAACGGTAGGGAACGAAGGACTGGTGGATTTCATCTAGTGCCCCGTAAAGGCAAGCGATGATCGCAAAGAGGAGGCTTGTCTTTTTTGTAAGCTGCCCATTTCCATATAGTGCAAGGGTGAATAAAAGATACAGAATACCGAATTCGACTAGGTGTAGTGACTCTTTAATGATGCGATCGAGGGACAAATCAGTTAGTGCGACGAATTCATCAGCCGGAAAGCTGGATAGTGTCCAAATGAGCGCCATATATGCAATGGGAAGGGCCCAAATAAATTTTTTCATAAAACATTCTCCTTACATGAATAATTGTAAAAGCTTTGTCGAAAAATAAGTCTAAAAATTTTTTTTATCACAAGGTATATATTTCTCTCACATTGTTCAAACTGATTGCTGAGGTGATGATAAATGAGAGAGGAAGAAAAGAAACGATCTTCTCAAGATTCAAATGTTAAGCGCTTTTTAAAGAAAAGATGGGCATTCCCAGCAATTTATCTAGGAAGCGCAGCGATCATTTTAACCGCGGTTTTATGGTATCAAAACAGTGCAACAGACTCAGACAAGTTTGGGTACAACAACGAGGCTACTGACGTTACAGACAAGAAGTTCAATGAGCCAGCTGTTGAAGTATCACGTACAATGGAAAACTTTGTAATGCCTGTAACAGATCCAAACAAGGTCGAAATTCAAAAGCAATTCTATGATAATAACGGCTCAACAGAACAGCAAGAAGCAGCCCTAGTATTCTACGACAATTCATACCATCCAAACACGGGTATCGATATTGTGCAAAAAGACGGGGAAGCATTCGATGTTGTAGCAGCTCTTAGCGGAACAGTTACGAAAGTGATTGATAACGATTCCCTACTTGGAAATGTCATCGAAATTGAACATGACAAAGGAATTGTAACACAATATCAATCAGTTAGTGACATCAAAGTAAAAGTTGGCGACGAAGTAAAGCAAGGTAAGTCGATCGCAACTGCAGGTGAAAGCCTTGTTAACGAAGAAGCTGGCGTTCACGTACACTTTGAAATTCGCAAAGATGGAGTAGCTCTAAATCCAATTGACTACTTCCAAAAGCCTTTAAGTGCACTGAAAGATGTTAATGTGTCTGATATGGAAAACAGCGGAAAAGATGATCCAAGTGCAGTAGAAGAAGAAGAGGAAGCAACGGATGATGCAGCAGAAAAGAAAGCTGCTGAAGAAGAAGATGCGGACAAGTCTACTGAAAAAGAAGGAACAGATTCTGGTAAAGAAGAAACTCCTGGAACTGAAGAAGGAACCGATAGCACAGATAATTCTGATGCATAGGATATGAGGAAAACCCGCCTTGTGCGGGTTTTTTGTTGTGTGATCAAGCCGGTTTATTACGTAACTTTTCTATTATATGCGCATCTTTCTCGGATTTTTGCGTAACTTCTTATTATTGGAAAAATTCAAAATTTATCGTATAATATTTCGAAAGACGAAGTTTAATAGGGGGAGTTTCATTTGTCATACCTTACATATCCATATCGATCGCAGCGAATGGCGACGATTGCTAGAAATGGCATGGTGGCGACATCTCAGCCACTGGCAGCACAGGCAGGGCTTGATATGTTAAAAAAGGGCGGAAATGCCGTGGATGCGGCGATTGCGACAGCCGCGTGCTTAACTGTTGTTGAACCAACGTCAAACGGCATCGGTGGTGATGCATTTGCCCTTGTTTGGATCAAAGATAAGTTGTACGGCTTAAATGGGAGCGGACCTTCCCCGCAAGGAATATCAATTGAAAAAGTGAAAGAGCTCGGACATGAAAGTATGCCATCGCATGGCTGGATTCCCGTCACGGTACCTGGTGCTCCCTCTACGTGGGCGGAGCTTTCCAAACGCTTCGGACGTTTGCCATTAACGGAAGTATTACAGCCAGCAATTACTTACGCGCGTGAGGGCTACCCGGTATCCCCAACGCTTGGAAAGTACTGGGCTGGTGCGTATAAAATTTATCAGAAACGCTTTGGTGATGACGCTTCATACAAAGAATGGTTCCGCGTGTTTGCTCCAGATGGAAAGCCGCCACAAATCGGCGAAATGTGGAAGTCTGAGGATCATGCGAATACCCTTCAAGATATTGCTGAAACCAATGCTGAAAGCTTTTACCGAGGCCGAATAGCGGATGAAATCGACGCTGCTTCCAAGGCGAATGGAGGATTTTTACGAAAAGAGGATTTAGCAGCCTTCAAAGCGGAGTGGGTGGATCCGATTAGTGTAAACTACCGCGGCTACGATGTGTGGGAAATTCCGCCGAACGGTCAGGGTTTAGTCGCGCTTATGGCACTCAATATATTAAAAGGCTACGAGTTTTCGCACCGTGAAGATTTAGCTGGATTGCATCTGCAATTAGAAGCGATGAAGCAGGCATTTACAGATGGAAAAACGTATATTACTGATCCAACAACGATGAAGGCAAGTGTTGCAGATATGCTCTCGGAGGAATTTGCCCAGCAGGCGCGCGAAAAAATTACAGATGAAGCTCGAAATCCAGAACCGGGTACTCTTCCAAAGGGTGGAACAGTGTATTTGGCTACCGCTGATGGAGAAGGGAATATGGTTTCTTTTATCCAGAGCAATTATATGGGCTTTGGCTCTGGGATTGTCGTTCCAAACACAGGGATTGGACTGCAAAATCGCGGTCATGATTTCTCACTGAATGAAAAAGATGAAAATGCGCTTGCTCCTGGAAAAAAGACGTATCACACGATCATTCCTGGTTTTATGACGAAGGGTGGAGAGGCAGTCGGACCGTTTGGTGTGATGGGTGGATATATGCAGCCACAAGGACATGTGCAGGTAGCGATGAATATGATTGATTATGACCTTAACCCACAATCGGCGCTAGATGCTCCTAGATGGCAATGGATATCAGGAAAGAAGATAGAAGTAGAGCATGATTTCCCGAATCATCTGGTTCAGGGACTAGTGAGAAAAGGACATGAGATGGTCGTTGCTCATGATTCTGGTGGTTTTGGCCGTGGTCAGGTGATCATTCGTAATCCAGAGACAGGCGTGCTTACGGGAGGTACGGAGAAGCGTACAGACGGTAGCATTGCTAGTTATTAAGGGGAGATACATCTATGAAAAAGCTATTGTTAACGGGGTTTGAACCTTTCCTAGACCATCCGATTAATCCAACTGAGGAATTGGTGTTAAGACTGGATGGAGCACAAATTGGTGAATACGAGGTGAAGGGAGTTCTTTTGCCAGTAGATTTTGAAAAAGCACCAGTGGCTATATTGGAAGCGGTTCGTGAGTTTGCCCCTGATGCGGTACTGTCGCTAGGACTTGCTGCTGGACGGACACAAATAACTCCGGAGCGGATTGCCATTAATTGTCGTGATGGCGCAGCGGATAATAGCGGGAGAGCTTTAGTAGATTCTAAGATCGTTGAAAATGGAGCGGACGGCTATTTTTCTACTCTTCCTATTCGGATGTTAGTGGATTCTCTTAAGGAGAAAGGCTATCCTGCTAGCATCTCCAACAGTGCGGGAACATATTTGTGCAACAATGTAATGTACACCGTTTTGCATGAATTAAAGGAGAAGAAAGTGGATATCCCAGCTGGCTTTGTACACGTTCCAGCATCCCACGAGCTTGTGATCGATGAGAAAAAAGCGATGCCAAGCTGGTCCTCAAGAGACTTGCATGAAGCAGTTAAAATCATGATTAAGACACTGAGCATGTGAGGTTTCACATGCTTTTTTTGTGTTACAATTCTGGCTAGGGTTTCTAATTTCAACATAGTGTTAACCAATAAGACAAACTCCTTGTAATAAAAAAGTTTTCGACGGATGTTTCATAAGGAAAGTATTGGTAATGCTGTGTTTCTTAGTTCGACCTCCAATTTTCGACAAGCCCTCTGAAAATTTAATGGCTAGTCTTACTTGACCAAGAGACAGTTTATGTAGATAATAAATATTGAATTTTCATAAAATTTCAGAAAAGTAAAAATTGTTAACGCTTTCACATAAAAGGAGGCAAGAAATGATCTTTTTTGGCTTACTTCTCATCTCAGCAGTTTGTTTGTTTTTTGCATTAAAAAAGAAAAGACCCTTCTTCTTAGTCATTCCATTCCTATCCATTTTTGTTTACTTCATCGTACAAATCATCCTAGTTCCCATGCCATTCATTGATACCATCAAATTTATCTTCAGCTTAAGCTAGTACGGTTGATGACTTTTTCTCGCATAAGCGTCGAGTAAAAGTTCATATACATTTTTCAAATAGAAAGGAGGATCGGTTTTACAAAAAACAGGTCATCTAGACATGCACAGGAACATCATTATTCATGGGGGTGTAAGTGTGAAGAAAATTGATAAACAGGTAGCAGATAGTTATTTCCGCGAAAGAACTCGCAATATTATTATTTATTTTATCGTCTGGTTTCTCGTTTCTTTTGGGGTGGTCTTTTTTGCTGAGCCACTAAGTCAGTATTCCATTAATGGATTTCCACTCCATTATTTCATGGGAGCTCAAGGGGCAGTTATTACGTTTATCATTTTACTTTTTGTAAATGCGAAGCTGAGTGACAATGTAGACAAAAAATACGGAATTGATGAGAGCAAAAATGAACAAATCAGTTCTGGAAAAGTGTTTGAGCATTAAAGGGGAATGCTCGGGGGCTTAAAAAGAAAAAGAAGCACAAAGGAGAAATCAATAAATAGGGGGGAATACATTTGGATACACAATTCTTGGTCTCATTAACGATCATTTTAGCGACGTTTGCCCTGTATATCGGGATTGCCATTTATAACAAGGCGAAGGCAACGTCTGATTTCTATGTAGCCGGACGCGGTGTACCGCCTATTTTTAACGGAATGGCCATCGGGGCGGACTGGATGAGTGCGGCTTCATTCATTGGTATGGCGGGTACGATCATGCTACTTGGATACGACGGTCTTGCTTATATCATGGGCTGGACAGGCGGATATTTATTGCTGACGTTCTTACTGGCTCCTCAGCTTCGTAAGTACGGTCGCTACACGGTTCCTGAATTTATCGGTGACCGCTTTGACAGCCATACGGCTCGTGTCATTGCGGCTGTCATTACGATCATTATTTCTTTTACGTACTCAATCGGTCAGCTGTCAGGTTCTGGGGTAGTTATCGGACGACTGTTTGAAATCGATGCGAAGCTTGGAACGATGATCGGGGTTGTGTTAATTGCATTCTATGCGGCGTTCGGAGGAATGAAAGGAATTACATGGACGCAGGTGGCTCAGTATATTATTTTAATTATTGCCTACTTGATTCCTGTTATTTTTATGAGTTTACAAATTACAGGCAACCCAATGCCGTGGCTATCTTACGGGGAGCTTGTTGGAAAAATGGGTGAACTCGACCGGGAGCTTGGCATTTCAGAATACTTTGCACCGTTTACAAACGGAACGAAGTGGCAGTTCCTTGCTCTTATGTTTACACTCATGGCTGGAACGGCTGGACTTCCACACGTAATCGTTCGTTTCTATACGGTATCAACGATGAAAGCAGCTCGTTGGTCAGGAGCTTGGGCACTGCTTTTCATCGGATTATTATACTTATCGGCACCAGCTTATGCGGCGTTTTCACGCTTCATTTTAATGACAAAAGTGGCTGGTAGTAAAATTGCTGAACTTCCGGCTTGGACAAAAACATGGGTGGACACTGGTAAGCTACAAGTAGCTGATGGAAATGGTGATGGCATTCTTCAGTGGAGCGAGCTCGTGATTTCTAACGATATCGTCGTTATGGCGACACCTGAAATTGCCAACCTAGGTGTATTCGTAATCGGTTTGGTAGCTGCTGGTGCGATGGCTGCGGCTTTATCAACGGCAGGCGGATTGATGATTGCGATCTCCTCTTCTTTTGCACATGATATTTACTATCGTGTCTTGAAGCCAAATTCGACAGAAAAGAAACGTTTATCTGTTGCTCGTTGGTCGATCGTTATTGCGACTTTATTTGCAGGGCTTATCGCTCTTAACCCGCCAGGAGCCATCACACAAATTGTGGCTTGGGCGTTTGCGCTTGCAACAGGAACGTTCTTCCCAGCACTTGTTCTTGGGGTTTGGTGGAAACGTTCGAATGCAAAAGGTGTCATTGCTGGTCTTTTAGTCGGACTAGGGGTGACCTTAACGTATATTTTTGCCGCGAAATACGGTGGATTTACGATTTTAGGCATTATTGATACAGGAGCGGGAGTGTTTGGAGCAGCTGCGGCGTTCTTAACGAATATTATCGTTTCTTTATCAACTGAAGCTCCATCTCAGAAAATCCAGGAGGAAGTTATTGACTTACGCTATCCAGAGCAGATGGTGTATAAGAATGGCGAGGTTTGGATGAACGATGGAACAAAACAATTATAATGAAACCATTTTAGAGGCTGTGCGGTTTCACCCCTTTTTTCAAGGGGTGGATGTCCGTACGGCCCTTTCCCTTATCGAGCTTTGTGAGCTTCGAATGTATGAAAAGCAGGAAACGATGCTGAAAAAAGAGGCTCCACGTGACGGTTTGCTCCTCATCCTATCAGGGATTGCTGAAGTGTTTATAAAAAATGAGCACAGGACACAGGAGGAAGTGCTTGAAGTGGTTCAAAAAGGCGAGTTGATTGGCTTTTCTAGTTTGGCTGATTTCCTAGGTGTCTCCAAATCAGGGAAGGAGGCAGCCACTCAAGTGGAGGTTCGAGCGGTCGAGCCGTGCAAAGCCCTTTATATCCCTTTTACCGTCATTGCCAAGCGGTGGGATGACCCCAATGTTCATGATTATTTATTAGCTCAGGTGAGCGTAAGGCTTAAGGATATTTATGCTTCGTTAGCGGAGCAGGTTCAGCTTGCACGTGATTTTGGAGAAAGAGATGCGTTCATGCTGCGCGTTCAAGATTTAATGACGGAACAAGTGGTGAGTGTTTCCCCGACAACCACGGTTCAAGAGGCGGCGCTTTTGATGCATAAAGAACGCACAAGCTCTGTGCTTGTAACGGATCATGGAAGGCTTGAAGGAATTATCACGGAACGAGATTTGGTCGAGCGGGTGATTGCGGCAGGACGATCTTTGGATTGTATTGCCGGTGATGTCATGACACCTCATCCGGTTACGATCTCACGTTTCTCCTATTATTATGATGCGTTATCTTTAACTCTGTTAAAAGGAATCAAGCATTTGCCGGTCGTAGAAGGTGAAAAACTCTTCGGAGTGGTCACGTTATCTGACTTATTACGGAAAAAGAACGAAAATGTGATGAAGACGATTCAAAAGATCGAGCAATGCACAGAAGAGACGATTGTTCATGTGAAAAAGGCGATTTATGACATACTTGAAACGCTTATTAAAGACAAGATTCCTATGTTAAAAACGTTAGAGATTGTGACTCAGTTGTACGATCGACTAGTAAAGAGAGCAGTGGAGCTTTCTGTAGAAGCACTAGGGGAAGAGGTTCCCTGTCACTTCGCTCTCTATCAAATGGGAAGTGCGGGCCGCGGGGAGCAGTTTATGTTAACGGATCAGGATCATTTTCTTGTTTACGAGAAGGAGGAGTACAAGGAGTATTTTTCAAAATTAGGTATGGAGATTACAAACATGCTTGAAAAGGCGGGTTATGCCCGTTGTCTTGGTTTGATGATGTGTAGTGAGGGGAACTGGCGTGGGACCATCACAGTGTGGCAGGAGAGAGTCAGAGGGTGGATGCTGCAAGCGACGAATGACCATCTCCTGATAGCACAAAACTTCTTTTCGTATCGCTTTTTAATGGGATCAGTAGAGTTGCATGCGAGATTTGAAGAGGGAATAAAAGAGCTGTTACAGCGCTCCAAAATCTTTCTATATCGACTGTCTCAAGTGGAGAGAGAGCATGTGATTCCGACTCTTGACCAACCGATTCGGTCTTTATTCAAGCTAGAACGCAAGCAGATTGATATGAAAAAGGAAGTGCTGTTTCCTTATCATCATAGCCTGCAAATTCTCACACTTTTACATGGGGGAAGGTCTGGTACGTCCGTTAATAAGATCTCCTTTTTAAAAGAGAAAGGGGTGCTTTCGGACGTGTTTTCCACCGATTTGAAGCAGGCGGTGGAAGAGGTACTGCGTCTGTATGTGATTCAGCGATGGCAGCAGCAAGGAAAGTCCCATATCGAGTTTGCTAGACTATCAACCCATGAAAAAGAAGAGCTTATTATTAGTTTAAAATCATTAAAAGAGTTGCAAAGCCAAGTATTTGCTAACTTTACTGTATAGAGGGAGGAAAGAGATGTTTTTTCTACGAAAATCAATCACCTGCCCGCTTCTATATCAGGAAATACCGTTATCCACTCCACTAGATGAGCTGAAATTTGTCGTTTTTGACACGGAAACGACAGGGTTCGAAATAGCTACATCGGACAGATTGATAGAGATTGGGGCCGTTTTAATAGAAGGTTTTAAGGTTTGTGAGGCTTCTAGCTTTCAAACCTATGTGAATCCATCTCGACAAATTTCTCGGGAAATAACGGAATTGACGTCTATTTCTAATGAACAAGTGACTGGAGCTCCATATGCATTTGAGGCCATTTCTGATTTCTTTTCGTATGTGAGAGAGCAGGAAACTGTGAGTCTGGTCGGGCATTATGTAAGCTTTGATACGCTTGTGTTAAAAAATGAATTGAAACGAGAAAAGATCGGGCTAAAGGGGACTTTTACAATTGATACACTTGATCTTATTGGTTTCCTCGCTCCATCGTATGATATGCGCGACCTCGAACGATACGCGCGTGCGTTTGGAACAAGAATTTATGAGCGGCATAACGCGGTAGGTGATGCGAAGACAACAGCGTATTTATTTGTGGAGCTTATCCAGCAATTTCGCGATCGCGGCTATTGTACGTGGGGGGAGCTTGTGAAGGCAACAGAGAGTCAAGCTCGGTTCTTACAGCTGTAAGAGCATGGGGAAAACCCCATGCTCTTATGTTTATTCCGGTTGTATGGATACTAACGCACCATTTTTATAAGAAAGAATGTACTCTTTTCCTGATAGCTTTTGATAAGCCTCAGCCGTTCCGTAAGACACTTTTAAGGGAAGTGTTCCAGTGGCAGTTTGGAACTCGACGGTAAACTTGTCAATCGCACCAACTACCTTTGCTCTTGTGGTGATAGGTGCTTCAGTAATCAGTAATTTTTGTCCGATTAAGATCATTTCTGTATTTAGTCCATTTTGTCCTTTTAACACATCAATGGACGTACCAAAGCGCTTGGCTAATCCATAGATGGTATCCCCAGGGGCAACGGTATAAAACTTCGCAAGCTGCTTTGCTTTTTGTGATATTTCCTTTTCCTTACTTGGAATCAGTAATGTTTGTCCGATTTTGATTGTATCGGATGATAGTCTGTTTGCTTTTTTAAGTTCTGAAATCGTTGTTCCGTATTTGACAGAAATTCGATATAACGTATCTCCGGAAACCACTTTGTGTGATTGAACGGATATCTCCTCGTAGTCCTCTTCTTCCCCAAGGTGAGTAGGAACCTCAAGCTTTTGTCCGATATAAATCTTGTCGGAAGCCAGCTTATTTTCTTTCATCAGCTCGATTACGCTTACATTGTATTGTTTTGCAATGCGTGTAAGGGTATCACCCTTTTGAACGGTGTAGAAGCCTGCTTCTGTTTCTGCTTTTGCTGACTTCATACCAGATCCAAATAAGGATGAAGCTGTAATCGCTGCCATCATGGTCACACCAGCAAGTTTACGACGGTTTGCTTTTGCAGCAGCTTTTCTTTCATTTTGAATCCTTGCTTTTCTTGAATAGTCCATAATATCTCCCCAAAATGTAGTAATAAAACCAATATTTATGTATAAATTCACCTCATTCTACGTAATATGTCCCTGGGTAGACAATAGGGATAACCTCTCTAAAATTTCGACAGAGTTCTTCAATCCTTTCGCCTATTTTTCAACAAACTGTGAGAGTTTTTGGCATAATACGACCTACGCTTTTGGAGGGTATTTCCAGAATTTACGGCAACAGGGTCAAAATGACCGGTAAATGATAGGTAGCTTGTCCTTTATATCGAATGGTCCTTTTTACTTGTTTTTGACGATTTTGTAACATTTATTACGAAAAAAATGTGTGAGGATAGGTTATTTTTGTCCGATTTTTCAAAAAATTTTTAATAAGCCTTGTCCCTATTGTGTTTTTCGTGCATATATTCTCAACCAAGCTAATAAAATGGTTACAAACCTACAAAGAGAGTGTATGAGGTGAGGAGTCGTTTGCAAATGCGCGAGATTTAGTTCCATACATGTTTATTCCTTGTAACGTTTAGAAAGTGTCACACTTTCTGCCGCACACATTGCTCAGAAGAAATTGCTTTTTGAAAATAATAATGGATGTTGTGCGGGTAACACTACACCAACGAAGCGGAAGCGGGTCTCATTTCACACTTCTCACATCCAATTTAGGGAGGGCGAGTGGTGTGCACGATTACATCAAAGAGAGAACTATCAAGATTGGAAAGTATATCGTGGAGACGAGAAAAACAGTTCGCGTAATCGCGAAGGAGTTTGGCGTGTCCAAAAGTACAGTCCATAAAGATCTAACCGAAAGACTACCCGAGATAAACCCAGAACTGGCAAACGAAGTGAAAGACATATTAGATTACCATAAATCGATCCGCCACCTACGCGGGGGAGAAGCGACAAAAATGAAGTATAAGAAAGAAGAACTAGAAGGCGAGCCTGTTCAGTGATTTTTAAAACCTTCCATGAATGTATGGAGGGTTTTTATTTTGTTTGGGATGCTCCGGCGATTGGTGCCGAAAATACGGGTATTGACCTTGTTTTACATATAGAAAGTTGGTGAACTTTCGCATTTCAAAGTTTTTTAGACATTTTTTCCGACTTTTTGACAAATTATTATTGTAATTTACCTATTTGTGATAAAATACTCTATTAGAGACATTAGGTTCGTAATAGGTAAGTCTCTTTTCCTACACACCGAGTTTTTAATGAGAATTTAACCCATGATATATATGAGAAGAGCACGAATACGATTGTTACCTTTCAAGGAGGAAATGAAAAGGATGTTTGCGAGAGATATTGGAATCGATTTAGGAACAGCCAACGTACTGATCCATGTGAAGGGCCGCGGCATTGTGTTAAATGAACCATCAGTTGTGGCTATAGATAAGAATACGAATCGTGTGCTTGCGGTTGGTGAAGAAGCGAGAAAGATGGTTGGACGTACACCAGGAAATATCGTTGCGATTCGCCCGCTGAAGGATGGAGTAATCGCTGACTTTGATGTAACAGAAGCGATGCTTAAGCACTTTATTAATAAGTTAAATGTAAAAGGCTTCCTATCTAAGCCACGCATTTTGATTTGCTGCCCAACAAACATTACAAGTGTTGAACAAAAGGCGATTAAAGAAGCGGCTGAGAAGAGTGGCGGGAAAAAGGTTTACTTAGAAGAGGAGCCAAAGGTGGCAGCTATTGGAGCAGGGATGGACATTTTCATGCCAAGCGGAAATATGGTTGTTGATATCGGGGGCGGAACAACGGATGTTGCTGTTCTTTCTATGGGTGATATCGTTACTTCTTCTTCTATTAAGATGGCTGGAGATAAGTTTGATAACGAAATTCTTCATTACATTAAGCGTCAATACAAATTATTGATCGGTGAGCGTACGGCAGAGAATATCAAAATCAATATCGGGACGGTATTCCCAGGTTCTCGTTCAGAGGAAATGGAAATTCGTGGTCGTGACATGGTGTCAGGACTTCCACGCACGATCACGGTTCGTTCAGAAGAAATCGAAGGAGCGCTTCGCGAATCAGTGGCTGTAATTGTACAAGCTGCGAAATCTGTTCTTGAGAGAACACCACCAGAATTATCTGCGGACATCATTGACCGTGGAGTGATTTTAACAGGTGGAGGAGCACTACTACACGGCATCGACATGCTTCTTTCCGAAGAGCTGAAGGTTCCTGTATTAGTAGCAGAAAACCCAATGGACTGCGTAGCAATCGGAACAGGCATCATGCTTGATAACATCGACCGTCTACCACGCAGAAGACTAGGGTAAAACCAAACAAAAGGCACTTCCGACCGGAAGTGCCTTTCGTTTGGGAGCAATTTAGGGTGTCTGTCACCCTTCGTGGACAAAATAGCCCATTTTTCCACCTCAGGCGGACAGTGAGATAAGTGTCCATCCCAGGCGAACAAAATGGGTCAATCTGTCTTTTTGTGGTGACAGACACCGTCCGTGGACAAAAGGGGTCGATTTGTCTTTTTATGGTGTCTGTCACCGTAGGGGATTCCGGGAAAAATTACCCGTTCCAAATTTCCTGAAAAAACATAATGTGCTTTTCGACATTTTTTTTTATAATAGAAAGTAAGTGTGGTTTGAAATATATTTTGTTATTTATATAGATAGTTGAAAATGAAGAGGTGACAGGATGTTTAGAGGGTTTTATACGGCTGCGTCAGGTATGATCTCCCAACAGCGTAGAACAGAAATGTTCTCTAATAATATGGCGAATGCGAATACTCCAGGATTTAAGGCGGATCAGGCATCCATGCGTGCGTTTCCTGAAATGCTGTTAAAACGTTATGATTCGCTATCTATTCCGACTGAAAAAGGGTTAAACCTTACGACCGGAACAACGATTGGTGCGATTAACACGGGTGTATATATGCAGGAAGCGATTCCGAAGTTCATTCAAGGAGATTTGCAAGCAACAGAGCAACGTACGGATATTGCACTAGTTGATTTGTATATGCCACCAAATGAGCAAAATGGTCTAGCAGGGTCTGTTTTTTATAGCGTACAAGGTGCAGATGGTACGGTAAAGTACACTCGTAATGGTGACTTTACATTAGATGGTCAAGGATTTTTGACAACATCTAGTGGGAATATGGTCCTGAATGATCAAGGACAACCGATCAAGCTTTCAAGCGATCAGTTCACAGTAAGTGAAGATGGCCTTATCACCGGTGCAAACGGAGAAACAGCGCGTCTAGGTGTAGGATTTGCCGCAAATCCACAGCGTATGATTAAAGAGGGAGATGGATTATATCGTACAGAGGATGGCAATCCACTTGCCAATGCCTTTAACGAAACAGGCATTCAGTTTAAGCTGCAGCAAGGGTATTTAGAACGCTCAAACGTGGATGTGAGCCGCACGATGACAGATATGCTAACGGCGTATCGTGCCTTCGAAGCTAACCAAAAGGTGCTTCAAGCGTATGATAAGAGCATGGATAAAGCAGCCAATGAAATCGGAAGAATTGGATAAGGAAGGAGGCACTAACTTATGAATCGTACGATGATTACAGCAACTAACACGTTATCCCAGCTTCAAAAGCAAATGGATATTATCTCTAATAATATGGCAAACGTAGATACAAATGGCTATAAAAGAAGAGAAGCTACTTTCACTGATCTATTGGTTCAAGAGTTTAACAACCAAGAGCGTGCGAATAAAGAAGTGAACCGACTAACTCCAAATGGAATCCGCCAAGGAACAGGGGCAAAGCTTGGACAAGCTCAACTAATCATGAATCAGGGAGCACTTAAGCAAACCGGTCGTTCACTTGATACGGCTTTTACAAAAGAAGGACAACTGTTTAAAGTACTCGTTCAAACAAATGGAGTTAACGAAGTTCAGTATACGAGAAATGGTGCGCTTTATTTATCACCTCTTTCCGATACAGAAGTGATGCTTGTTAATGGCGATGGATTGCCAGTACTTGACGAAAACAATAATCCGATTACAATAAATGGTGAAGCCAAGGATTATAACATCAATGCGAATGGCCAGTTAACGGTAACAAAAACGGCTGGTGCGACAGAAGTGTTTAACCTTGGAGTGGTTCGTGTGAATAAGCCACAATTTTTAGAGCAACGTGGTGGGAACTTACTAGGGCTTCCAGCAAATATTGCTGAAGATGAAGTCTTAACGGAGTTAACGGGAGGGCTAAGAGCAGAAATCAGCCTTCAACAGGGAGCTCTTGAACAATCGAATGTGGACCTTTCAAAAGAAATGACTGAACTAATTAATGTGCAGCGTGCATATCAATTTCAATCTCGCTCCGTGACACTTGCGGATCAGATGATGGGACTTGTGAACGGAATTCGTTAAAAGGGGAATCAACCATGGCTGTAAACAATAGTAACCAGGAAGCTGTTTCCTTACGCGAGCAGCGAAAAAAGGAACGCAGAGAAGAAAAGGAGAAAGCGCTGAAGGAAGGCCGAAAGCGAATTCGCATTCGTCTGATTCCGATCTGGCTTCGGGTTATCATCGTTGCCATTCTACTTGTTGTTAGTACCGTATCAGGTGCAATGGTCGGATACAGCGTCATGGGTAATGGCAAACCCAAGGATGTGTTTGACAAATCAACGTGGACCCATATCGTTGATTTGGTGAATAGTGATAAATAAGCAGAAAGCGGTCATGTGTTTGACTGCTTTTTTTGTTTGCTTTTCCTAGTGGCTTTCCGCTACAATAGAATATATAAAACCTAGTATTAGTAGGAGGTACTAATTCTCATGTTGAATATAGAACAAATTAAAGAGATCATTCCGCATCGTTACCCATTCTTGCTTGTGGATCGAATTTTAGAGCTAGAAGAAGGAAAGCGCGCGATCGGTATTAAAAATGTGACAGCGAACGAAGAGTTTTTCAACGGACATTTTCCTGAGTTTCCTGTTATGCCAGGTGTTCTAATTGTAGAAGCTCTTGCACAAGTTGGAGCGGTTGCAATGCTCGTTAAAGAAGAAAATAAAGGTCGTCTCGCATTTTTTGCAGGAATTGATAACTGCCGCTTTAAGCGTCAAGTTGTACCTGGCGATCAACTTCGGTTAGAAGTAGAAATGACAAGAGTACGCGGCACCTTTGGCAAAGGCAAAGCGGTTGCTACTGTAGAAGGCGAACTTGTGTGTGAAGTGGAAATTATGTTTGGTCTTGGAGATAAAAAGGAATAGATTAAATTAGGCCGAATCATAGGATTTGGTCTATTTTTTTGGAGGATATATGAAAAAGCTTTTGATTGTTTTACTCGTACTCATAGCTGTGAGTTATTCTTTATTTCAAGTATCCAAATCTCGAAGCTTTCAATTTTTTGGAGGTATAGTCGAAAAAGTAGAGACGGAAGAAAAAGTCGTCGCATTAACCTTTGATGATGGGCCAGGGGTTCATACAGATGAGATCCTGTCCATTTTAGAGAAAGAAGAGGTAAAAGCGACCTTTTATTTAACAGGTAGAGAAATCGAAGAAAATATGAAAGATGCCAAAAAGCTTGTTCAAGCTGGACATGAAATAGGCAACCATACCTATTCTCACGAGCGGATGGTGTTAAAATCACCAAGTTTTATTAAAAATGAAATAGAAACAACCGATGAATGGATTCGAGAGGCTGGATACGAAGGGGAGATTACGTTTCGACCTCCTTACGGGAAAAAGCTGTTTTTCCTCCCTTATTACTTGAATAAGCATGATCGACCAACGATTCTGTGGAATATGGAGCCAGAGACGAATCCAGAGATTGCCGCTGATTCTGTGAAAATAACGGATGATATTGTGACGCATATAGAGCCAGGTTCAATTATTTTGCTGCATGTTATGTACGAAAGTCGGAAAGAAAGCTTGAATTCGGTGAGGCCAACTATTGAAGCTTTGAAAAGGAAAGGATACACTTTTGTGACGGTTTCAGAGCTTCAAACATATGATTAATATTAAGAAAACGTCAACAAGCACTGCTCGTTGACGTTTTCTTATGAGGTGGAAGTTAATTTTGGTTTGGTCATCATTTTTTCTCGGAATTCATTTAATAGCTCTTCCCCGCTTAATCCTTTTGCAATCAGATCACTTAAAAGTAGCTCTGCATAATTTTTCGATCTTTTTAAAAAGCCTTCAAATAAAACAGAAAGGCGACCATCGATTTTTTTCACGGAGAGAACCCTAGTTGTAAAACTGGCAGGATCGTTTTCCTTTTTGGATATCACAACTTGCGCTGGTGTTTCTTTTTCTGACTCAAGCAGCCTTGTGAAAAAGTCATGATAGTTAGCATTGACATACGCTTCAATCAGCCATCTGTTTCTTTCGTCCTCTTTGTTGATAATTAGTCCGTCATGGAGAGTAATATCTTGTGCTTCACTGTCGTCAATGATTTGTAAAGAAATCAATTTGAACGTTTTCATTTTGATACCTCCCGAACAAGCTTTCCTAAATTATAACATATGCAGAGATGAAAGCGAATTCTGCTCCCTTTTGAAAAAATCCATAAAAAATAGTCAGGGAAAAGCTTTTGAAAATAAGATAGAGCATGAGCTAGTTTAGAGGTGATTTTTTTGTATATAGAGGGTGAAGAGTTAAATGTGGTCGGAGCCAATTTATTGGCAATAGGTGCTTTCATTTCTGCCGTTGGGGAAACGGGGACTCATCCAGTGGAAGAAATCAATAAGAAGCTCATACGTGATGGCAATGCGGTACAAGCGGTTGGAAATACCTTGCAAGGAGTTGGCCGGTTAAAGCTGATGGATGAGCCGGAGGAAGAGAAGAATGTCCTTGGGATGGTCGGAACCTTTGTGCAGGCAAGTGGAAATACGATTAATAGTTTGGCAACCAATATGGAAATAGAAAGTCCCTCGGAAGAGAATGCAAGATTCAATTCATTAGGAAGCACGATTCAATCGATGGGGGCGGCGCTAGAAGCAACTGGTGTTGCCCAAGTCGGAGAAGGAACGGCACCAAACCTAGAGTTGGCTGGATTGAGTCTGATTACGTTAGGTACGATCCTCGATTCAATCGGTGTACTAACTTCAGAGGAAAAGGAGAAACAAAAACGAATCCTTCTTTTTACAGGAGGGTGGGTGGAATTTGTGGGTACAGTCCTTATTGCCTATGCCTTGAACAAATAGCTTTGTCGAAAAAAACTTTTGAGAAGTTGAAAATCGTGTTTTGGAGGCGTGTTCAGGAGGGAAATTCACATTTTCACCTAAGGAAATAATGAAAAGTTCGTGGGAAATAAATAGAAAAATTGAACTAAGACTATTTTACATAGACCTTCTTTTCCGATTATGATAAGAGCATCAATTGGAGAGGAGATGACAGATGATAAATCAAGTGACGTTGGTAGGGAGGTTGACGAGAGATCCAGATTTGAAGGTTACCCCAGAAGGAGTATATCTCTGCAATATTACCCTCGCAGTAAACCGACAGTATCGAAACCAAAAAGGAGAGGTGGACGCAGACTTTGTTCATTGTACCTTATGGCGAAAAACCGCCGAAAACACGACTGCCTTTTGTAAAAAGGGCTCCCTCATTGGCATTACCGGCAGAATCCAGACACGCAGCTATGATCATCAGGGGAAAAGAACGTATGTAACGGAAGTGGTTGCAGAAAACGTTCGGTTCATCGGTCCGCGAAGAGAAGATAACCGAGTGGAAAAAATCCCACTTCCAACTCCTCCCCCAGAAAGAGAGGTCGTTGCTCCTTGAAACAAATGAACGAACATGTAGTGGAACAGCTGATCGAGCTCGTGGGGAAATCCCATGAACATATCTCTCTCTTACAAATGAGAATCGCTCAGTTAGAATGTGCGATACGAGAAACGCACTTAAGATATTACTAAAATAATCCTCATATTTTCTCCCTTAGATAGAATCAATGACCACCCCACTCCCCCTCACTATTCGAGCAGCTTTATTGGCTGCTCGGTTTTTTGTGTGTTGTCGATTGGAATGCAGAATCGAGCCTTTATTTCGTAGAAATAACAGCGAAGAGAATGCATACCAATCGACCCCCATGTAATGGTTTCTATAGTAAAATAAAGATAGTCTTTTAAATAAGGTGGCGGATCAACAATATGTATGTAACAAAGGTAATTTTTCAGATTGGTATTTTGTACGGTTTATTTTATATAGGCACTTTTCTTAAAGACTTCCTCCATATCCCTCTTCCTGGGAGTATTATTGGCTTGCTATTATTATTGATTTTATTATTTTTAAAAATTATCCCCATCCATTGGATTCAAGATGGTGCGAATGTCCTTATCACCTTCCTTCCGTTGCTTTTAGTACCAGCAACGATCAGCGTGATGAATGAACCGTCCCTTTTTTCAGGTAAAGGGGTAATATTATTCGGGATTATCATTGTAAGTACCATCGTGACGATGATTTCAGCTGGGTGGTGTAGTCAGCTCTTAGAAAGAATGGCACAAAAAAGGAAGGAGAAAATTCAGTGCAACAATTCCTTGTCTCAATAATTATTGTGGTACTAACGGTCGGCATGTACCTCGTGATGAACCGATTGTACTTGAAGTATTCTTTCGCGTTTCTTCTTCCCTTATTGACGACAACCATTGCGATCATTGTGTTATTAAGTGTGTTTCAATTATCTTATGAAACGTATATGATCGGTGGAGAATGGATCAACCAGTTGCTGGGACCTGCAGTTGTTGCTCTTGCTCTTCCCTTGTATAAGCAGAGAAAAACGTTAATAGGTCAGCTTGTTGCGATTGTGGGAGGGGTGCTTATGGGGTTAGTGGTAGGAATGATCAGTGGAGTGTTGCTCGCAGAGATTTTAGGAGTTTCTCAAGACCTCATCCTCTCTATTATTCCTAAATCGATTACCACGCCCGTTGCGATCCAGGTGGCATCGGCGATCGGGGGAATTCCTTCTATGACCATTGTATTTGTGTTGCTAGCAGGTCTTACGGGAGCGGTTTTGGGACCTACAATATTTAAATGGTTCCGAATTACAAGCCCATTAGGAAGAGGAATGGCCTTTGGAAGTGCCTCTCACGCGATTGGAACCTCAAAGGCGAAGGAGTTTGATGAATTAACGGTTTCGATTAGCTCGGTTTCTATGACGTTAAGTGCGATTTTAGGTTCTAGTTTTGGGACGATGGTTGTTTGGTTGTTTTATATGTAAAAGAAATTGTCGAACACTTTTTATAAAATTGGATAATTTTTCTGGTATTCTGTTTTCATAAAGGGAGGTTTGTCTTTATGAGGGCAGAAAGGCGTAAGAAAAAGCGGAGATGGGTCAGGGTAACAGGAATCGTCCTGCTGCTGCTTTTTCTAGGAGCAGGCGTGTACGCATACTCGGTTTATCATTCATTGAGTAAAGCGGTGGAAACGATGCATGAACCAACGAGTCGGAAGGTTTCCGATAAAAGGACACAGGAGGTTTCGCTTGAGGCGCAGGAACCGTTTTCTGTGTTGATGCTTGGTGTGGATGAGAGAGAAGGAGACAAGGGCCGATCAGATACGATGATAGTGTTAACGGTGAATCCGGAATTAGAGACAGTGAAGATGTTAAGTATCCCTCGTGATACGAGGGTGGAGATTGTTGGTCGTGGTACCGAGGATAAGATTAACCATGCGTACGCCTTTGGGAATGAAGAAATGGCGATGGCAACCGTTGAAAACTTCCTCGACATCCCGATTGACTATTATATAAAGGTAAATATGGAAGGCTTTCAAGATATTGTGGATGCAGTAGGCGGAATTACAGTAAACAACTCGTTTGAATTTTCTAACGGTGGCGTTACTTTTAAAGAAGGCGAAATTGGTTTAACGGGTGAGGAAGCTCTTTCGTATGTGCGGATGAGATATGATGACCCACAAGGAGATTTCGGAAGACAACAGCGTCAGCGTCAAATTATTCGAGGTGTCATTCGTGAAGGAGCAAGCTTTAGCTCGTTAACCAATTATGATAATATCTTCTCCGCACTCGGAGAAAATGTTCGAACCAATCTAACATGGGATCAAATGGTCGATATCCAGAAAAACTATCGGAAGTCTGGAAGTATGATTGACCAACTCACGATTCAAGGAGAAGGCGGGTACATAGGGAAAGTATGGTACCTCTTTGTCTCCGACGAGGAAAAAGAACGAGTGCAACAAGAGCTAAAAGGACACTTAGCGATATAAGGAAAAGACCCAGCCGTGAGGCTGGGTCTTTCTACGTCCCGATTGCGGTGACAGACACCCTTCGTGGACACTTTCGCTAGTTTTGTCCACCTGAGACGGACAGTAGACAGAGTGTAAATTGTCCACCCCGGGCGGACAAAATGGCCTAATCTGTCTTTGTGGTGACAGACACCGTTTTTACTAGGAGAGGAGGATTAAGTCGCGGAGCTCGTCGGTGGAGAGCTCGGTAATCCAGTTGTCGCTTTGGATGATGGCATCGTTTAGCGTTTGTTTTTTCTCTAGCATGGCGTCGATTTTTTCTTCGAGCGTGCCTGTGCTGATAAATTTATGAACGTGGACGAATCGCTTTTGACCGATTCGGTACGCACGGTCGGTTGCTTGGTTTTCGACGGCTGGATTCCACCAGCGATCGTAGTGGATGACGTGATTCGCCGCTGTTAGATTTAACCCGGTTCCACCGGCTTTCAAACTTAGCAGGAACACAGGGAACTCACGGTTTTGGAATCGTGTAATCATTTCGTCCCGCTTGGCTTTTGGCACACTTCCGTTTAAGAAAGGAACTTCAATTCCATACTTCTTATTTAACACGCGTCGGATGATTTCACCCATTTCAATGTATTGTGTGAAAATCAAGCCACTTTCCTCGCGCTCGAGTACGGCTTCGATGAGCTCGGTTAATTTTTCAAGCTTAACCGAACGTTCAAGAAGCTGTAATGGCTTTTCTTCCTTCAAGTAAAGGGCAGGGTGGTTACATAGCTGCTTTAAGCGGCTCAACAATTGTAAAATAAGACCTTTTCGCTCGAGGCCCGTAAGTGTTTCGATCTGAGCGAACGTATCTTGAACGAGTTGCTCGTACAGTGATGCCTGCTCGGCAGTCAGCGGACAGTATTCCTTTTGCTCCTGCTTATCCGGTAAATTGAGTGCCACTTCTTCATCTTTTTTCGTCCGTCTTAGTAAGAATGGTCGAATCAATGCTTGAAGCTCACCGATTTTTTCTTTCTCATTGTCTTTTTCAATCGGCAAGACGAACTTTTTCTGGAAATTCCCTAAGCTTCCTAAATAACCGTGATTCGTAAAATCAAAAATGCTCCAAAGCTCGGTCAGGCGATTTTCCATCGGTGTTCCCGTTAGTGCGATGTGGTGCTTACCGTTCAGCTTTCGGACCGCACGGGATTGCTTTGTTCCGGCATTTTTTATGTTTTGCGCTTCGTCGATCGCGACCGAGCTCCACGTAATGGGCTCGAACTCGGCTGTGTCGATATGAGTGAGTCCATAGGAGGTGAGGACGACGTCGGACTCTAGCACTTTTTCCTTGAACTTCTCTTCTTTCAAACGATTCGAACCGTAATGAAGATATACTTTCATATTTGGTGCAAAACGTTCGATTTCCTTTTGCCAGTTGCCGAGTACAGAGGTTGGACAAACAATTAAAGCGGGTGCCGGGTTTTTGTCCTCTTTTTTCACCTGTAAAAGGTAACTGATCAACTGAATTGTTTTTCCAAGACCCATATCATCGGCTAAAATTGCGCCAAACCCATATTTGCGCAAGAATAATAGCCAACTCATGCCTTGCTTTTGGTATGGTCTCAGCTCACCGAGGAAGCTTTCTGGAACCGCAACCTCTGGGATCGAGCGGACGTCCTGAAGCTGCTTGATCATTTGTTTCCATTGACGGTTCAGCTCAATTTGAATTTTGGCAAACGCACGGGGATCATCTAGTGATTGTGAAGGATCTTCGTCATCCCCACCTAAAAGCTCCTGTTGGATGAGGTCCCTTACGTGCAAGCCTTCTTTTTCCGCCTTTTTCATCAGATCTTGAATCGTCCGAATAAACCCTGGATCAAGCTTGATCCAACGACCACGAATAAACACGAGGCGTCTTTTTTCCTCGACCAGCTGATGGAACTCATCTTCACTCAGCTCCACTCCGTTCATCGAGAAGCGCCAGTTGTAATCAAGCATCGCTTGTAGGCCTACAAATGACTGACCGCGTGAGCCCGTTCCCTTGAGCTTCGCTTTGACTTTCAAGTTCGCATTCTTCATCGCTTGCCACCAAGAAGGGAGGAGAATTTCGACTCCTAGTGCGAGCAACGTTTCACTGGCATCAGACAAGAACATCCAAGCATCGTTTTCGGTTAACTGACTAGTGACACCGCGTTTTCCTTCCAGCCATGGAAAAAGCTCGACCCAGCGCTGCTGCTCACGTTCAATATACGAATCATACGCATACCAGCTTGTCGGCATATTGCTGTCATCTTTGGCATCCACAATCAGATCGGGTTGGTTTTTTCCGCGTAAAAAGACTTGCAGTTCCCATGTTCCGTCGAGGTCAGCTGGCTCTTCTAAGCGCAGTCCTAGTGAAAAGGGAACTTGGGATTCCTTTAATCCGATCCATTCGCTCCATGTTTCTTCATCAAAATACGTAGCCAATGCGCGCGGAGACAGTGCTTGGTTTTTCAAAGCATCAAGTTTTACTCCGACTTTTTCGTGCCATTCTTGATTTCTGTCAAAAAAGGCACTTAGGGAGGAGTCGAACCATTTTTCAATAAAAAGCTGAACGGTTTCTTCCTCGGAAATTTGTTGCTCGAAAAAAGACGGATCAAATTCCTGCTTTACTCGTTCAGGAAGAGCCCAGCGGAATTCGTCTCGTTCCCACGCTGAAAAGTCAGGAAGCCAATCTTTTTCCGAAATCGCTTCGTGCAGCGAATGGGCAGAGGCTAGGCAGATTTGCGCCGTTTCATCCCAATCCCACTCAATGAGCTGGTTGAATTGCTCTTGTGCTAAAAGTGACACCAGCTGCCACGCGTCGATGGACACGCCGGGATGTTGGTCGATTGTCTCTTCATCGACAAAGGTTCCGTAATACGATTCCTTGTGCCGGTTAAAAAGAAGCGATTTCCACTGGGACGGTTGGACGTCGTCGTTATGGTCATTGGTTGCCCAAATAAAGTATCGATTGTTGTCTATATGACGAATGTGTATGTGTACGAGTCTCGTTTTAAGCATGAATCAGCTTACCCCTTTGACATTCTTCGTGAAACGCTCGAAGACGTTTCGTTCGTTCAAGCAATAGGTCGAAAAATTGCTCAAACTCATCTTGGCGTTTGAGTTTTTTGTATAGTGATCGAAGCTTTTTTAGCTCACGAACCGCTTGGCGATAGTTGCCACGATTTTTTAAATCAATATTTTTCTGAATCGATTGATGGTAGAGCGGTAATAGGACGGACGGGTCCTCTTTTTGTAGCTCTTTGATTTTATCGGTCGAGATGGAGGTCATGTCATAGCCGATATAGGCTTGAAGGTCGCTCCATTTTTCGTATTGTTTTTCCATATATAAGTATTGCTCGTATTCACTGTAGCTATAGGGAAGAAGCTGCATGAGAATTTTTTCATACAGATCAATCCGATTCGATTCTGAGCAATACGATTGCAGCACTCTTGTTGCATACCGTGTAAAGTCAAAGCACGCGTAGCTGTTCGGTAAGCTGAGTAAATAGGGTCGTAAGTATCCAATAAATGCATCAACGAATGGCCCCATGCGTTTCCAGTCACGTTGTGCTTTAAAATCCTCTAACCATATAAGAAGAAACGGACTAATGTCTGCTTCGTGCTGACTGATGATGGATAGAGCTTTTTCGTCTCGTTTTAATAATAGATTGAGATGGATGTAGCCAAGTGATAGGGCGTAGGAGCCATTGATTTTTCCAAGGTTCGCTAGTTTTTCTAGCTCTTCTTCACGCCAATGCTTCTTTTTAAAAAGAGAACTCCAAAGCAGCTGATAAAGCTGAATTCGTTCAAATTCCAAGGCAACCTCGTCGATGAGAAGGTCGGTCACATCATCCTTTAATCGGGCAATGAACTCATCAAAGGCGAAGGGAAGGGCGTGCACGCTCAGGCGGTTGATGAGCACCTCGGTATCGTCAATGAGTGAGAAAAACAGCTGCTGATAGTTTCGTTCAATGTCATACGAGCTATGACCGGATTCCTGGCTTAAGATGAGTAACTGGCGGAACGAAAAGATGTTTCCGATCAGCAGGTAGAGCTGCTTCCATTCTTGTTCAACAGGTGCACTTGCACGGAGGCGTCTTGTATAGGCCTGGTACAGTTCTGGGATGAGGTAGGGCTTTGGTGTTCCTTGTCCCTTCATGATTGATTGAAAGCTATTTTGAAAGGTTTGAACCCAATGATCGTAGTCGGGTTTGATGGAGCCTGATCCTTTCATTAAATCCTTGGCCTTCATGAGTCCGAGCTGTTGCGCGGTTTTTTTCTCATGAAGAGGGGTGCGCCATTCCTCGACCCAGTCAGCCACACTGCCGACTTGGGAAAATGCGTAAAGGAAGGTAGCTACGATATGACGGCAAATTCCATCCGCTGGGCAGGAACAGGAGCTTGTTTGGAAGAAGTTCAGCTCCACCTGAACAAACACCGGTGTAACATCCTGAACCGTTGATGTAACCGAGCCATCCTCGTAACGGACCTTTGTTACGAGTCCTTGCCTATATATAAGAAGTCCTTTTTGCATCAGCTTCGCATCCGGTTCATAACCCGGACTCAGGAGCTTCGAAACATCTGCGGCAGTCGATTCAATTAATTCTTTGTAAACCTCAGGGATATGTGACATCCGTCCAACCCTCCCGTTATCAAAAATAGTCTATCCTCCATTATACCACCGAATGCGGTGACAGACACCCCTCGCGGACAAATGAGTGGAAAGTGTCTTTTTGTGGTGACAGACACCGTCCGTGGACAGAATGGGGGGAAGTGTCTTTTTGCGGTGTCTGACACCCTTCGTGGACAGAATGTAGGGAAGTGTCTTTTTAGGGTGTCTGTCACCGCTCGTGGACAGATACACCCTTTTTGTCCGTCTGGAGTGGACAGCGAGCGCGAACAACAAAAAAACTGACCCAACTTAGTTGAGTCAGTCAGTGATTCTTATGTTCTGCTACTTATTTCTTAAGCTTCTGCCAAGTTGCGTCGAAGGCTTTCATTGTGTCTTCTTTAGATGCTTGGCCGCCAACGTATGCTTGAAGAGCTGCACCGAATTCTTGACCAGCACCGTCTGGGTACTTCATGAACTGCCAAGAGTATGTTTTGCCTTCTTGAGAGTACTTCAGAAGGTCAGCGCCTAGAGGTCCGATGTCGTCAGCTGATGCTTCAACAGACTTGAATGCAGGGATGTACTTGAATTCTTTTGTTAATGCCGTTTTACCAGCTTCAGAGGTAACCATCCAGTTTAAGAAGTCTTTTGCTACTTCTTTTTCTTCATCCGTTGAACCGTTGTGAACAACCCAGTTACTTGGAACGTCAACCATTAGCTTATCTGTTTGAGCTTCGTCATCTGTAAGTGGCATTGGAATAAATCCAACTTCAATTTCAGGGTTGATCTTGTCTAACATTGGTTGAATCCAGTTCCCTTGTTGCGTCATTGCAGCTTCGCCAGTAGCGAATAGTGTTACTTGTGTGTTGTAGTCAGTTGTTAATGGATTTTTGTTACCATACTTAATCGTTAAGTCGATTAAATCAAAGTACTTGCTCACGAATTCGTTGCCTTCAATTTTACCAGAACCGTCATTTAAGCCAGTGAAGAACGCGTCAGTGTCTTCTTGGTAAGCAAATGGAACGTTTAAGCCGTGGTTTGCTAATACCCACCATTCGCCATAACCGATCGAGAATGGAGTAATGCCAGCATCTTGAAGTTTCTTAGCTGCAGCTTCTAATTCAGAGAACGTCGTAGGAAGCTCTGTGATACCTGCTTTTTCGAATAATTCTTTGTTATAAGCAAAGCCGTAACCTTCCATGTTTAAAGGCATACCGTAGATTTTTCCGTCAGATGTCATTCCATCTAAAGTACCTTCAAATGCGTCAGCTACCCAAGGTTGATCAGATAAATCTTCTAACTTATCCTGCCAAACCAATAATTGTGCATCTCCGTCATTTGTGAAAATATCAGGTGCTTTATTAGAAGCAAATTTTGCTTTTAGTGCAGCAGCACCGTCCGCACCGCCACCAACTGTTTCAATATTAAAAGTCACATCAGGGTGTTCTTTTGTATACTCATCTGTTAACGCTTTCAATTGATCAGCAATTTCAACCTTCCCTTGGAAAATATCAATTACTACTTTATCACTGTTGCTTGCACCTTCTTTGTCGCCAGAAGTGCTATCGCTTGAACAAGCTCCTAAAAGAAGTGAGGCAGACAATACACCTGCTAAAACAGAATACTTTTTCAACTTTAAAGCCATTTTTGTTTTCCCCCTTGGAAAAAGATCTTTAAAATTTTTTATATTTGATTCCACAGCCTGAAATTTTCAGACCGTGGAGGTAAAACCCTTACTTAATCGAACCACTAGTAATCCCCTTAATGATGTGTTTTTGCATCGAGAAGAAGAAAATCAATAACGGAATGATACCAAGTACCAATGCAGCTAGTGCTAAATCCCATTGCTTCGTATATTGACCGAAGAAGAAGAAAGTCGCAAGTGGAATCGTTCTTAGTTCCGGATCCTGAAGAACAAGAGACGGCAATAAGAAGTCATTCCAAATCCATAAGCTGTTTAAAATCACAATCGTCACCGTAATCGGTTTTAATAATGGAAAAACAATTCTAAAGAAGACACCGAATCTAGAACAACCATCAATGATCGCTGCTTCTTCCAGTTCAACCGGAATTCCTTTAATAAAACCGTGGTACAAGAAAATCGTCATTCCAGATCCGAAGCCTAAATACATAATCACAAGGCCCCACACGCTGTTCAGTAATCCAAAATTTCCAGCTGTTTTAATCAGCGGAATCATAATTGATTGGAACGGAATAATCATCGCAGCAACGAAGGTCATAAAGATGAGATTACTAATCTTCTTTTTCGTACGAACGAGCATATACGCCGCCATCGAGCAAAAGATCACTAAAACTACATTACTCGCAATCGTTATAATCAACGAATTTTTAAAAACATTAAAGAAATCAAGCATTTCAAAGGCTCGTACATAGTTATCAAACTGAAACACTTTCGGTAGTGCCGAGGTATTCGTTAAAATCTCAGCAAAAGGCTTCAAGGAGTTTGAAACGACATAATAGAAAGGGACTAAGAACACAAGTCCGAGCACAATCGCAACGATTTCAATACTAAAGGTTCTCCATGAATACTTGTGACCCATCACGATTCAACCTCCCTTTTCTTAGAAATCGTTACTTGTAGTACAGTAATTGCAGCTACGACAAGGAAGAAGATCAATGCCTTTGCTTCACCAATTCCGTAACGGTTATTAACGAAAGCCTCTGTGTAAATATTAAGCGCTAACATCTCAGTTGATTTAAATGGTCCACCATTCGTTAGCGATAGGTTCGCATCAAAGATTTTAAAAGAGGATGCCGTTGTTAAGAATAAACAGATCGTTACAGCTGGTGCAACTAATGGCATCGTGATGTGACGGAGAATTTGAAATCTGTTAGCCCCGTCAATTCTTGCTGCTTCAATTAATTCTTGTGGAACATTTTGTAGTGCCGCGATATAGATGATCATGATGTAACCAGCACCTTGCCACACGCTGACAATTACAATTCCCCAAAAGGCTGTGCTTGCATCTCCTAGCCAAGCTAGTTCAAAAAGTGGAATTCCTGTGATTTCGCCGATAGACGCGAATCCTTTTACAAAAATAAACTGCCAAATGAATCCTAGTAAAAGACCACCAAGTAGATTCGGCATGAAGAAGACTGTTCGTAAAATATTTCTCGTTTTCAGCATTTGTGTCACGAGAATCGCTAATCCAAACCCGATTACGTTCGTTAGCAAGATTGCTACAACCGTATATTTCGTCGTTAGAAGGAAGGAAGCGTGAAACTGTTTATCTTCAAAAATCAAATACTTAAAGTTATCAAGTCCAACCCACTGGACCGACCCCGTAATCCCGTTCCAATCCGTAAATGCATAATAAACACCCGAAAAGAAAGGAATTAAGACAATTAAGGTAAATGCTAAGAACACAGGTCCAACGAATAAGGTGAACAATCCTGCATCTTTCAGCTTCTTTTTACTAAACAAAGGAGTGGACACAGCTTTTTGCGTGCGTTTCTCACTAATAACAACTGCGCCGTCAACTTCTTTTACATTACTTTGACTATTCATCCCCTGCACCTCCATAGTCCTATTTTCAACTATTTTAAAAAACTATGAAACGGCTTACATTGACCAACAGGGTGGAAAATATTGAACGGTTTCATTTTTTACACCCTCTGTTGAAGTCCAAGAAAATTGTGCTACAATGAGTGGGATTTCGTGTCCAGAGGAGGAGCAGGGAGCTATGAAGTGGGGAATTCGAAAAAAGTTAATCATCTTTTTAATGCTGGCAACCATCCTTCCATTTGGTACAGCGATTGGAATCACCTATTACCAAACAACCAACTCTATTAATGATCAGTTTGTCTCCACGAATCATGACCTTATCACAAAAGGTGAGCAGGAGCTGACGGTTTATTTGGAAGATATTGCACAAATGTCAACGGTGCTCTATCGCTATGACCCGCTAATGAGCGTGATGAGAGAAGGAGTATCGGGAGACATTGGGAGTAATCAAGAAGAAATTCGACGCGCGCTAGCGTATTTATTTAATACACGTCCTGAAATTGAACAAATGCATCTGTATATTGATAAGGATAAGGACTCGTTTACGAACTATCATTCTACGATTAGTGGCAGGGGTGAATACGAGAATATCATGTCGCATCCTTATTATGCGCAGCTGCCTGGTCATGATGATTTTTATTTAATTGAACCGCCACATGAAATATCCAGCTATAACAATATGGCCTTTATACCCAAATCACAGAGTACAAAGGTCCTCAGCTTTCATAGCATCATTCGCGACGTACCAGCGGAAGATATACTAGGTTTTCTTTCAATTGATATTAATTTATCAAGAATCGGTGCGGTAGCGGATCGATTATATACGAAGGAAGCCGAAGAGCTTTTCATTGTGAATGACCAAGGAATCGTGGTGTATTCCTCCAATGAAGAGGCCATTGGTAATGAAATGACGGAGAGTTGGTACGAGCCAATCATGCAGCAACCAGCATCCACTAAGAGCCTCGAATGGGACGAAGGGGTCATTGTGTTTGACCAATTTTCAGGACCTGTGGAAAATTGGTATATTGCGAAGCGGATCCCGTATGATGTTTTGTACCAAATCGCTCGTCAGACAGCCTTTACAAACATCCTAATCGGAATTGTGACCATGGTGGTCGTTCTAGTCGCCACAATGTTTGTTTCATTTAAAATTACTGCGCCCATCAAAGTACTTATCACCAATATGAAAAAAGTAGAAAAAGGGGAGTTCAAGGCAGATTTTGAGTCATTAGGAAATGACGAAATTGGTATGCTAGGAAAACATTTTAAGAGTATGATTGAAAAAATAAATGAACTGATCGAACGCGAATACCGGTTGGATATTGAAAATAAAGCATCCCAGCTTCGTGTTTTGCGCTCGCAAATCAATCCGCATTTTTTATACAACTCGCTTCAATCGATTGGTACGTTGGCACTCAAAGCTAACGGGACAAAGGTGTATACGTTGTTAACGTCACTTGCAGGAATCATGCGATATAGCATGAATATGAAAGAAGATATCGTACCACTTTCACACGAAATACGGCATGTAAAATCTTACTTGCAGCTGCAGAAACAACGATTTGATGATCAATTTAATTTTCACTTGGTTATTCAAAAGGAAACCGAGGGAATTTTGGTTCCGAAGATGATTCTGCAGCCGATTGTTGAAAATTGCTTTAAGCATGGCTTTGATCAGCATACTGACAAACAATCGATCATCATTTCTGCGGCTGTCCAAGAGAACGGGATGCTTAAAATCTCCGTGAAGGACAATGGAGCAGGAGTAACGGATGAGCAATTAAGCGATATTCGTCACGAACTATATAGTGACACGGAGAAGTCATCGGCATCGATCGGCCTGAAAAATATTTATGATCGATTAGTGATTTATTATCGAAATCAAGCGGATTTTTCCATTTATAAAAATGGAGAAGAAGGCTTTGTTGTAAGCATGAGCATTCCTGTTGAAATGCCGAAGGAGGGGAACTAACCGTGATCGTATTAATTGTTGATGATGAAACGCATGTACGTGAAGGAATCAAACTTCTAGGGGATTGGGAGAAGCACGGAATCACCACGATCTATGAAGCGAGCAATGGGGAAGAAGCAACGAACCTCATTGAAAAACTCCGCCCAGAGATTATTTTTTCCGATATGAAAATGCCGAAAATGGACGGCACGAAGCTACTCGAATGGATCAAAGGGAATCACCCGACGAGCAAGGTAATCGTCGTCACTGGTTACGATGACTATCATTATATGAGAAAAGCGATTCACTTCGGAAGCACGGATTATTTGCTGAAGCCGGTGGATCCGGAAATATTGAATCAGACGTTAGAAACAGCAGTGAACGAATGGAAAAAGGAAGAAGAGGAGCGGAAGAAAGAAGAAACTAGCGGACAGTTGATGAATATGATGAAGCCTGTCTACCGCGACCGAAAGTTCACGCAGCTCATGAATAGTGACGAAGGTGTAGAGGAGGGTCTGTTTGAGGAATTAGGGTTTCAATCATCACGAAGTTACACGGTAGGGATCATTCGGGTGAACCGAAGAACGATTGAAGCTTTTGGCGGAGACCGGGATTTAACCTATTTTACAGTACTGAATGTCGTGAACGAAATTTTACTAGAAAAAGAATGTGGAATCGGCTTTCGATATTTATCAAACAAAGGTGAGGTTGTCATCATCTTTTGGGATCGGTTTGATGAGGTGAAGGAGATTCTCACTGGTATTTACAAATCCTTGAAAGCGGCTATGAATATCGCTTGTCCGATTGCTTTAGGGAAAATGGTCGAGGAAAGCTCACAGCTAAAGGAATCGTACCGAGAAGCGAGGAAGGTACTCGTTGGCAGAAATCTGCTGGAGCAGAAAACATGCAAGGTGTATGTGGAATACGTGATGCCGGACAATCCATTGAAAAGCCTCATGGACTACTCCTCAAGCATAGACCTTGCGATTCAGGCAGGGGAAATCGAAGCATTTGATGAGCTCATCGAGCAGGTGCGGACCGATTTTACCGAACAGGATTACTTATCAGTTAGGCAAGTGTTGCAGTTTGAAAATGAGTACTTGCTATTGAGCAATCGTTGGTATAAGGCAAATAAGCTTGCCGTGAAGGTGTCTGAAGATGCCGAGGGGCGAGTGGATTCGTACTTTGATGAAGGCGGGAACTTCATGCTGGATGAATATGTAGCTGCGAAAAGGCGCGAGATTAGTTTGTTTTTGAGGAAGCTGAAGAAACAGGCCAGCAGAAAAACAAGCAATATCATTGAAGATATTGAAGCTTATTTGCAGGCAAACTTCGATCGTGACGTGAAGCTACAAGAGATTTCTGAGCATTTTTACATTAGCCGAGAGTATATCTCACGAAAGTTCAAGCAGGAATTTAACGTGAATATCTCTGATTACATCGTGAACATCCGCATGAAAAAAGCAAAATCACTGTTGAAAAACAGCCAGCTCAAAATTTATGAGATTGCGAATATGATTGGCTACCAGGATGATAAGTATTTTCGTAAGGTGTTTAAGAAGGTTGTGGGGATTACGCCGAATGAGTATCGGGGTAGTTTGGATGGGAAGAAATAGAGTTGCTGGGAGACTACCTAGGGTGGTCTCTTTTTTTAATAGGGGGAATTTTGTAGTTGGTCGGATGGGAGTGGGCGAGTTAGTGGGGTGTCAGTGCCTGTTCTGGAGGAAAATAGGATTTAGTGGTAATTGAAATAGGAGTTGAGTTCCCGTGGGAGCGGGAAAACCGGTCTAGCAGTAACCAAAAGGGCAGTTAGGTTCCCATGAAAGCAATAAAACAAAACTTATGGTAACCAAAAGGGTTTCTAAGTCCCCATGAAGAAGAATATATATATTTGATAGTATTCGATTACTTTTGATCTGGTGAGGTCAATATTTTCCACCCTACTCGTCAATGTAAGCAGTTTCATAAAATCTATGAATCTCTAAAATAGGGAGTAAGATAATGTAAAAGGAGTGGTTTGACGTGGTGAAGGTAACAGTATGGAATGAGAATCGACATGAGCAGAAGAATCCAGTGGTAAGGGATATTTATCCAGAAGGTATTCACGGGGCGATTGCGTCGTTTTTAACTTCAGCAGGTTACGAAGCGAAGACAGCGACTCTTGATGAGCCGGAGCATGGGTTAACGGATGAAGTGTTAGCGAATACAGATGTACTTGTTTGGTGGGGGCATTTAGCTCATAACGAAGTGTCAGACACAGTCGTACAAAAGGTGCAGCAGCGCGTTCTTGATGGAATGGGCTTAATTGTGCTTCATTCTGGCCATTTTTCGAAAATCTTTAAAACATTAATGGGAACAAGCTGTGATTTGAAGTGGCGTGAAGCGGATGAGAAAGAGCGCCTATGGGTAGTAAGCCCAAGTCACCCGATCGCAGAAGGAATTGGTGAATACATCGAGTTACCACAGGAAGAAATGTACGGTGAGCATTTTGATATTCCACAGCCAGACGAGCTTGTTTTTACCAGCTGGTTTGAGGGTGGAGAAGTGTTCCGAAGCGGATGTACTTATACGCGCGGAAACGGGAAGGTGTTTTACTTCCGTCCAGGACATGAAACGTACCCGACTTACCATAACGAACAAATTCAAAAAGTAATCACAAACGCTGTCAAATGGGCACAGCCAGTGAAGAGAGAGCGTCCAGTATACGGAAATGCAAAACCATTAGAGACAATCAAAGGGGGAAACTAGCATGAAAAAATTACGAGTAGGTGTGATTGGCTGCGGAAGTATCGCGCGCCATCGCCATTTACCTGAATATGCAGCAAATCCGAATGTGGAGCTTGTAGCGGTTTGCGACAATAACGCAGAGAGAGCACTTGAAATCGGTGAAAAGTATGGAGTTCCATCGTACACAAGCTTTGTGGAACTATTAAGAAATGCGGAAGTGGATGCGGTGAGCGTATGTACACCGAACTATCTTCATGCACCGATCTCCAACGCTGCGCTGCTTGCAGGTGTTCATGTACTATGTGAAAAGCCAATGGCGACTTCAGAAGAGGAAGCAAAATCGATGATCGAGACAGCAAAGAATAGTGGCAAAAAGCTGATGATCGCGCACAACCAACGTTTTGTGGCCTCTCACCAAAAAGCTCGTCAATTGATTCAAAGTGGAGAAGTAGGAAAGATTTATAGCTTCCGTACCGCTTTCGGACACGGTGGACCAGAAGGCTGGAGTGTGGAAGGCAAGGAAGGCTGGTTTTTCCAAAAAGACAAAGCATTCGTTGGTGCGATGGGTGATTTAGGCGTTCATAAAACGGACCTTCTTCGATATATATTAGGAGAAGAAATCGTTGAAGTGGGTGCATTTGTTGAGACAAGTGCGAAGGAATTTGCAACGGTCGATGACACGGCAGTTTGTGTGTTGAAAACAGAAAGCGGTATCATTGGAACGCTTGCGGCTAGCTGGTCGTATGTGAGCAAGGAAGACAACTCAACGATTATTTATGGAGAGAATGCGATTCTTCGTTTAGAGGACGATCCAACCAATTCGTTAGTTGTTCAATACAAGAATGGTGATGTGGTGAATTACGAGCTTGGAAAAATTCAGTCCAATGATGAGGGTGGCCAAAGTAGCTCGCATGTGATTGATCTATTTGTGGATGCTGTGCTAAATGATAGAGAAGTGGCTGTGAGCGGCGAAGAGGGAATGAAGTCTCTTGGAGTGATCTTAGCAGCTCTTGAGTCTAATGAAACGAAACAGATTGTGAGAGTAAAAGAATAATGGAAAAGCTACGAATCGGGATTATCGGGGTTGGCGGGATTGCACAGGCCCGCCATATCCCGGCTTTTCTTGCTTTAGGCGATAAATGCACGATTACGGCTGTTAGTGACGTGAATGGTGATCGAGCTCGTGAGGCGGCAGAAAAGTTCAATATCCCACATGTGTTCCAGGACTATAAAGAACTTTTTCAAGAGGTAGATGCGGTTTGTATATGTACTCCGAATAAATTTCACGCAGAAATTACGATTGCTGCGTTTGAAGCGGGAGTCCACGTGCTCTGTGAAAAACCGATGGCGCTAAGTGCGGCTGAGTGTGAGGCGATGATTGAAGCTTCAAAAAAGGCAAACAAGGTACTGGCGATCGCGTATCACTACCGTTTTATGAAGGAAGCGATCGCGGCGAAGAAGTCGATGGAAGACGTTGGAGAGGCACTCGTTGTTCGAGTTCAAGCGCTCAGACGTCGCAAGGTTCCGGGCTGGGGTGTTTTTACAAACAAAGACCTTCAAGGTGGCGGAAGCTTAATCGATTTCGGTTGCCATCTTCTTGATTTGGCTCTTTGGCTGATGGGCAATCCGAAGCAAACAAGCGTTACGGGTCGCACGTACAATACGTTGAGTAAAATTCCGGGTCAAGTGAACCAATGGGGAGAGTTTGACCATCAGACGTTTGAGGTGGATGATCATGTAACGGCTTACATGACGTTTGAGAACGGAGCTTCGATGCTGTTTGAAACGTCCTGGGCTGCGAATATAAAAGAAGATGTTGCGAACGTGAGCATTTCTGGTGTTGAGGGCGGCATAAATGTATTCCCATTTGAGCTATACACAACGAAAAATGGCATGCTTTTTAACACGCAAGCGGATTGGATGCCAGGGGAAGAGGAACCAGATGTACCACAGGCAAGCAATTTTGTCGCGGCTTGTTTGGGTGAAGCGGACCTTGTGGTAAAACCAGAGCAAGCGCTGCAAGTATCACAGATTATTGACAAGATATACGAGAGCAGTGAAAGGGAGGAAGGTTCACGATGAAACTAGGTGTATTTACAGTACTTTTTGCAGAGAAATCATTCGAGGAAATGCTTGATACGGTGAAAAATGCAGGCTTACATGCGGTTGAAATAGGTACGGGGTGCTATCCAGGGAATAACCATTGTGATTTGGAAGCGTTATTGGCAAGTGAAGAAGCAAGAGCAGAGTATCTTCGTAAAGTGGAAGAGCGCGGTTTAATCATTAGTGCGTTCAGTTGTCACGGTAATCCGATTTCACCTGATAAAGCATTTGCAGAACAGTCCAACGATACATTGTTGAAGACGATCAAGTTGGCGTCACTTTTAAACGTACCAGTGGTGAATTGTTTCTCTGGAACAGCTGGGGATCATGAGGAAGCGAAACAGCCGAACTGGCCGGTGGCGCCTTGGCCGAATGAGTATGGTGATGTGCTGAAGTGGCAGTGGGAAGAGAAGTTGATTCCTTATTGGCGTGAGGCTGGGCAATTCGCGAAGGATCATCATGTGAAAATTGGTCTAGAGTTACATGGCGGATTTTTGGTTCACACGCCATATACTTTGTTAAAGCTTCGTGCGGAAACTTGTGATGCGATTGGGGCGAACCTTGATCCAAGTCACTTATGGTGGCAGGGAATTGACCCGGTGGCTGCGATCAAAATTTTAGGAAAAGAAAATGCGATTCATCATTTCCATGCGAAGGATACGTATATTGACCAAGACAATGTCAATATGTACGGATTAACGGATATGCAGCCGTATGGGGAGATCCGAACTCGTGCTTGGAACTTCCGCAGCGTAGGTTGTGGACACAGCCTGAAGGAATGGTCCGATATGATGAGCGCGTTACGAACTTACGGCTACGATTACGTCGTGAGCATTGAGCATGAAGATCCAATTATGTCGATTGAAGAAGGATTCACTCGCGCGGTTGTGAATTTAAAATCAGTATTAATTGAAGAGCCTGTTTCACAAATGTGGTGGGTGTAAGTAGAAATAGAGGTGCGAACGTGAACAAGAAGTGGTGGAAGGAAAGCGTTGCCTATCAGGTGTATCCAAGAAGCTTCATGGATAGCAATGGAGACGGGATTGGCGATTTAAAGGGGTTAACCTCGAAGCTAGATTATTTAAAGGATTTGGGCATTGATGTGATTTGGCTTTCGCCGATGTACAAATCGCCAAACGACGATAATGGCTATGATATTTCCGATTATCATGACATTATGGATGAGTTTGGGACAATGGCGGATTTTGATGAGCTGTTGGCGGGTGTTCATGAGCGTGGAATGAGAATCATTTTAGATTTGGTGATCAATCATACGAGCGATGAGCATCCTTGGTTCATTGAGTCACGGTCGAGCAAGGATAACCCGAAGCGCGATTGGTATATTTGGGCCGACGGGAAGGATGGCAAGGAGCCGAATAACTGGGAGTCGATTTTTAGTGGTCCGGCTTGGAAGTACGACGAGGCGACCGACCAGTATTTCATGCATATCTTCTCGACGCGTCAGCCTGATCTAAACTGGGAAAATCCAGAGGTGCGTGAGTCGTTGGAGAACATGGTGAACTGGTGGCTTGATAAGGGCATTGATGGATTCCGTGTGGATGCGATTTCTCATATTAAAAAGAAGCCAGGTTTCCCAGATATGCCGAATCCAGAGGGTCTAGATGTGGTCCCTTGCTTTCCTTACATGATGAATGTCGAGGGAATTGATGAGTGGCTGGCCGATTTTTCACAGAACACGTTTAAGAAGTACAATGTGATGACGGTTGGGGAAGCAAATGGGGTTAAGATTGCTGACGCAGATCGCTGGGTTGGAGAAGAGAACGGCTATTTTAATATGATTTTTCAGTTTGAGTTTTTGGACCTTTGGGATAAGAACTCGGATGACAGTCGTGTGGATGTTCGCGCGTTGAAAAAGGCGCTAACGAAGTGGCAGACGGGATTGGAAGGAAGAGGCTGGAATGCGCTCTTTATCGAAAATCACGACCAGCCGCGCCGCGTGTCGAGCTGGGGCAATGACAAGGAGTACTGGAAGGAAAGCGCGAAAATGCTGGCTGCGTTGTACTTCCTGATGAAAGGGACTCCGTTCATTTACCAAGGTCAAGAAATTGGTATGACAAATGTGCAATTCCCGTCGATTGAGGATTACAACGATGTGGGAATGGTAAATTATTATAGGGTGGAATGTGAGAAGGGTCGCTCGCATGAGGAGCTCATGCAGCTCATCTGGAAGCAATGCCGAGACAACTCGCGCACGCCGATGCAGTGGAATGCTTCATCGGATAAGGCTGGATTCACGAGCGGAGATTCTACATGGCTTGGAGTGAACCCGAATTATGTGGATATCAATGTGGAAGCACAGCTGGACGATCCGGATTCGATCTTGAGCTTTTATAAGCAGTTGATCCGATTGAGAAAGGACCAGCCTGTGTTCGTGTACGGTACGTATGAGTTACTGCTGAAGAATCATCCGAAACTGTTTGCGTATACACGCAAATGGGGGAAAAAGGTGGCGCTTGTGGTGAATAACTTCAGCGAAGACGTGACGAGATTCAGAGTGCCGGGAAGTTCTGTAGTTAATTCTGGAGGAAAACTAGGAGACTTTGAATTAGTTTTGGCCAACTATGAAGGAGCTGACAGGAAGCTCCACAAAGAGTTCAACCTACAACCATACGAAACAAGAGTCTACATCTTACGGTGATCTTGCGGTGACAGACACCCTCCGTAGACAAATAAGGCCAATCTGTCTTTTTAGGGTGTCTGACACCCTTCGTGTACAGTTTTGGCCTTTTTGTATTTCTGGGGTGGACAGTGAGTAGGAGAGTGTGGTTGTCATATTTATTATGATTTGTATAAGGTAAACAGCTGATTCTATTTATTGGTAGATGAGAGAGTAGTATAATACTAGCCCCCCTTACCCCGCTTTTCCAAACAATAAACCCCAATATCATTAATGGATATCGGGGTTTAATATGCATTATCTTTTCTTCCCACATAAAACACATTCACTTGTATAGTAGCTGTATTTATGATATCTCCTGATAAAACACAGGATAGCTTTTAATTTACCCATATATATTAACTCCTCTATTGTTAAATACCTTAGGACAATAATAGAGGAATGTTATTATAGGCTGGTTACAATCTGATTAAGAATTATAACATTGCTATTACAATATAGAGACAGGGGACTAATTCAGTCCTCTTTTTTATTTGTAAGTGGGAGGTGAAGACATGGAGATTGTTTATATAGTATATGCCACATCTTGTGGTGACAGACACCGTCCGTGGACAAATATGGGTAATCTGTCTTTTTAGGGTGTCTGTCACCCTTTGTGGACAGAATTGGTCTTTTTGTCCTTCTGAAGTGGACAGTTGGTAGGGGGAGGGAGGTTGCCATATTTATTATTATTTGTATGAGGTAAACTTCAAACTCTATTTATCGGTGGCTTAGAGAGTAGTATAATACAAGAACCCCCACTTACCCCGATTTCTAAAACCTACAAATCTCTCTCAACAAACGCAACACGTTATTATATTCAAATTAAAGGAGGCTCACATATGGCAAGACGTGCACGTACTTGGTTTCCGGGTGCGAAGTATCATCTCACTAGTAGAGGAATCAGGAAGGAACCCTTGTTTTATGATGTTCCAGATCGAAGGAAATACTTAAATATAATGTTAGAAGCAAAGGAAAGATATGAATTCAACATTCACGCCTACTGCCTTATGTCCAATCATATTCATCTTCAGCTTGAAACCTCGAAAACCCCGCCTGGTCCTATCATCAAGTACCTTCACAGCAAATACGCCAGATACTTTAACCTCAAATATGACTTCTCCGGACATGTATTCGAAAAGAGATATTTCCACGACATAATTGATTCCCCTGAACATGAACTAGATCTTAGCCGTTATATTCACAGAAACCCCTTAACTGCTGGTATGGTTGAATCCCTAGAAACCTACCCTTGGAGCAGTTTCCGCGCGTACATGTTTAACGAACCCAATCCCCTTGTAACAAAAGAACAAATCCTCTCCTATTTTCCCGAACCAAAGCAAGAAAACTATCTAGAGTTTTTGATGCAAAAAGAGAATTATGGATCAAAAGAAATAGAGCGGTTGTATGCCATCGATTTTTTATAGTTTTGCGCTGTTGGGGATTGATGGGCAGGTGGTTGAAGAGAAATTAGTTAAAGTAAATTAATAATGATATGCAAAAAGGATTGGCTACTTCAGAGCCAATCCTTTTTTAATGACAGTGTCCATTCCACACGTACAAAATGAGTAAAACTGTCCACGAAGGGTGACAGACACCGCTCGTGGACAAAACAAGCCAATTTGTTTTTTTAGGGTGTCTGTCACCACAGCACCATTACATATTTACTGTGTTATCTGTAGATGAAGTATTCGTAGCTGCACCTTTCTCTTCTGCAAGCTTCTGTGTGTCCCACATTTTAAAGAATGGGAAGTAGATAAAGAATGATACAACGATGATAGCCAATTGAAGAATCGCACCTGAGATACTGCCTGTGATGATATAACCGTTTAGGATAGGAGGCATGGTAAACGGAGTTACGACACCGATTGGTTTTGCTACTAATCCTAAATCCATGGAAACAAACGTCATAATAACTGCAGCAACAGGAGCTAAGATAAATGGAATCATCATAATTGGATTCAGAACGATTGGCATACCAAAAGTAACAGGTTCATTAATATTAAAGATTCCAGGTCCAATACCAAGGCGCCCTAATTGCTTCATCTGCTGACTTCTTGCGAAAAATACCATGGCCAATACTAAAGAGAGAGTAGTACCGGATCCCCCGATAAAGACAATATCATTAAACTCGTTTGTAACAATATTTTTTACAGGTTCGCCAGCTTCAAGTGACATCGCATTTTCTTGTGTCAATGTTAACCAAACCGGTAATATAACTGCGTTAACGATGTTTGCTCCGTGTAAACCTAAGCACCATAACATTTGAATAAGTATAAATACAATAATCGTTCCAACCAAGCTTGTGCCAAGGCTGGTTAGTGGCTGCTGCAAGAGGACGGATACAACATTGTGAATGCTGCCGAAGTCACCGATGTTTTCTACAAGCAAGCGTAATCCCCATGCTACAACAACGGCTACAAACGCCGGTATTAAGGCAGAGAAGGATCTTGAAACAGCAGGAGGTACTCCATCTGGTAACTTAATGACAATATTCATTTGAGTAATTTTTCGATAAATTTCGGTTGATAGGATGGCAATGACCATTCCAACGAATAAGCCTTTACTTGTAAAAAGTCCGGTATTATAAGCATTTTCCAAGATATCTGCACCAGTATTTGGATCTTGTCCAATCACATAGCTAGTAAAAGGGGATACAACAAAGTAGGCAGCAAGTGAAATGGCAGCCCCAGCCAGTGCATCGAGCTTATAGCTTTCAGATAAGCGGTATGCGACCCCAAATGTAGCGACGAGCCCCATGATCTCGAAGGTCCCGCGGTATGGATATAAGAGGCTAGTTTTAATGGTAGGGTGTTCTGCTAGATAGTTAGTCCAAGCGGTAATCGGGAAGTTAGCAATGATTAAGAAAAGAGAACCAATAATAATCAACGGCATGGCTAGAATTATACCGTCTCGTAGTGCACCAAGATGCCGCTGGGCAGCCAATCTACCTGCCACAGGCATTACTTTTGTTTCTAAGAAGCTATTAAATTTACTCATCCTCTTTCCCCCTATGTTCGTCTTTAACTCACGTTCTAAGATCGATCTAAAAATATTTAATAGGTGAAAACTCTTCTGTTTTTCTGGATGCGATAAATAAATACTTCATATGTTCGTATGTCCACGGATAACCAAATAACTGAAGATTCAGAAATTCAGGTATGTAGGCGTTGGTGAAAACTGACAAGTACTTGTAAATAGTATTGTAATCGCTTACACAGAAGCGGTAAATAAACAAAGTGTATCTAGAGATTTTTGCCAATCGTTGTAATTTATTCCTCCGGAGAAACACTATGTATTCCTTTAGGTTCTCTAAATAAACAACTAGAATAAGTAAGGAAATAGACTGTCCACCCCACGCGTACAAAACCACCATAACTGTCCACGAAGGGTGACAGACACCGCTCGTGGACAAATTGTACGATTTTGTCTTTTTGTGGTGACAGACACCCTAGGGGGGTGATATTATTAGGTTAGTAGTTTGTGAAAGCGCTTGCGCAACTTGTTGCACAGGGCGTCAGCTAAACTATTTTCTCTTTTTTCACCTTTTGTGCAATCGATTGCACAAAACCACCTGCACCCCATAGCAACAAGAGGTTACATAAGGTACCACCTTTACCACCAAACAACATCATGATTCACAGCCAGTCAGCATCACCCGTAAACAGAATAGGAGGAGAAGCGATTGAGTAGGAAGAACATGAGGGCGTTCTCGATAGTGATGGTTTTTGCACTTCTACTTCAGCTAGTTTCAGGAAGTGGATTGTATACGAGAGCAAATGCCGAAACCACTCCAGCGAGCCCGATCATCCATGAAGACAACAGCGTTACCTTTAACTATGTAAGCCAAGGGGAAACAGCCGCGTATGTCATTGGTACCCATAATAACTGGACGCTTGAGACAGCGACCCCAATGACCTTAGAAAACGGTGTGTTTACCGCAACCCTACCAACCCTAGCGGAAGGAAACTATGAATATAAGTTTCTACTAAACAACAAAAGCTGGGATCAAAGCACGGCGGATCCATTGAACACCAACCCGAAAGCGGGGGATAATTCGACTTTCCGTATCGGTTCGCCACCAGCTACAGCGACAAGCCCGGTCATCAACGATGATGGAACGGTTACCTTCCAGTACTTAGGTGAGGCTGACCGAGTGCGTGTCGCAGGCAGCTTTACGAGCTGGGCTGACAACGCAAAAGAAATGACGAAAAATGCTGAAGGTGTTTGGCAGCTCAACACAGAGCTTGCTCCAGGAACCTACGAATACAAGTTCATCATCGGAGAAAGCAACTGGATCACCGACCCAAGCAACCCGAATCAAGCGAACGGAAACTCTGTCGTTCATGCACCAGGTCTAATCATCAACGCTCCAGCCACAACGAAAAAAGGCCAAACGGTCACTCTCTCTGCGAAAGCACTTAACGAAAAGGGAGAACAGTCTGACGTGACTCCGCAATGGAACCTGAAGGATGGTAGGGATGGAATCACGTTATCCACCAACAGCTTAACGATTGCTGACACGTACACGGTTCAACCGAACGACAGCATCACCGTCCAAGCAACACTCGACGGCAAAACGGCAGAAAAAACGATTCAAATCCTTAGCACTACTTATTCTTATACCATCAATTACTACCGTTTTGACGGTGCCCAAAACAATTGGGATATGTGGATTTGGGAGGACGGAAAAGACGGAGCGGCTTATCCATTCACCACAACACAAGACGGATTTGCCCAAGCAACATACGAGTTCTCTTCAAGCTCCATCAACATCATCACAAGACCAGGAAACTGGACAACACAAGATGTTACACGAAAAATCGAAATCAAAGACGGAGACTCTGTTGAAGTTTGGTTGACTCAAGACCAAGCCGAAGTGAGCTACACCAAGCCAGACTTAACGGCAGCTGTTCAAGCGGCATTAATGGATGCAAAAAACAGCATCACCGTTTCAGTTAACAAAAAGCTGGCCGACGATACAACGTTCACACTAACTGATGTTGAAGCCAACAAAGAAATTCCAACAACCACAACAAAGCTAAGTGACACGAAAGTGAAGCTAACCATCACAGACCCTTCACAAATCGACGTAAGAAATCAATACCAAGTGACCGCAACCGGTTACCAACCGACAAAGGTAACGATGCGTAACGTCCTAAACGACGACCAATTTTACTATGATGGAAAAGACTTAGGCTACACATACTCACCATCCGAAACAACGTTCAAGCTGTGGGCACCAACGGCTCAAAAAGTAAGCGTTGCCATCTATAACGACCAAGGGACTTACGAAGGTGCATTTGTCACTGATCACACAAACGGTACAGAAACTCCAATGACTCGTGCCACAAACGGCGTGTGGTCACTCACCCTAAACGGTGATCAAGACGGAAAATTCTATATGTACAAAGTCGAGTTTGCCGACGGAACAACCAACTATGCGGTTGACCCGTATGCCCGCTCCACTTCGCCGAACGGTCAACGGACAGCGATCATCAACCTGGATGATACCGACCCGGCCAATTTTAATCCGGAAGCCAAACCAGCGTTTGTGTCGCCAACTGATGCAATTCTATACGAGCTGCACGTGCGCGATTTTTCCATAGATGAAAATTCAGGCATGACCAATAAAGGGAAGTACAAGGCATTCACCGAGTCGAACACCACGGGGCCAAATGGCGTCAAAACGGGCTTAGACTCACTAAAGGAATTAGGAGTGACTCATGTTCACTTACTACCAGTCTATGACTTCGGTTCCGTGAACGAACGAACAGTGAATGACCCGAACTCAACTGATCCAAAGTTCAACTGGGGTTATGACCCGATCCACTTCAACGTACCAGAAGGATCGTACGCCACCGACCCAGCGGATCCAACGTCACGTGTGACCGAGTTCAAGGAAATGGTTCAAGCCATGCACGATAAAGGCATTCGCGTCGTGATGGACGTGGTGTACAATCACACGTACATCCCTGAAGCGACCCAGCTTTCTGGCGGTTCTCCGTTTGATAAAATCGTTCCGGGCTACTACTACCGTACGGACGATGCGGGGAAAATTACGAACGGTTCGGGCACAGGAAACGAAGTCGCTTCCGAAAGACCGATGGTTCGTAAGTACATCAAAGACTCCGTGAAATATTGGGCATCCGAATATGGAGTCGACGGCTTCCGCTTTGACCTGATGGGCTTAATCGACCGTCAAACGATGAGCGAACTAACGAAGGAGCTAAAAGAAGAGGTTGATCCGAGCATTCTGATTTATGGCGAGCCATGGACTGGTGGATCCACAAGCTTAGATGCTTCCTTACAAAACTTCAAAGGAACACAGAAAGACCAAGGCTATGCAGTATTTAACGACAATATCCGTGGCGCGATTAAAGGCGGAAGTGATGACGCGTCTACTGGTTTCGCAACAGGCGCAACTGGAAAGGAAGCGGACGTTGCAAAGGGTGTGATTGGTTCGATCACCGACTTTACGAACCGTCCATCTGAAAGCATCAACTACGTGACCGCACATGACAATTTGAACCTATGGGATAAAATGATGAAGGTCGCGCACCAGGATATCACGACAGATCCGCATGCGATCATCACCGAGGACAATGCCCTTCAAAATGAATGGGTAAAACGCAGTCTCCTAGCAAATGGTATCGTGCTTACCTCACAAGGAATTCCTTTCCTCCATGCAGGGGAAGAGATGCTGAGAAGTAAATACGGTAACCACAATAGCTATAAGAGTCCAGACAGCATCAACCAAATTCGTTGGGAGCTGAAGGACCAATACAAGCCAGTGTTCGATTATTACCAAGGCTTGATCGAGCTACGTAAAGCTCACCCAGCGTTTAAAATGAATACAAAAGCAGCCATTGAACAAAATCTGCAAGTGTACAAAACCGAAGACAATATCGTCGCGTTTCAGTTGAAAAACTATGCGAACAATGATTCATGGAAAAACATCGTCGTGATTTACAACGCCAACAACGCAGCGAAGGAAGTTAGCCTCCCATCTAGCACATCCTGGAATGTGGTAGTCGACGACCAAGCAGCCGGTGTCGAAACGCTTCGCACGATCAATGGGGCTCAAGCAACCGTCGCTCCATTATCGATGATGGTGCTGTACGATGAGGCAGAAGGTGAATACACACCAACCGCCACAAGCATCGAAACGAACACAACAAGCTTTGCGATCAACCCAGGCACAACGAAAACGATCACCGCTTACGTGAAAGACCAAAAGGGTCGCATCATGCTCGACCAGAACATCACATGGACGTCTTCCAATCCAGAAGTAGCAACAGTGGATGGTGGGAAAGTCTCCTCTGTGAAAAATGGGTCAGCAACGATTGTTGCCACAGTGGGTGAGGTGAAGGCGGAAATTGAAGTGACAGTGGCTACACTCGCACCGAAGAGTATCACGATTTCAGGCGATCAATCCGTCTACGAAACCTACACAGCTCAGCTATCCGCGTTAGTTCGTGACCAGTTCAACCAAGAAATGCTTGGCGCAAAGGTTACATGGACATCATCTGATCAAGCAATAGCAATCGTGGATGGAACGGGCAAGGTATCGGGCTTAAAGCCAGGAACCGCAACGATCAAAGCAAAAGCAGGTGACGCAGAAGCAACACTTGCCTTAACGGTAAAGAAAAACGTGAAACGCTATGTTCGCGTGAAATACGTAAGACCAGATAAGGATTTCACCGACTGGAATATTTGGGTATGGAATACAGGCGTGAAGAACGACCAAATCGACTTTACAGAAATCAACGGGGACACAGCGATTGCGAATATCGAAATTGCACCAACAACGGAGTCCATCGGTTTCCTCATCCGAAAAGGAACGGACTGGGCAACAGCGAAAATTTCACCGGACAGTGACGACCATGTCGTGAAAATTGACCGCGATGAAGTGATCACAAAGGTAACGGTGGTCACAGGAGTAGCGGGCCAAACCGTTGTACCAGCAGTCAAAGGACCAGTGTTAGAAGATGGAAATGTGACATTCTATTATCGTGATGAAGAGTTGTATCAAAACGATGCGATGCACACGATTGAAGGTGTGAAGGTGAAAGTCGGAGCTCAGGAATATGTGATGACATATGACGAGAAGAATGAGTACTTTTACTACACATTGCAAAATCTTGACCCAGGCACATACGAGTACAGCTTCCTTGTCACAAAGGATGGAGAAACAACCGAGGTGACCGACCCGAAAAACACGGTCGATGGCAAATCGGTGATTGTATATACCGTGCCAAAGGTGACAATAGAAGGTCAGGTATCACCAGGGAAAATTACGCATAACGAAAATGCAGTATTAAAGATCAATGTGACAACAGAAGAAGAGGTCAATTTTAAAGAAATGTACGTGGATGCAACGCCACTTGGTGGAAAATCCAAGCTCATGATTGACCCGCAGCTTCAAGCGGTCACGATCGGAGTGAAGGATTCGGTTGCCGCAGGAATCAAGAATCTGACGGTAACCGCGGTGGACGAATTCGGAAACCGTCACAATCAAACGGTTCCGGTGGAAGTCGCACCACGCACGTACCAAGGAGATCTTGACTTTGATTGGGATGAAGCACGAATTTACTTCATGCTCACAGACCGTTTCAAGGATGGAGACACAAGCAACAATCCAACTGGATATGATCCAGACCACAGTGAAGCGTACCATGGTGGGGACTTCCGAGGAATCATCAATAACCTCGATTATTTGGATGATCTAGGAATCAACACGATTTGGATCTCACCAATCGTGGATAATATCGATTTCAATAAAGGTGTCGATTTTAATACGAGCGAAGGCTTAGAAGCAAAGCAATACGCGTATCATGGCTACTGGGCGAAGGATTTCACGTCTTTAGATGAAACGCTCGGAGACATGGAAACGTTCAAAGAGCTTATTGAAAAAGCACATGACAAAGGCATGAAAATCATGGTCGATGTCGTATTGAACCATGCAGGTTATGGAATGGACGGAATTGAACCGAACTGGCAGGGCGAAGCAGGTCTTCCAACTGCTGAAGAGCAAGCGGCATTGAAGGATATGCTTCGTACGACGATGGAGGATCCAACGGTTCGTGGCGAGCTAGACGGACTTCCTGATTTCAAAACCGAAGACCCAGCTGTTCGAGCGAAGATCATCGAGTGGCAAACCGCTTGGTTGGAAAAAGCTAGAACCGATAGCGGAGAAACCATCGACTTCTTCCGTGTTGATACAGTGAAGCACGTCGAAGAAACCACTTGGATGGCGTTCAAAAATGCGCTAACTGAAATCAGCCCGAGCTTCAAAATGATCGGCGAGTATTGGGGAGCAAATGTCACAATTGACGGAGGCTACCTACGTTCAGGACAAATGGACTCGTTGCTTGACTTTGATTTTAAAGAAAAAGCAAAGAACTTTGTGAACGGTGATATTAGCGGAGTCGAGTCGTATTTAGTCGAGCGTGATGCTCGTATCGACAACACCGCGACGCTTGGACAATTCTTAAGCTCGCATGACCAGGACGGCTTCTTGTCTGAGTATGTGGGTGGCGATGTTGGCAAGCTGATGGTCGCTGCAGCCCTGCAAATTACGTCCAAAGGTCAACCAGTGATTTACTACGGAGAAGAGCTTGGTAACTCCGGCAAATCGAGCTGGGAATCTAGCAATGGCGTCGTATCAGCATTTGCACAAAACCGTGATTCTATGCCATGGGAAAAGCTTGAAAGCGGAGACGAAACAGCCGTTAAGTTGCACGACCACTATGCGAAGCTATTAAACATTCGTGGCGATTACTCGAAGATCTTCTCGAAGGGTACACGAATGATGGTTGCTGGTGGAAATGCGGAGAAGTACTCCATTACGAAGCGTGAGTACCTTGGAAAGAAAGTATATGTGGGATTAAACACAGCCACAGAAGCGAAGAAGGTCACGTTTGCGGTGGACTTTGAACCAGGCATGGTGCTGGTGGATGAGTATAGTGGAGTGAGCTATACCGTTTCTGATGCGAAGGATGTTACTGTGGATCTTGCAGCTCGTGATGCGGGTGGAACGTTTGTATTAGCGGCTGCGAATTCTACTGGTGAGCCGGGGGATGGAGAAGAGCCAGGAGATCCAGACGATGGTGGAAATAATCCAGGTAACCCTGGAAATGGAGGTAATAATCCAGGAACACCGGGCAATCCAGGAAACGGAGGCAATAATCCAGGAACACCGGGCAATCCAGGAAATGGTGGAAACAACCCTGGAACACCGAATAATCCAGGCAATCCAACTGTTCCTGGCAACCCAGGAAAGCCAAACAACCCAGGCCAAAACAACGTAGTAACAAAGCCAATTGTGAAAAATGGAGTAGCAACGGTTACAGACGCTGAAGTTACACAAGTGGTTCAAAACGGTACAATCACCGTTGAAGTGAAAGAAGAGAATGCAACAGTAAGCTTTACTGCTGAGCAAATTAAAGAGCTAAAGGAAAAAGGAGCTAAGGTAGTTTTTGCAAATGGGGAAGCACTCCTGACAATCCCAGCTTCCATCCTTCCGAACGGCGCAGTAAAAATTGAAATGAAGCAAATGAAAAAGGTAGAGGGTGCGGTAAGTGAAGTGTACGACTTTAACATTTACGATGAAAATGGCAAAAAGTACACGAAGTTCAGCTCACCAATCACGATTACCTTTAATGTAGGAAAACAGTCTAACCCAGAAGGTCTAGAAGTCTACTATTATAATGAAGAGGCGGATAGATGGGAGCTTGTCCCTGGTTCCGAGTACAAAAACGGGCAAGTAAGTGTACTAACAACCCACTTTAGTACGTTTGCAGTTTTTAATAAGGATGTAACTAAGGTAGCGTCAGCGCCGAAAGCAGGTAAGGCATTGCCAAACACAGCAACCAATCTATTTAACGTATTGTTGCTAGGAGTGGCGCTACTCTTTATGGGGTTGACCCTGTTGGGTGTTAGCAAAAGAGGTAGATTGAGAAGGAACTAGATTTTTAGAGTAAGGGAGTCCCTCATGTTGAGGGATTCCCTTTTCACTATGACCATTTTGTTAAATGGGAACCTTAAAATATTTTGACTTGGTATAAGAGAAAAAATTGAGCAGCTTGTTGCTATGTTGGTTCAACTGCAGAATTTTAGCAAAAATTAATCCTTTTATGATACGCTTTCATTTAAGAGCGATGTGTTACCCAAAGGTAATTAATTTCTAGAAAATGCTTAATCTCATTATTCTAAAAACACAATATTAGGAGGAATAATATGTTAGCTGCTATTGAAGCCGGAGGAACTAAGTTTGTTTGTGCAGTAGGAGATGAGAAAGGGAATATTGTCGAGAGAATTCAGATTCCCACCACAGTTCCAGAGGAAACCATCCCTAGGGTTGTAGAGTTTTTCCGAAAATATCAGGTGGATGCAATAGGAATTGGCTCGTTCGGTCCGATTGATGTCAACCAGGACAGTCCAACCTATGGCTATATTACATCTACACCTAAAACGGGTTGGAGAAATTATCCGTTTGTCCAAGCCTTGAAGGATACGTTCGATGTTCCTGTCGGATTTAATACCGATGTTAATGCTGCTGCATTGGGGGAGGCGACTTTTGGTGCGGCAAAAGGGCTGGATAGCTGTTTGTACATAACGGTCGGGACAGGTATTGGGGCTGGGGCAATTGTTCAGGGCCAACTGCTGCAGGGGCTTTCTCATCCTGAAATGGGCCATATTCTGGTGCGACGCCATTCGGATGACTCGTATCAGGGGAAGTGTCCGTATCATCACGATTGTTTGGAGGGTCTTGCATCCGGTCCGGCAATAGAAGAGCGATGGGGCGCAAAAGGTGCCGAGTTGGTTGAGCGAACTGAAGTATGGGATTTGGAAGGGTATTATCTAGCCCAATCGATTATGCAATACATTTTGATTCTTTCTCCGAAGAAAATTATCCTTGGAGGAGGCGTAAGTCATCAAGAACAAGTATACACTTCCATCTATAAATATTTACCAGAGCTTATAAATGGGTATGTTTCATTACCGGACCTTTCAAGCTACGTTGTTCGGCCAGGTCTCGGGGACGATGCCGGGATTACCGGAGCACTTATGCTGGCACATCAGGCACTATAATACCACTACAAGCTTGGGGACCTCTAAATGAGAGATTTCCCTTTTTTTTCAATAGATTGCTATAATGATGATGAACATCTTTAAGGGGGATTGGACAGGATTAAGTATATCATTTATCTTTTCATTCTCTTAGGTGTAGGGATAACTGGATATGCAGGTTATCAGATTTGGCATTCAAATATACAAGCAGAGAAATCGTTGAAAGATGCTAAAGGAATGGTGGAAAAAGCATCTTCACAAAAAATTGATGAGGAAAACTACAATCCTATTACTGGGGAAGTGGTAGGGCTCCTATCATTACCAAAAATAGAGTCCGAGTTAGCGATCGTCGAAGGAACTGACCCAGATGAACTCGCCAAAGGAGTGGGACACTACAAGGGATCATTCTATCCTGATCAAGGTGGGCAAATCGTCTTATCTGGACACCGTGACACGGTATTCAAGCGTGTAGGGGAACTCGAGCTTGGTGATGAGCTAGTGATGAAAATGCCATATGGAGATGCCTCGTATGAGATTGTGAATACTAAAATTGTTGAAGCTGACGACACAAGCATTATCACCTTGCAGAATCAGGAAGAGGAGCTTATACTCACAACTTGTTATCCGTTTGGGTATATTGGAGATGCCCCTGAACGGTATATTATTTATGCGAGGAAGAACTAAGAAAACTTAATACCATGCCAGTATTATAGTATTTAAAAGCTAATCTATTAAAGGGGCTGTATTCCCTACGATAATAGGTTGGCTTTTTTTATATTTCAATGAGACCAGTTCTTTAAGGGGATTATTAGTTTTTGCCACAAAGGTAGAAAAATTATGTAATATATTTACTTTAATACTTTTAATTACCATAATTAACAAATATAATCATAAATTGGGGGGTGATCAATTATAAAAAAAATTTATTCTATTGTTCTATTGCTTCTACTAATTTTAATACTTAGTTTGTTTTCCTTTCTTGCTCAACCTAAAACAGATACTGATGACAAATCTAATAATAGGACACAAATAGATGATGGGAATTTTAAGAATGATTTAGAGAGATTGGAAGATAATCAGAACCAAATTTTGACTTGGGGTCACGAGTTAGTAGGTGTGGATACTAACATCGTGGATAAAAAGGTCAAGATTGCTATCTTAGATAGTGGGATTAACAAGCAACATGAAGATTTAAAAGGAAAAGTTGTTAAAGAATACAATACTTTTACTGATGGTGTAACTATCACAGATGAATTTGGGCATGGGACTGCTGTTGCAGGTATTATTAGTGCTAACAATAACAATTATGGAATAGTTGGTATTACTCAAAATGTTGAGATTTATGATGTAAAGGTTTTAGATAATTCAGGAAAAGGAAGTATGGAGCAACTAATTAAAGGTATCAAATGGGCAATTGAGCAAAAGGTTGATATCTTAAATATTAGCTTTGGATTGCAATCAGATTCAAGAGAACTTAAGGAACTAATTAAAAGCGCACTTTCCGAAAATATAATAATTGTAGCTTCAGCTGGCAATACATATGGTTTAAATGTAGACTACCCAGCAAAGTTCAATGATGTATTTTCAATTTCAGCTCTTAATGAGAATGTAAAGAGAGCTAGTTCTGCTGCTAAAGGAAAAATTGATTTCATAGCTCCTGGTGTAAATGTTTTATCTACTGATCATATCGGAGGTTATTCTCTATTTTCTGGTACATCCTTCTCTACAGCCTATGTAACAGGAGTTATCGCCACGATACTATGTAGAACAAATGAGAAAATAAATAGTGAAATGATGAAAGAAAAATTAATAAAACAGTCTAAACACTTAGGTGAGAAAAAGGAATATGGTTACGGAATACCACAACTTATAGAGGAGTGATTGAAAATGAAAAAATTGTTAATTAAATTTATTATTACTGCAATGGTATTAAGTTTTTTTCCTAATTTAGGCCATGCTAACTCATTATCTAATCAAGACATTAATCAAGAAGAGATCTTGATTGATAGTTCATTAGAGCAAGAGATAGATAGCTCCATAGAAGAAGAAACTGATATAGACATAGAGGAAGAATTAAATCTGGAAGTAGAAGATACTAACGAAGAAATTATTGTAACAAGTGAGTTAGAAACAGAAGAATTTGAAGTAGAAGCTGATGTTTATTTGGATACTGATACGGAAGAGATTGAAGTACTTGGTACTTTTACTGACGAATACGGAGAAACAACAGATGTTAATTTTAATGTTACTGTCATTGAATCCGATGAAGAGAAGTTTAAGGCTATCTTTATAGATAAAGAAACTGGCGAAGAAATTAAGTATGACTCAACGGAAATTTCAGCCTCCATATTACCTGCAGTTGGTGTTGTTGTCGCCTTTATAGCAAGGTGGGGAGTTCAGAAAGCAATACAGCATTTTGGAAAAAAGGCTTTGAAAGAAGTGGCAAAGAAAATTACGAAGTCTGATAGTCCAGTTTGGAAAGGATTCAATACATATAAGGGGAAAACCAAGACTACCGGAAGTGGTAAGAAAAAAAGATATTACGAATGGGATCACACCCATAACGATATTGAAGTCTATGATCATAAAGGCGTACACTTAGGAAGTATGGATCCTTTAACAGGTGAAATGTATAAAGCAGCTGTTAAAGGAAGAAGTATCAAATTATAATTTAGAGTATTTGGGGTGATTCTTTGAAAAAAATAAGAGGTTGGAAAAGCAAATTACGAAGATTACAAAACTGGAAGGAAGAACATATCGATTTTGATCTTGAATTCTTAAGAGTTAATCATGTGGATTATATAAAACTTTTTAATAATCTAGAAGTAGAAAAAATCCCATCATGGTATAAAAAGGAGATATGCGTTGTATTAACTGAAGTATTAGCTAGTTGGAAAGAGCAAGCAAACTTAAACCTAAATCATTATTATATGAGATTACACATAAGTGAAGATAATATATTTGATTCTCAAATTATGATCACTATAGAAGACCAGATGAAAGAGTACAAAGAAAGATTTATCAAGTGTGAAGATGCAGTTAATAGCCCTATTTGGTTAAAAGAGCTGCCTTTTCGTCTAGAACCATACTACTCTTGTTCGATTTGGTTAGAAGAAGAATTAAACTCTCTAGAGACTGAAGAAAAGAACTCCCTTTTTAAAAACTTAATTGAGATAAAAAAGGTACCTTCTTACGATGGGGAAATCTACAATGAATATGTAATAAGAGAGGGTACACTTTGGTGCTTTGATATTGAAAGATAAAAATATGAAAAGGTTGATCTATAAAGAGTAGTAACCTATTTTTGGGTACAACTCTTTTTTTGATCAAGGACTTTAATCGATGATTATAAAAAAACATTTACAAAAATCAGGAAAAATCATAATAAGTCTAACTGCTTGTTCAAGTCCAGGTGTGTTCTATAACCTGATGCACTAACCGGTTCCGTTCTGGTGGAAAAAAATTCCGGTTTGCTTTTGGTTGAAAAAAATAAAGTACCAACCGCTACACAAACTTTAATGTTTCAATAGTATATTCATAGATTAACGATACTTGGAGGAAACCAAGCAGTATCAGACGCTGTTGTTCATTAACTACCGAAATAATGAAGAATGAGGAGGCTCAATGAGCTCTCCTCGATCTTAAATCGTATTTATAATATTTTAGTTGTTAATATACTTCTCGAAAACAGCACCAAAGTCTTTCTCATGATACTGTTCACGAATTGAAGTTAACCAGTTGAAACCAAACTCTGTTAATTCCTTGTACTGCTCAGAAAGCTTCAATTCCTCTGTACGAGAGTTTTGCAGGATAGCAACAGCCTTCTCCAGACTTTCGTTCGCCAAGCTAGTCACAAGTGAATTCTCAAGAGTAGTCTCAGAGATTCGTAGTAACGCCTTATACAAATCCTTTAGCTTTTCAATTTGATCCTTTTGAACGTCAATATCAAATTGGACGTCTCCTAATCTGAACTTAATCTCCACATCCATGTCAAGCTTTCCTGCTGTTTCCAAAGTAACATTTGAAATCTTGTGCTGAGAATATGGATAACGATATAGCGTGCGTTTAGAGGACGCAGCGCTTTGGCCATCCACATGAATCAATGCCAAATTTGTAAAGCAATATTCATCAGCTTTGGTCTTGATTAAAAAATAAATTCTTTCATTGTCCTCATGCATGACGTAATCGTCAGCATCTGTCTTGTCAAAATCCTTTGGATCAATAATCTTTCCAATATCAGATAAACCTAATGCGTCAGCAGCAATTTTTTTAAACAACTCCATCATCCTCCTGGAAATTATGTACTATTCCATTTTAATTCCAAATGGAGAAATTATGAATACATTTTTCCTGTGAAAACTAAAAACCAGACCCAAATGAGCCTGGTTAGAATAACGATTAAAATTTTTTCTTTCCTGCTAAAAACATTAATCCATGATAGATAAGAGCTAAAGCAAAGATAAGGACAGTTAAAACTCCAATGCCATCAATTAGTGGATCAAGAGGCGTTAGGAAACCGCTTACAGGAACGCGTAACAATCCAAAACCAGCAAGCATAGCAGCTAAGAATAATAAAGGATAACTATTCAACATAAATCCCTCCTTTCAATAGTATGTATATTCATGCAGTGGGACATATGTTAATAAAGTTCACAAAATATTGCTGAAAAGATGGAATATTTACAGGCTTACTAGCATAGTGGATAAAAGGTTTAAAGAAATCGGTGGTTTATTAATCCGAGGTATTACTTGAAGACATTGCCTGTGACCGAAAGCTGATGGCTTTTAAAATAAAGATTTTGTCTTGAGCAGTAAGCATCTTCCAGCTTTTGACCTTAATCTTCATAAGACCACTCCTTAGTATTTGTCACTTCAACCTAGGTTTCAAGTACTCCTTATTTACCACCTATGAAATATAGATAAACAACCAAAACTTCTACAAAGTCCGACAATTGGTGGAAAGTCATATTATTAAGTATAACTTTATAATTTTGTAAGACTTTAGACTCATTGACTTTAGACCTAACTATCTTAAAATAAAATTGACATCTAGAATCGACGATAAGCGGCAAAATCATTGAAAAATGGTGGCGCAAAACTAAAGGGGCTAAGGACAAGTTCTATGCCAGCCAGTTACCGAACGAGGAGGAAAAGAGATGTGGATACTTTTTGCATTTGTGATATGGTTTTTAGGTTTTAGTTTTTATTTGGGTCTAATGAAAGTGTCTAGTCGTGCTGATGAAATTGGACAACGACATCTATTAGAGTTACTACAAAGTAAGAAGATAAGTTAAACACCTATTATTGTAGGTGTTTTTTTGTTTAGGAAGATGAAACAGCGCAATTGCTTTGCAAGATCAAGGATTAATAAATAGATAATTCCGCGATTGCCCAGTTTGCCTCAAAACTAAGAAGGGAAAAGGATAACAATAACAATATGGGGTGAAAAGAATGGTAAAAATATTTATTGATCCTGGTCATGGTGGAACCGACCCTGGTGCAGTAGGCTTTGGTATTCAAGAAAAGAATGTGACACTACAAATTGGTTTGAAAATTAGAGACATTCTAGAAGGAGAGTATTCCAATGTATCTGTAAGAATGAGTCGTACGGGAGATTCAACTGTTTCCTTAAGCCAACGTACCAATGCGGCAAATTCATGGGGGGCTGACTTTCTTTATTCGGTTCATGTCAATTCTGGTGGTGGAGTCGGGTATGAAGATTTTATTTACAATAAGTTATCCAACTCTTCAAGAACGGCTCAGATGCAACGTACTATCCACTCTGAAATAATCTCAAGAATCAATATGACTGACAGAGGTATGAAGAAGGCAGACTTCCATATGCTACGTGAAACCAATATGGATGCAGTATTAACTGAGAATGGATTTATCGATAATGCAAGCGATACTGCAAAAATGAAGAATCCTGCTTGGATTGAATCAGTTGCAAGAGGACATGTTGCAGGATTAGAAAAAGTGTTTAATCTCCAGAAAAAACAAGTTGTAGCACAGGCAGCTTCAAGTCAGGTGGCTGACAGTGCAGACGGAAAACTGGTTAGAGGAGAAAGAGGTCCTAATGTTCAAGCACTTAACCAAATGCTAAGGACATTAGAGTATACAACAAAAACTGATAACCTATTCGATCAGTATACGGAGGCAGCACTTCTAGCTTTCCAAAAAGATTATGGTTTAACTCAAGATGCGGTTTATACAACTGCAGTTGGTGAAGTTATGTTAAGAGCTATTGCAGAGAAGAATGCTAAAGTAGAGGTAGATCCTCTACCGGTTAAGTCACCTGAGATGGTCAGATTAGCTAGGTTAATCGATACTAAGAACCCAGAACTAATGAGGAAGTTAAAGGCAGACGGTTACATTGTCATTGATGTACCAGAGTAACGTTATCTTAATGAGAAGGTGACTATGTGAAAGGAGCCTCCTTCATATTTAAGGGAGGCTTTTATAGAATCAAATATTAAGTAATGAATCTTTTTATCCAAAAACCTTCTCAAAAGAGAGGGTTTTAATTATAGGATTTAGTAAAATTCAGGGCCCAACCCATAGTTAAATAAGGTAAACAAATGAAGTGTATAAGGTAATCTCATATTATAGATAGAGATAAAATAGAGGGGAGAAGCAACCTACACTTGGCCGGTAGTAGGCGCTTCAATAGTGGTTCTAAATTAATCATATTTATTTAATGATAAATAATCAAGATTAATTGTATCAGGTAAGGGTTACTGTTCTTAGACTAAAACACGACGATAATTAAAATAGTTATCAGTCTCAAGACCTAGTTGTAAATACAGAGGAAGTCCATTTTGAAAATAGGAAATTTCGGTTATAGTGGTTATATAGGAAATTAGGTGGTGCCGAAACCTAGAATCGCCTAATTATGAAACCTTTTTTACAAACCTTCGTATTACTTAACATAGAAATCCCGAGAGGTCAGGAGTCGATTACAGTGAACTTCTTAATTGCATTGCTTATATTTTTCTTTATCTCCCTTCCAGCTTCTGTTTTGACATGGCTTATAAGTTTTTTCGCTTTGAATAATGGGTTCCTTACAGCGTCAGCAATCTCACTTGTAGCTGGTATAGTTGCTTATTTAATCACCAATGGAATCGTTAAGGCAAAAACATTCAAAAAATATAACATCTCACGTAAAGAGTATGTATACATTAGAAAGAACCTAAAAGAAGCTAAGCCAAAGCTTCAGCGTTTGAGAAAAGCATTTTTCCAAGTAAGAGACGTCGCGGCTTTTAAGCAACAGCTTGATACACTTCGAGTAGCAAATAAGATCTACTCCATTACAAAAAAAGAACCAAAGCGCTTTTATCAAGCGGAGCCTTTCTATTATTCACACTTAGATTCAATGGTGGAACTTGCAGAAAAATATGCGTTCCTATCTAGCCAGCCGAAAAAGAACTCTGAATTACTTATCTCTCTTCAAGATACGAAAAGTGCTCTTCGTGACCTTTCCCATGTGATTGAAGAGGATTTAAACCAAGTCCTATCGAATGATATAGATAAACTGAACTTCGAGCTAGATGTTGTGAAGAAGTTTACCCTCAAACCGAAGAATCTAGACCCGAATGAAGAAAGTAGGAGAATTAAATGACAGATCGTAACAATGAGCCGCAATTGCAGCGAGCATCATCTAGCAGTAATATGTTAGACGATTTGCTCGGAAATCCCTTTGCTGATCCGATTTCAGCGCAGGACCAACCCATCCTAGCTACGCAACAAACAGATAAGCCGTTAAAGCTAATTGATGTCATCCCACCGGAAAACAGGGAGAAGGCATTTCAATTAGCGCAACAAATTGACCCGAAAAACCATCAAGCAATCATCACGTACGGAACGCAAGCACAGTCTAAGCTCATGACTTTTTCGAACTCAATGATCGAGCATGTAAAAAAAGAAGACATTGGGGAAGTGGGGGAGATCCTCTCTGACCTTATGAAGAAATTCAATGAGGTAAACCCAGACGAACTAAAGCCTGAGAAACGCTCGATGTTCTCAAGGATGTTTGGGAAAATCCAAAATTCACTACAAGAGGTGCTCTCGAAATACCAAAAAACAGGAGCGCAAATTGACAGAATCAGTGTAAAGTTAGAGCGCTCAAAAAACACACTTATGAGTGATGTGGTGTTTCTAGAAAAACTTTACGAACACAACAAAGAGTATTTCCACGCGCTGAACGTATACATCGCAGCAGGGGAACTAAAGCTCGACGAACTGAACCAATCTACCATTCCAAAACTAAAACAAAAGGCAGAGTCCACTCAAGATCAAATGGCGTTCCAAGAAGTAAACGACATGATGCAGTTTGCTGACCGTCTAGACAAGCGTATTTATGATCTAAAGCTCAGTCGTGAAATAACAGTGCAAAGTGCACCGCAAATTCGCTTGATTCAAAACACAAACCAAGCACTGATTGAAAAAATCCAGTCTTCCATTATGACAGCTATTCCATTATGGAAAAACCAAGTAGCGATTGCACTGACGTTAATTCGGCAGCGAAATGCCGTTGAAGCTCAAAAACAAGTCTCAAAAACAACAAACGAGCTACTACTCAAGAACGCTGAAATGTTAAAAACGAACACAATCGAAACAGCAAAAGAAAACGAGCGTGGTTTAGTCGACATCGAAACTCTTAAAAAGACTCAAGAGAACCTCATCCAGACACTTGAAGAAACCATTCGCATTCAGCAAGAGGGTCGCATCAAGCGCCGTCAAGCGGAACACGAACTAGCGCAAATGGAAGACGAACTAAAACAAAAACTTCTGAACTGGGGCACCAACCCACGTTAGTAATAAATTTACGAACAATTATCAAGTCTCTATTTTTTCCACCTCCAAGTCGGAAGTGGTCTTTTTTTGTCGATTCCGTTTCCAAAAAATATCAAATCAAGTAAAATATAATGTAGGAATATCGCAATAAATGCCAAATTATGGAGGAAGAATATGATCTATCGTGTACAGCTGTTCCGCGGATTAAAAGACCCATACATCATAGGACACCAGTTGACAAATGCTGAAAAAATGGAAGGGACTTGGAAGTATACGATTATCCTCACCTTCGCGAGCTTCCTGCTCTATTCAATTAGTGGGTACCTTGGGTTAGGAAGTGAAATATTATCAAACCAAATCTATCAGTTAACCCCTTCGGAATATGAAGCTACCAAACTATTGTTCGCTGCGGGGCAAGTATTGGTAGGGGTTCTCGGTACAATACTATTTATTTTTTTTCCAGCCCTCATCTTCTGGCTCTTTTCAGATACTGAGTATATTAGATATGTAAATATTCAGTTGATCATCACAACTATCATTCTATTAGAAAAAGCTATTAGTATCCCGTTCCACTTCTATCTTGGACTTGACCCAGTGTCACTTCCATACTCGTTAGGAGTAATTGCTCAGTATATAACAGATTATCGTTATATCATCCTATTCTTAGCTCAGATTACCTTTTTCCAAATTTGGGCCATTGTACTTCAGTATACATATGTAAAATCTATCATGAACCGAAACAACAAAATCGTACTAGCCATTGTCATTGCAACAAACGTCGTTATCTGGCTTGTATTGGCACTATTCTCTTACATCGACTTTGAAAAATTACTATAAAGGAGTTGCTAGATTTATGAACTGGAAAAATTGGACAGTCATCCTTGTTGGCACTCTATTCATGATCGGCAATCTCTACCTTATCTACAAAAAGGATAGTGAAATCAAGAGGCTCAGCTACGTAGATACATGGACAACCGTCAAGGAGCAGAACTTAGTAGAATCACATACCGATAAGGGTTTGATAACACCCGTTGAAGAGGAATATATCTACTACGAGGAGAATACGGGGGATTTCGAAGCATTTCTTGTTAAAGAAGGGGATCAGGTGGAAGAAAACACTCCTATCTTAGAGCTTTCCTCCGTAGATATTAACGTGGCTATCGCCCAAAATCAACTAGAAATATCACGACTCGAAGATGAAATAGAAGCTCTTGAAGACAATATTGACAACTTAGATGACCTATTAAGTGATATAGAAAGCTCAACAACCGAAGAAAATGAATCATCAAACACAATCATGGCCAACTCGCTTGAAATTGAAATCTATGAAAAAGAATTACAGGTAAGTAGACTTGAAGCTGATCTCGACAAGCAAGAAACGGCACTTGCAAGTATGGACCAGGGCTTATCCAGTCTTACGATTAACAGTAAAATAGCTGGAATCGTCAAAGAAATTCGTCATGATTTAAATAACCCGATCGTTACTATTACATCGAACGACCTACAGGTAGAAGCCACTCTCACAGAAAAAGAGATATCAACCTTTGATGAGGGGATGAAGGTAGTAATAACATCAAGCCTTCAAAAAGATAAATTGGAAGGAACCATTTCAAGCATCTCCACCCTTCCGAAAAAAGAGCCAAAGGAAAAAAGGGAAACTCAATATTCGTACATAATACAATTAAATGAACAGCCTAGTTCAACCATTCCTTTCGGTTCAAACGTGGACTTGAAAATCATCACAAACGAAATAAACGATGCTCTGACCGTTTCAACTAACTCGATTAAGAAAAAAGGTACGAAGTCGTATATGTATGTCATGATGGCTAATGGAACCATTGAACGTCGCCAAATTGAAACAGGCTTACAACTCAACCATGTAAAAGAAATCAAAGCAAACGCTCAAGAGGGGGAAAAAGTAGTTCTCACTGCTAACACCCTCAAAAATAAAAACCACTTCTTCACCTCACTTCAACCGAAAAAACTAACAAAAAGTGTATTTAAGGAAATCGGGAAGAGACAGGCGCTTAAATTAGTTGTAAAAGGTCTTTTGGTAAATTGATTAATTAAGTAATAAACCTTACACTACGTGTAAGGTTTATTTTTTTGTTGCATTGATTATCAGCAAGACTGAATCTAAAATGGTTAGAAAATATATATTTAAATAATGAGAGGTAATACATAGAATGAAACCCTTCGATAAGCTACCAAAGAATATTAAGAAAACTATTAGGTATATAAACCAAGATGTTAAAACTCTTGAGGATTTGGAACAGTTGGAGAAAACAATTTGTTCAAGCATAGAGAGAAAGAAAGAAAAGCTGAAAAATTAGATTATAAAATGTTTGTACTTCAACCCAAAAAGTATAGCCCCGAAATTCCTCGGGGCAAGTACTACTATTTAATTACAGCACCTGTATTAGGATGAGCATAAATTTTTATTCTCCCAAAATCAGCAGTATCAATAATATATGTGTAAGGCTCATTTCCTTCTGCAACAATACGATAAGAAAGTCCACCGAATTTGGAAGGTCTCAACTGCCCAATTGCGTTTGCTCTTACCGGTGCAGCATCCACATTATAGATTCTCCAAGTGTCAGCGGAGGCTGGTAAATAGACAGTTCTACCTGATGACGGGGCTGGTGTCGGTGAAGCAACAGGAGTCGATGCGGAAGGAGCATTTCCGTTTCTGGTAAGATTATAGATTTTTTCTAATCCAACCACATGCCCTCTAGCTACCGACTCAATCCACGCTGGATCCTTCATTTTTGCCGCATCACCAGCATTATCAATGAAGCCATTCTCTGTTAAAACAGCGTCCATACTTGTTTCACGAAGCATATGGAAATCGGCTTTCTTCGTTCCTCTGTCATTCATATTGTTTCTTGCCATAATTTCAGAATGGATGGTACGTTGCATTTGAGCAGTACGAGAAGTACTAGACAAGCCACTGTATATATAATCCTCGTAACCAACCCCTCCACCTGAGTTCACATGAACCGAATAAAGGAAGTCAGCACCCCAAGAATTCGCGGCGTTGGAACGTTGGTTTAAGGAAACCGTTGTATCACCCGTACGACTCATTCTTACCGACACATTGGAATAATCTCTTTCAAGAATGTCTCTAATTCTTAGACCGATTTGTAACGTAACATTCTTTTCCTGAATCCCGTTGCCCACAGCACCTGAATCAGTTCCCCCATGCCCGGGATCAATAAAGATTTTTACCATAATATATCACCTCGGTTTTTTTATGGTATTCTTTTCCCTTTAGAGGCCAAGCACCAAACTGGGTAATGGCGGATATTAAGTTGTTATGGAAATACAGGTTTCTGTCTAAGAAATATGAAAGCCACACTTCAAGTTGAAGAGTGGCTTCAAAAAAATATACATTATAAATTTAATTCCTTACGGCTACCAATGATATTTAATAATGAAAGCTACTCCTACCCATATCGGGAGGCTAACCAATAAGCCCCATCTCATACCAGTAATGAAGTCATTCTCCTTGAACATCAGAGTACCTCCTTAGAGTAACCGTAATTTATTAAAGAATAACTGACAGATTATGCGGTTATTGCTGAATGGTGTAAGCGTTTTCCTAAAATATTTTTACAATTTTTTCGCTTTAAAAACTAAAGGGGAGAAATGGTTTCATCTATTTAGGCCATTTAGTTGAGTTTTGTTGTAAAATAAATGGTAAAGGAGGAAGGTTATGAAGAAATTTCTAGGAGTAGTAATTATTTTAGTACTTCTCATACTAACTAGCTGTAACAAGGAAACTCAACCAGAGGATCGATTATTATCTTATGTAAAGCTATGGAACGATCAAAAGTTTGAGGAAATGTATAGCTACCTTTCAGCAGAGGCGAGGGAAAGCGTTAAAAAGGATGAGTTTGTTGAACGGTACAAGAAAATATACAATGACCTTGGCATCACTAACTTAAAAGTCACCTATGAAAAGCCAACAGAAGAAAAGGAACGTGACAAAAAGGTCACAGAAGCAAGTCTTCCTTTTACCGTTAGCATGGGTAGCGTTGCCGGTGAGATTTCCTTTGAGCATGATGCGCGGTTAACAAAGGAAGAGCGTGAAGATAACACTAACTGGTACCTTAACTGGGATACTACATATATATTTCCTGACCTAAAAGACGGTGACAAGGTTGGAATTAACACCACCACACCGAAGCGGGGAGACATTCTGGATCGTAACGGACTTGAGTTAGCAACAACTGGAACAGCTCTTGAGGTGGGAGTAGTTCCGAAAGACATAGAAGGACAGGAAGCAGCAGTTATTGAACAACTCGCAACCGTTCTTGGTATGACGAAAGAAAGTGTAGAAAAAGCATTAAACGCTAGTTGGGTTAAGCCCGATTATTTTGTACCACTAAAGACCATTTCGGAAAACGATACAGAACTCAGAGCACAGCTTGGTCAAATCCCTGGCGTCCAGAGAAAAACTGTCGAGGCTCGTGTGTATCCGTTCGGTGATGCTGCCGCCCACCTTATTGGATACGTGGGAGCTATTACAGCAGAAGAGCTGGAAAAGCAAGATCCAGGCACATACTCTTCGAATGATGTAATCGGAAAAAGAGGACTAGAACAGGTTCTGGAAAAACGTCTAAAAGGGGAATCAGGAGTACAGATTCTGATTCAAAAAGAAGACGGAACAGAAACCATGCTAGCTGAAAAGCCTGTCAAAGAAGGCGAAAATGTAAGGTTAACAATTGATGGGACAGTTCAAAAGGATATGTATATCGAACTCCAAGGAGAGGCGGGAATGGGGACAGCCATTCATCCAACAACTGGGGAAACACTCGCACTTATTAGCAGTCCGAGCTTTGATCCTAACAAGCTTTCTCTTGGAGCAACAGCAGCTGACTGGAAAGTCCTAGAGGAAGATCCCAAACAGCCATTACTAAATCGTTTTAAAGCAAATTACGCACCAGGATCTGTCATAAAGCCACTAACAGCGGCCATTGCCCTTCAAGCGGGAACAACAGATTGGGAAAAAACAATGCAGTTGAGCGGTAAGCAATGGCAAAAGGATTCCTCGTGGGGAAGCTATTATGTCACAAGAGTGACCGATCCGAACGCACCAGTCAATTTAGCTGATGCACTTCTTTACTCGGATAATGTGTACTTTGCTCAAGCTTCATTAGACCTGGGCAAAGATAAATTTGAACAAGGCTTAAAGGCATTCGGATTTGAAGAAGAATCAGATTTCCTTTTCCCAATAGAAACGTCAACCTATGGTGATATGAGTTCCGAAGTTACATTAGCAGACTCAGGATACGGCCAAGGACAGGTCGAAATGAGTGTCCTTCATCTGGCTAGCACATACACCATGCTAGTGAACAACGGAAATATGATTAAGCCAACCCTTTTACTAGATGACGAAGATAGTCAAGTATGGAAGTCAGGTCTACTCGACCAAGAAAATGTAACAAGATTAAATGAATCACTAAAGCAAGTGGTTGACAATCCAAGAGGTACAGCAAATGCAGCAAAGATGGAAGGCTACCCACTAGCTGGGAAAACAGGTACAGCCGAATTTAAAGAAAAGCAAAATGAAGCCGGCAAAGAAAACGGCTGGTTCGTAGCCTATAATACTGAAAACCCAAGCCTGCTTGTCGCGATGATGATCGAGAACGTAGAAGGTAGAGGCGGTTCGAAGGTAGTAGTTGAAAAAGTAAAAAGAGTGTTTCAAACAGAATAACTGAAACGGCCCCTCTGACAAAGGAGGGGTCAATATTTTTGTAATGGAGGGGTAGCATTGAAACTAAACAAAATTCATCACATAGCAATCATTTGCAGAAACTATGAAATATCAAAGAAATTTTATACTGAGATCCTCGGTCTAACACCAAAGAACGAAGTATATCGAAAAGAAAGGGACTCTTATAAACTCGACCTAGAGGTAAACGGTCAATATCAAATAGAATTATTTTCATTTCTAAATCCGCCAGATAGACCGAGCTTTCCAGAGGCTGCTGGATTACGACACTTGGCTTTTGAGGTAGACAACATAGAAGAAGCGGTAGAGGAATTACAGGGAAAAGGAATTGATGTGGAATCGATTAGGATAGATGAATTTACGGAGAAAAAATTCACGTTTTTTGCTGATCCTGATGGGTTGCCTATTGAATTCTATGAAAAATAAAACCTCGGTATTATTACCGAGGTTTTATTTTTACTTAAATTAAAACTACAGGAGGGTCAATTCCTAGTACGGGTTCTCCATTAACTGTTAACCAGATATAGTAGTGATCAATCTCTTTGTTAATAATAGATTCAATCTTTGCAATCATCGCTTCTTGGATTTCAAATGATAATTTAGCAGTTTCTTCACCAAGTGGAACACCCTTTAATCCTAATAAATCAGCAATAGCGCGTGCTTCTTCATAAGAAACTTCTACATACTTATCATATTCTGGTAAATAAGCTGCTTTTGCAGGTGAAACCGCTACGCTGATAGCAAAAATTAATAATGCTACAAAAGAAAATAATACTTTTTTCACTTTTCGCTCACTCCTAGTATAGTATCTTTTAATTCTATAAACTTATCAACAACCTCAGGATGATACATAGTCCCTCGACATTGTAATAATTCATTAAGTGCATACTCTGGGGATCTTCTTTCTTGGTAGACTCGATCGGTTGTCATGGCATCAAAAGAATCTACGACAGAAATAATAGCAGCCTCAATAGATATGTCATCTCCAGCTAAACCTTTTGGATAACCTTTTCCGTCATATCGTTCGTGATGCTGTTCCACTATTTTTGCAACTGATGCAAGTACAGGGATATTTGACCCTTCCAATAAACTTCTTCCAATGGTAGGATGCTTTCGCATAGTAATCCATTCCTCATCGGTTAACTTCCCAGGTTTTTTAAGTATATTTTCAGGTATTTCAACCTTACCAACATCATGAAAGAAGGAAGCCAAATTTAGTTTTAAAATCTGCTCTGAATCCATTCCCATTGCCTCCCCGACTAACATAGAAAGGCGAGTAATTCTTGTACAATGATTAAGAGTGTATCCATCTTTAGCTTCAATAGATTTCACTAACTCTATCATTTCATTTACAATTTTACTATATCGATGGAAAATTGGTTGTGATGTCACATATAGGAATTCAGTAGTACCAACTGCTTGGAAAGTATAAACTTCTTTAACAGGATGTCTAAAGAAAGAATCACCAGCTTTAAGGTTTGGTATTTTTTCGTTATATGGGAAGGTTTTTAGCTCACCACTTAAGATTAGAAGATACTCTAGAGCCATCCAACCCTCTTCAGGCTCTAATGCCCAATTTGCTCCATGTTCTAATTTGTGATGAATGATCTCGGTTGAACTGCTGGAGGCTAGTAAAGATACTTGCAACCCTTTGACTTGAACAGTTTCAATAAAATCCTTTTCATTTATATTAATCACTGAGAATCCTCATTTCTAGTAAGAATACGTCTGTTACTATATAACATCGGAGAAGATTCCTATTTTTTAATAGTTTAACTTTAAAAAATTTCCAATCTACTAGGAAAATACAATCATAAACCCATTATATAGAAAAAGTTTCATCGAGGAAAGTAGGAATATAATTCCCTTCCAAAAAGTTTGTGAATATTCATATAATTAATTGTGCAGAAAAGCACCTCCGTTAGTAGGAGGTGCTTTGTCATATCTTTAGTAGAATCTCTTATACCCATCAAAACGCTGCTTGTAATAAGTGTTGTCAAGGCTTGTTACCATAACACCCTTTGTTCCATCTGCATGAATAAATTCATTGTTTCCGAGATAGATTCCCATATGGGAGATTCCTGCTTTATATGTATTTTCAAAGAATACGAGATCACCAACCTGAGGTTGATCTATATAATAAGAACGACTATAGTAACCTTCCGTAGAGTAACGTCCAATATTCGTTCCAGTCTGATTAAATACATAATGGATAAAACCACTACAGTCAAATCCAGAAGGAGTACTTCCTCCCCATAAGTAAGGTACCCCTAGTAAAGTTTTTGCTATCTCTACAACTGGGGTGTTACTACTAACCGGTGACGTCACAGGAGAAGGTGTTTGTACAGAGACAGCCTTACTAACAACAAGCTTCTGGCCTACATATATCATGTCTGAGTTTAACCCATTCAACATTTTAAGATCTTGAACAGTTAGTCCATAGGCAGAACCAATCCTACTCAAAGTATCTCCACTTTTTACACTATATTCAATAGCAATAGAGTTAGATGTTGGTGTTGTGTTTTGCACCGGAGTAACTGTTGTAGGTGTAGCAGGAGAAGGAGCTATAACCGGTGTACTAGTAACGGTACCAGGATTGGAAACCACAAATCTCTGACCAGGGAAAATTAAATCACTAGTTAGGTTGTTCCAACTTCGTAGGTCGGAAAGAGATATTTTATATAGCTTTGCAATTTTGCTTAGGCTATCCCCAGATACAACCGTGTGATATTTTACTTCGGTTGATGTATTTGTTGGTGGAGTTTGTATCGATTGTACAGGTGAAGCACTTGCTTCAACTTGTAGTACTTGATTAATAGAAATGTGATCCGTAGACAATTGGTTAAGCGATTTTAAAGCTGTTACAGATGTATTATATTTAGTGGCAATTCGATATAGGGTGTCACCCTTTTGAACAGTATATGTATTTGCTAGGGTCTGTGTAGCAAAAGATGAAGTTAACAGAACAGCGGATGTGAGGGATACGACTTTTTTCTTCATTTTTTGACAAATCCTCCTAAATCTACTAAGTTTAATACTTCTATCCTACCATAAGGTATGAGAATAAAGTAGATTTATAAAGAAAATAAGGATATTTATCCTATGTTAAATATCCTGTATGAAAAATAGTGTTTTATAAAAGCATGAAGATAAAAAGAAACCTACAGAGAAGAACTCTGTAGGTTTCTGTCAGTTACTGATAAATCGGTCGATTAAAAACTCTGCCCATACACGGTGTCCCTCTTCATTCGGTGTACTTGTACCTGAATACAAGTAAGTGAGCACCTCTTCGCTAGAAGGATCTGGCCAGTTTGTCCAATGATTTAGGAAAGGAATTTGGTGTTCTTTAGCAAAAGCATTTAGTGCCTCAACCTGTCTTTTATAGAGCTTAGGATGGTACACAGGACTAGGTGGCTGTAGAATGAATATAGTGTTGCTGTTTTTAGCCTTGACGTCATTAATAACAGTTAAAATATTGTCTAAAGAATCCTCAATGTCAACAACACTATTATCTGTTAGTATGAATGGCTCCCATATAATAAGATCAGCACTTTCATCTATAAACTCCTGTTGTTTTCCTGATTTAACAAATTCCTCAGTAGTATTACTGTAAGATTTTGTAACAACTGTAATGACATTTTCACCATAAGCATCTGTCAATTCCTTTTTAAAAAGAGATGGCCAAGATGTATCTCCCTGTCCTAGTAGCATTGAACCTGCAATCAAGATATGATAGGGACGGTCCTCGGCGAAAGCTGTCTGAAGACTTTGTTTTTCTTTCTCAGTCCAGTTCATAGCATACCGAAGGGTTTGCTCCTTTGTATAGTTTTCATCAGATATTTCCTTCTCTATGTCTTGAGTTTTATTTACAGTAGCAGCTCCTGCTCTTTCAATTTTTTCCTGCCAATGCAGATTGCCGAAGAAAAGTAATGTCAAACAAGCAATTCCAAGCAAGACAGTAAAAAGTGTTTTCATATATATATCCCCTCCACATTGGATTGTTAATTGCTGTAAATTTTTAATTTGTACTATGATTTTATGTAAAAGTCGTTAATATAGAAAGCAGAACAAGCTTCATCAAAATCAAATAAAGTATGACAAAAAACGCCAATTTTTACAACAAGATATGATATAATACTTTGAGTTTTTATTTTTAGGAGGATCAGATGGAAGAGACAATTAGTTTAAAAGAACTTTTTCTAACTTTAAAGAAACGTCTAAGTTTAATAGTAACGATAACAATTTTAGCAGTAACCATGAGTGGCCTTATTAGTTATTTTTACTTAACCCCGATTTATCAAGCTTCAACACAGATTCTTGTCAACCAATCAAAAAATGACCAAAACACATACAATGTTGGAGAAGTACAGACAAACTTACAATTGATTAATACGTACAACGTGATTATCAAGAGTCCTGCAATTCTCGAGTTAGTTATCAAAGACCTCAATTTAGATATGACATCTTCGCAGTTAAATGGGAAGATCACCGTACAAAGTGAACAAAACTCACAAGTAGTTAACATTTCAGTTCAAGATGCAGATCCGAGCCTAGCTGCGGATATAGCAAATAAAACAGCATCCACTTTTCAAAATGAAATAAAAGAAATTATGAATGTAGATAACGTAAGTATACTAGCGAAAGCAACAGTTCTAGATAAACAATCTCCAATCAAACCGCAACCACTATTAAATATTGCAATTGCAATGGTAGTTGGATTAATGTTGGGAGTTGGAGTGGCTTTCCTACTAGAATATCTAGATAATACACTGAAAACTGAACAAGATATTGAGCAAACATTAGGGTTGCCAGTTCTTGGGGCTATTCCAACAATTAAAGAAACCGAAGCAATAGATTCTCGTTCGAATAAGAAACGTAAAAGAGGTGAGAAATTTGGCGCATAAAGGTAAAAAAATGAAGGTAGCAGATTTTAAAAGAAAATTAGTGGTAAAAAATGACCCGAAATCCCCGATTTCTGAACAATATAGAACGATTCGTACAAATATTCAATTTTCAACGGTAGATAATGAGATCCGCACGTTAATGGTCACATCATCCGGTCCAGGTGAGGGAAAGTCAACAACTACAGCAAACCTAGCAACCGCTTTTGCGCAGCAAGGAAAAAAGGTGCTATTGGTAGATGCGGATATGAGAAAGCCAACTGTTCATTATACGTTTAGCTTAACGAATAACTATGGGTTAACAACCGTTTTAACGAAACAAACCGATTTAGATGATGCAGCGTTCCAAATTGATACATCCAACCTTTACGTATTACCTTGTGGACCTATTCCACCAAACCCAGCAGAGCTGATTAGCTCACGAGCAATGAATGAATTTTTTGAAACTGCTTTGGATGAGTTTGATATGATCGTTTTTGATTCTCCTCCTGTGTTAGTAGTGACAGATGCTCAATTACTTGCTAACAAGTGTGATGGAACTGTGCTAGTGGTATCTTCTGGCTTTACTGAAAAAGAAAATGCTCTAAAAGCCAAGGAGCAATTAACAGCTGCTCAAGGAAAATTACTTGGTGTGGTATTAAATAACAAAAAACAGGATCAAGCCCAACAATATTACTACTATCATAATAATTAGGGGTTAATTTACAAAATAATAGGTATATAGTATTATAATTTTTGGGAATTATTTTACATTAACGAAAGAGGGGTAGAGGATAGAATGATAGACATTCATTGTCATATTCTCCCGTCAGTTGATGATGGCGCAAAGGATATAAGTGATTCTATTGAAATGGCGAGAGAAGCAGTTAAGGAAGGAATTCATACTATTATTGCTACTCCTCATCACAAGAACGGAAAATATGAAAATATAAAAATAGAAGTTATTGAAAAGGTAAACCACTTAAATACTGTTTTAAAAAATGAAAATATTCCACTTACAATCCTACCTGGTCAGGAAACTCGGATATTTGGTGAGATATTAGAAGAATCTGAATTTGAACATATTCTTCCTTTAAATTTTACTCATTATATATTTATTGAGCTCCCTTCTAGTCATGTACCACGTTATACAGAAAAGCTATTGTTTGATATTCAGTTAAAAGGGTTAACGCCAATTATCGTGCATCCCGAAAGAAATCAAGAAATTATGTCAAATCCTGATTCACTTTACAACCTGGTAAAAAAAGGTGCTCTTACACAGGTAACTGCCTCGAGTGTTGCCGGTTATTTTGGTAAGAAAATAAGAAGCTTCTCATTTCAGCTAATTGAAGCGGATTTAGCACACTTCATCTCATCAGATGCTCATAATATCACAAACCGTGGTTTTAAAATAACGGAGGCACTCGATGTAATTGACAAAAGGTATGGAGTAGACATGATCTATTTTTTTACTGAAAATGTTGAACTGCTTATTGAGGGCAAATCCATTTACAAAGAGGAGCCTCAAAGGGTTCGCAAAAAGAAGTTTTTGGGAATTTTTTAGAAACGTCTATTTCGGTATTACGTAATAAGTATTTCGGTAATGTCTCCTCACCGGTATCAACGGAGGCACTCGGTCACTCTGTGGGAGGCTTGTCCTCCTTAGATGCTAGTCGTCATTAGAGTGATGTGAGGGAGGGTTTGATGCCCTGTACTACATAAATAAATAGTTAATGAGAGTACATGAACAAGTGTTTTCTCATTAACTATTTATTTCTTGCAAAAATAAACTTTTACACTTTAGAGGGGGAAAAGACTTGAAAAAGGTGAGAAAGGCTATCATACCAGCTGCAGGATTAGGAACAAGATTTCTGCCGGCAACTAAGGCCATGCCAAAGGAAATGCTACCGATCGTTGATAAGCCAACGATTCAGTACATAGTAGAAGAGGCAATAGCATCAGGAATCGAAGATATTATTATCGTAACAGGTAAAGGAAAGCGTGCCATTGAGGATCATTTCGATTATGCTCATGAACTAGAGGCAAACCTAATAGAAAAAGGAAAGTTGGATATTCTTGATAAGGTTCAATATGCAACCAAGCTTGCGGATATCCATTATATTAGACAGAAGGAACCGAGAGGACTTGGACACGCGGTGTGGTGTGCACGTAATTTTATTGGCGATGAGCCATTTGCTGTATTACTAGGTGACGATATTGTGCAAGGAGCTACGCCTTGCCTTAAGCAATTGATTAATCAATATGAAGAGACGCTATCATCTGTCATCGGCGTTCAACCCGTTCCTGATAAGGAAACGAATCGTTATGGAATCATCGATCCTTCCTTTAATAAAGACCGACTGTATCAAGTAAATAATTTTGTTGAAAAACCAGCACCTGGGACAGCACCTTCTAATTTGGCAATTATGGGCCGTTATATTTTAACACCAGAAATCTTTAGGTTTTTAGACAGACAAGAAACAGGTGCAGGTGGAGAGATCCAGCTAACAGATGCGATTCAAAAGCTGAATGAAATCCAACGAGTTTTTGCGTATGACTTTGAAGGTAAACGTTACGATGTAGGAGAAAAATTTGGTTTTGTGAAAACAACAATCGAATTTGCCTTACAACATGAAGACATAAAAAAAGACATGATGAATTACCTAAAAGAGCTGGTTCAAAACTTTGAACATACTAAAGTAGATATGTAAGGTAAAGGAAGGGTTGGAAGTGCCAGAAATAGCTAAGAAAAATATAAACTCTGTTCATCAGTTACCAGTGACAAAGCAAAATGAAAAGCATTTATACAATCTTTCCAAAAGAGTAATAGATATTATCGGTTCACTTCTAGGGATTATCATTCTAGGTTTTGTATTAATTATTGTTGCTATTCTTATAAAGCTTGAGGATCCAAAAGGAAATATCATTTTCTCGCAAGAACGGGTAGGTAAGAACGGAAGAATCTTCCGTATGTATAAATTTCGCTCGATGATTGTGAATGCAGAGGAGAAGCTTCAAGAGTTACTTCAATACAACGAAGTTGATGGTGCGATGTTTAAAATGAAGGAAGATCCTAGAGTGACGAAAATAGGTAGCTTCATCCGAAAGACAAGTATCGATGAATTACCACAGCTTTTTAATGTTTTGAAGGGGGACATGAGCCTAGTTGGACCAAGACCACCTTTAATTCGAGAGGTTGAAGAATATACTATGTATGATAAACAACGTCTCCTGGTAACGCCTGGTTGCACAGGGCTTTGGCAGATAAGTGGAAGAAGTAACCTAGATTTTGCTCAAATGGTGGAGTTAGATTTAACTTATATCGAAAAGCGATCGCTGTTTTTTGATGTAAAAATCATTCTGAAGACGGTTTTGGTTTTATTTGGGTCAAAGGATGCCTACTAGAATTAAGGAGAAAGTGATAAATAATATAAATATATGTAGCAGGACACTGAGAATTGAATGGTTCATTTTTTCTATGTGTTCTTGAATGAGTGGTTATATCAATACTAAATCTATTGTTTAGAACGAGTAAAGAGTTGGACCTAAGTTGCCTACATTAATTTCTTTTGTCTACCTTGTGCGATACGTGTTGTAGAAAAAGTGATTTTACGAGTTACAAATGTTTCACCATGACGCTCTGATTCATGGTAGTTCTTTGTATTCCAGGAACTATTTTTTGCTACACCACATGGAGAAAGTGGGTAAATCTTTAGATTCATTACGTGACTGGGGTTATGCGAAGGACTACATTGAATGTATGTGGTGAATCTTTAATATGATAAGCCAAAGGACTTTGTTATAGCTACTGGTGAAATGCACTTTGTACGTGAATTTGCAGAACTCGCATTTAAGTATGTTGGGATTGAAGTTAAAATGACTGGACAAGGCATTGAAGAAAAGGGAGTTAACAAAGCGATAGGTGAACACATTGTAGAAGTGGATCCTAAATACTTCCGGCCTGAGAGGTTGGACAATTACTGGGGGATTTTACTAATTAAAAAATGTTAGGTTTGAATCCTACTAAAACATCGTTCGATGAATTAGTTCGTATTAGGGTTGATGCATAAGTAAAAGTTAAAAGGATGTTCGATTATTTATAGTATCTATATTAAAAAGATAAGTAAAAAAATATTTATTATTTATAAAAGGGAGCAGCTCATTTAATTTGGCGGTCCATTTTTATAGTCAAAACGTTTTGAACTAAGGAGAATATATGCTCTTACTTAAAGCAATGACACAATGGTATAGATTAATAAAAGACTATTATATATTTATATATAATAAATTATTAATGAAAAAAAATAGAGTTGAAATCAACGATAAAACAATATCGAGTATTAATGGGATTATCTTTATTCAAAATAATGGGATTATACAAATAGCTAGTGATGTTAAAATTAATTCAAGGTACCGAAATAATCCAATAGGTGGACAACAATTTACTAGCTTAGTAGTGGGTAATAATGCTGAATTAGTAATTAAAGAACGTGTGGGGATTTCAAATTCAGCAATAGTGGCTAATAAGAAAATAATAATCGAGGAAGATGTCTTTATAGGTGGAGATTGTAAAATTTACGATACTGATTTTCACTCAATTGATTTTAAGGAACGTATAAGTAAGAAGGATAGGGACATAAAAATGTCAGATGTTACTATAAAAAAAGGAGCTTTTATAGGAACAGGTACGATAATTTTAAAGGGTGTTACAATAGGGGAATACAGCGTGGTTGGGGCTGGTTCAGTCGTAACAAAAGATATCCCACCTAAGGAAGTTTGGGCAGGTAACCCGGCTAAATTAGTAAAGAAATTATAATATCCTGGAAGGGTAAATATGAAGATGGTTAAGAGGACTATTCTTAATATAATAAATTTAATTTACAAACGTCGTTTAAGAAAGAAAAAGGTTTTTCTTCTAAGTAAAGTTAAAATTAATACAAAGACTCTTTTAGAAGGAAATAATAAAATATATCAAAATTCTACAATAATTAATGCTAGTGTTGGAATAGGTACCTATATTGGGTGGAACTCAAAACTTAATAATTGTAAAATTGGTAGATTTTGTTCTATTGCACCGTATGTAGAAGTAATTTATGGTAGACATCCTGTGAAAAAATTTATTTCTACTCATCCAGCTTTTTTCTCTTTACAAAAGCAGGCTGGGTTTACATTTACTAATGAACAGCTATACCTGGAAAACAAATTGGTTGATAATAAGTACAGTGCTGTAATTGGAAATGATGTTTGGATTGGATATGGTGCCACGATAGTAGAGGGTATTAAAATAGGTGATGGAGCAATTATTGGTGCGAAATCTGTTGTTACTAAGGATGTAGAGCCTTATTCAATAAATGTGGGTATTCCTGCGAAAAAGATTGGTTATCGTTTTGAGGAACATCAACGTCAATTGTTAGCTTCATTAGAATGGTGGAATAAGGACTTTGAATGGATAAAGGAAAATAAAAAGTATTTTGAGGATGTCGAAGCATTTTATGAAAGATTTAATAATCTCCAAGATTAGTTCTAAAAAGTTAAATCCATTGAGTTTAATAGTTATAAAGAATAGTTTTTTTTCACTCGGGTTAAGGATTATGTCTGTTTTTTTAAGTTTTTGGAGTATAAGAGTTGCATATGATTTTACAGGCTCACAACAAATATATGGGCTATGGCTGACAATACTATCAATTACAAGTTGGTTAAGTCTTCTAAATGGTGGTTTAGGGAATGGATTGAGAAATAAACTTTCAAATGCTATAGCAACAAACAATATAAAAAATGGAAGGATATTGGTATCAACTAGTTATGTATTTATTGCTGTGATTGCAATTGTAAGTTGTATTATTTATATTATAGTAACCTTTCTGATTGACTGGAGAATAGCTTTCAGCGCTAGTTACTTACCAAAGTATGAATTCACCATATTCTTTTCAATTATAGTATTTTCTTTCCTATTTCAGTTAGTTCTTTCAACAATAAATGCTTTATGCTTTGCTCACAATCATTCAACCTTACCCTCATTATTTACATTTCTATCAAGTCTATTGTATGTAATATGTTTATATATATTAAAAATATATGATATTACCGGATTGTTCATCTTAGGATTTGTCTATTGTATAAGTACGTTAGTTGTTCTTTTTGTAGCTAGCATAATATTATTTTCTGGTAAATATAGACTGGTTAGACCTTCAATTAAATATTTTGATAAAACATATTTAAATGAACTTATGGGAAATGGTATAAAATTCTTTTTTTTAGAAATATCAGCAGTAATTATTTTTACTACTGATAGTATTATTATCACCCACCTTGAAGGTAGCGAAGAAGTAGCAATATACCAATTAGTCATGAAATTGTTTAACATTTTCTTGATTGTTTCTGGCTCAATTATGGTTCCATTATGGTCTGCGTATACACACGCATATAGTAAGGGCGATATAGAATGGATAATCCGGACAATAAAAAAGTTGATAGTTATGATGCTGTTACTTGTTTTTGGAGTGCTGATTTTTTCTCTGTGTGTAAATCCAATAATAAAGATATGGATTGGTAAAGAGTTATCTGCGCCTAGTATATTAATCTTTGTAATAGCGTGTTACACCATTATAAATATATGGAGTAACGTATTTGCTTCTTTTTTAAATGGAACAAACAATATAACTGGTCAATTAATTACTGTAGGTGGGGGAGCCCTCATAAATATTCCATTATCAATTATTTTGGCGAAGAATTTTGAATTAGGAACTGTAGGGGTAGTTCTAGCAACTATTTTATGTTTAGTTCCTTTCTCTGTTTTAGGACCAATTAATAGTTATATAATTATTAAAAGATCAAAGAATTAAAAATTAACCATTGAGTAAAAGGAGATAAGATGGTAAATAAAGTTGAAAATAAAGTACCTTTGGTAAGTATAATAACTGTCACATACAATAGTGAAAAAACTATTGGGAAAACTATTGACTCGGTATTCGACCAAACATATAAGAATATTGAGTATATAATTATTGACGGGGAATCTAGTGATAGAACGATAGATATTGTAAAAAGATACAAGAAAAAGTTTGGAGATAGATTGATTTTTGTGTCTGAAAAAGACAATGGGATTTATGATGCAATGAATAAGGGTATAGAAAAATCCAGTGGAGAGATCATTGGTATAATAAATAGTGATGATTGGTATGAAAGTGATGCAGTTGAAAAGGTTCTAGAATCATTAACTATGAAGGGTATTGATGGAGTATATCATGGTTATCAAAGATTTGTTTCTATAAAAGGCGAAGAAATTTTAATTTCAAGATCTAGCAAAAATAATTTACGTAATAAGATGTTGGAACATCCTTCTTGTTTTGTTTCGAGAAATATATATATAAAACAAGGTATGTTTAATTTAGACTATAAGTTTTGTGCTGACTATGACTTTTTATTAAGATTATTGGAAAATAATGTACCATTTATAGAAGTGGATTCCATAATTTCTAATTTTACTGTAGGTGGAGTATCCTCTACACCAAAAGCTGCATTGGAATCATTAAAAATGAAGCGGGATAGAGGTTTAGTAACTTATCGGAAGTATCTAATAAAAAAACTACAGATGCAATTTACAGACACATTAAAAAGAATATTTTCTTATTCATAAAATAGGGAATAGAGGGTTTATATATTAATGGTAATTAATAATAGTATTCTATATTATTTATTAGTTTGTCTATATTGTTTAGGTGGAATAGCAGGTTCACTATTATACTTTAATAGTCTAATTCCATTTTTAATTCTTACTTGCGGTTTTGTTGGAATTATTATACTAATATTGAAACCTAAGTTAATGTTATTTTGCCTAATCTTAATTAATGAGAGATTTTTCTATCTAGTAGATTACGATGGAAAAACTACGATAGATCTAATGCTATGCATTATCCTATTAATGTATATTAAATTTGGTAAAGAAATATTGCACTATAAATTTAAATTTAAATTTGAGATTTTATGTATAACTTTTTTAGTTGTAAGTAGTATGTTAATTACTTACGTTTTACATAGGCAACCAATAGGACTTGCCTATCATGGATCTAAATTTATGTTTCTTTATATACTTTATTTCCCATTGATTATATTTATTAACAAATTTGGAGTTAAATATATTTTAAATACAGTTCATTTTATTGGTACTACATTAGCTGGGGCATTTATTTTACAAAAGATGTTATATCCCAAGGTAATTATATTTAATATGATGTATATGGAAAGGTTCGATAGCGTTCGTTTTTTTACTGGTATGAGTTTAATTATTTTTGCTTCTTTTATTAGTTTAGGTTGTTTTCTTACTGTGGAACGAAAGAAGATTAAATATTTATACCTAATTTCTTTCTTTATCCAAGTTTCACATTTGTTTTTTGTGGCACAAACTAGAAACTTAACTATTGCATTAATATTTGTATACACGATAGTTATCATACTTTACTCAAAAGGAAATGTTTTCAAAAAAATATTTTCTGCATTAATTCTTATTTCTGTTGGATTTATCATCTTTGGATCTTTTATAAATAATATTATCCAATCAATAGTAGGAGAATTGGATTTGTATAATACTGGGAATGGAACTCTGTATGTTAGGATGTTAGAGTTAGATTTTGTATGGTCAAGTATTAAAGAAAATACCTTATTTGGAGTAGGTTTTTATAGTGGACACTTTAGTAAAGCCCCCGAGATACTAGGAACAGCATATAATTATTATACAAGTGATATTGGCATATTTGGATTTGTATTTTATTTGGGTATGGTAGGTTTAATAATCACTTTAAAATACTCAGTGAAATTATTTAAACAAACATTTATAGCACTTAAGGTTAATATTAGTATAGGTGTTATATTGTTATTATTTACATTATATATTTCTATAATTAGCCCATTTAACTATATATATAATTTAGAGATTCAAATTATTTATTTAATTATTTTTACATGTATATTAGAGGTAGCTGTTGATAAAAGAAATTTAAAAGGTATATCCTCTCTGATTAATACTAATAATAACTTATCTTGATTTTTTACTTAGTCAATAAATTTGTAAAAAAAATTTTTTACCATGTGAATTAAATCAAAAGAGTTATTTTATAAATAGAAAGAGTTTTGTTAGCTCATTTTTTTTGCATATAGCAAAAAGCAACTATTTTTCCATCACTTAATAAAGAGATCTTAAAAAAATAAAAAAGAGGTAGCAACTTTACCTCTTTTTTATTTTTTATGGCTTAAGGAGATTATTTCTATTCTAAATTAATTTATAACAGACGACGTTTTAAATTATAAAAGATAAACTATTTACTTGGATGTTTATTTTATATATTAAAGAACCTGTTATATTGAGGGGTAAATAACATGAAAAGACATGTACTGATAATTCCATCTTTCTATCACTCAGAAGATGATCCAATGTTAGGGATGTTTTTTAAAGAACAAAGCGAATCCGTATTAGATTTCAATCTGAAAGTTGGACTTTTATATCCTGAGAGAAGAAGTTTAAAGAAACTCTCATTAAAATCGTTAAGGAAATTTCATTTTCAATCTAGGGAGTACAATGAAAATGGCCTATATGTATATAGGATGCATTCTTGGAATATAGTACCTACAAAATTCTATTTAGGTAACCTTTTATGGGTTAAATACTGTCTTTTTTTATTCGAAAGATATCTAGAAAAAAACGGAAAACCTGATTTAATACACGCACATTGTTCATTATGGTCGGGGTATGTTGCTTATTTAATAAAACAAAAATATCAAATACCTTATATTATAACTGAACACTCCTCATTATTATTAAAAGGAAATTATACTTTAATTGAGGAAGAGAAGGCAAAGTTGGCCTTTAATAATGCAGAAAAAGTAATTGCAGTAAGTAAAAATTTTTCTAAAGCACTTAATAGTAAAATTATTCCAAATATAAATATCGAAACAATTCCAAACTTTATAGATACAGATTTTTTTAATAACGAAAAAAATAAGAAAGAAAAGGATTTTATATTTATTACAGCTTGTTTTTTAAAAAGTAATAAACGGGTCGATAGATTAATTCGTGCTTTTAAATTAAAATTCAAAGGCCGAATGAATATTAAATTGCATATTATTGGTGAGGGCGGAGAAAAACAAAATCTAGAGAGTTTAGTGAAGGAGTTAGGTATTGATTCTCAAGTTGCTTTTTTAGGTATGGCAAATCGTTTACAATTAAAAAATTATTTATCTAAAGCAAGTTGTTTTGTTTTACCTAGTGACATGGAGACGTTCGGGGTTGTACTTATAGAAGCAATGTCTATGGGGTTACCTCTTATAGCAACAAAATGTGGTGGACCAGAGGAGATTGTCTCGGAGAGAACAGGGCTATTATGTGAGAGGGATGAATATTCATTAGCAAATGCGATGGAGGAAATTCATACCAATTATGCAAGCTTTAATACTAAAGATATTAGGAATACATGTATTGAACATTTTAGTAATAACAGTGTTTCAAAAAAGATTTATAATCTATATAATAGTGTAGCCGAAAAAAGTAAGCTGTAATTTGTTATATATCTGTTTTAAAATTCCGTTACTAATTAATTGTATATATTACCATAAGCTTTAAGATCTTCGAAGAATTGTATGACACCTTTTAATTTAAAAATTATTAAATGGAAGTGTAAAATTTATGAAAGTATTACTAGCTCATAATTTTTATCAAATGAGTGGTGGAGAAGATACAGTAGTTAAGGAAGAAATAAATCTATTAAAGAAAAATGGAATAAAAGTAGTAGAATATTACATTAGTAATAACGATATAAAAATAGATCAGTTTATGGAGAAAGTGAAATTAGGAATAAATACTATTTGGTCTCACAATCAATATAAAAAAATGAAGGATATTATTGGAAGGGAAAAGCCAGATGTAGTACATTTCCATAATACCTTTCCATTACTTTCTCCATCTGTTTATTACGCGTGTAAAAATATGGGAATTCCTGTAGTGCAAACTCTTCATAATTATCGCTTGGCATGCCCTGGAGGAATGCTTTTGAGAGAAGATATGGTGTGTGAAAACTGTATAAAGGGTAGCTTGCTTAATTCAATAAAGTATGGCTGTTACCGTCATTCTCGAGTTCAAACAGTTCCTCTAAGTACAATGTTATATACGCATCGAGTCTTAGGAACTTGGAATAATAAGGTGGATAAATATATTGCACTTACACATTTTGCAAAAGCAAAGTTTACTGAGACAGGTTTAGATAGTGGAAAAATAGTTGTTAAACCGAACTTTATTCAAAAGACATCTAAGGAAATTGCTTTAAAAGGTAAGGAAAATCGTATTGTTTTTGTCGGTAGAATATCTAAAGAGAAAGGCTTACATTTATTATTGAAAGCGTGGAAAAATGTGCATCTTGAATCAAATGCCACTTTAGATATAATTGGTGAAGGACCTCTTAGAGAGGAATTAGAAACTATGTATGGCCATCAAGATAGTGTTAAATTTCATGGTAGACTAGATACTAAAGATGTTTTGGGATATATGTCTAAAGCGAAATACGTTGTGGTTCCTTCTCTATGGTATGAAGGATTTCCTATGACAATAATTGAATCGTATTCTGTAAATACACCTGTTATTTCATCAAATATTGGCTCTTTAAAAGAGGTAGTTATTAATGATGTAACAGGTTTTCATTTTGAAAATAATAATATAAGTGATCTTGAAAAGGTATTAAAAAAAGCATTGAGTTTTTCGAATTACAATGAACTGCAGAAAAATGTTCAAAGGGAGTTTTCCGCAAATTATACTGAAAATGCAAACTTAAAAACATTAATCGATATTTATAGTGAAGTAATTGGGAGGGAAAAAGATGAATAGTATGCCCTTTGCGTACATTTTAAATTCTAAAATCAATGCACTAGATTTTAAAAATACAGTGGAAAACATTAAAAAATGGATCGTTACTAACGATAAACATAAGTATGTGTGTGTGTGTAATACTCACTCACTAGTTACTGCAAGTAATGATTATTATTTTAATACAGTATTAGATAATGCAGCGATATGTACTCCTGACGGTATGCCGTTGGTATGGGCATTAAAGACTTTTGGATTTAAAGATCAGGATCGAGTGGACGGCCCAAATTTAATGTTAAAGCTATGTGAAGAGTCTGCGAAAGAAGGATATAAAATATATCTATATGGAAATACGGAAGAAATATTACAACGACTAGAGAAGAAATTAAAAGATATGTATAAGGATATTGAGATTGTTGGAACTTATTCACCTCCTTTTAGAACGTTAGAAGAAGGAGAAATTAAAAAGATACAAAGTGATATAAATAAATCTGCTGCAGATATAGTCTTTGTTAGTTTAGGTTGTCCCAAACAGGAGAAATGGATGTATGAAAATAGTCCTAATATCAATGGAGTATTACTGGGTGTGGGTGCAGCATTTAATTTTATAATCGGAGATATTAAAAGGCCACCATTGTTTTTTCAAAAGTTAGGGCTAGAATGGTTGTTTAGATTATTATCAGAGCCGCAACGTTTATGGAAGAGGTACTTATATAATAATACTAATTATATCTTAAAATTTATTAAAACATATAGGAAAAACAAGAAGTTTATGACGCTGCAAAAAACAGGTGAAAATAAAAACGTTAGTATAGGTAGAGACTAATGAATAAAAGAGTGTTAATTATTAGAAATTTTGCCTCTGAAGTTAATATAAGTTCGTATAATTTACAAGAGATTGGTTTAGGAAAGGCACTAGTTAGAAGAGGGTATAATTGTGATGTAGTATATTACAGTGATAAGAATACATCTGATGAATTAATTTATGAAGAAAATGGTAAAAAGTTAATTGTTAAATGGACAAAAGCAAAAAAAATCATGAGTAATAGTATTTACTACTCTTTATTAAAAAAATCTTTGCTAAACCAATACGATATAATTTTAACCACAGAATATAATCAAATTATGACATTTTTGCTTTCAATACTTTGCCCTAATAAACTTTATTTATATCATGGACCATATAGGGACAATAATCATAAACTTATCCAAAAAGTTTATGATTTATTCTTTACTCCTATAATTAGTAAGAGAATATCTAAAGTATTCACAAAGTCAGATCTGGCTAAAGATTATTTAAAAAATAAAGGCTTTAAAGATGTTAGAACTATTGGTGTTGGATTAGACACTGAACGGTTAGAAGAGAATATTAATAAAGAAGGCAATATGGATTTAGGAATAAAATTTAACAGTATGAACCTACTATATGTAGGTGTCCTTGAAGACCGTAGGAATATTGATTTCCTATTTTTAATATTTTCATTATTACTCAAAAAAAATCCAAACATTAATTTATTTATAGTTGGAGATGGAAAAAAGGAAGATACAGATAGATATTTTGAGTTGGCTGATAAATTGAAGATAAAGAAATATATTACTCATATAAAAGAACTTCAACAATCTCAACTAAAATATTTATATGAAAACGTAGATTTATTTCTTTTTCCAACAAATTATGATATTTTTGGCATGGTGATACTCGAAAGTATGTATTGTAAATTACCGGTAATTTCCACTTTTAATGGTGGGGCACAAACTTTAATAAATATAGAAAATGGTGTTATTATAGACCAGTTCAATGAGGAATTGTGGGTTGAAGTAATTTATAAAATATTAATGGATCCAGAGTTAAGAGAAAGGCTAAGTAAAAATGCCTACAAAAAAATTATTGAGGGCTTTACTTGGGATAAAATTGTAAATAAAATACTTTCTCCTTAAAATTAATTATTAATTTTACAAAAAATAATTCTAGTACAAGCTAAAGAAACGGAGTGTATATATTGAATTATATTGTAAGTTGGTTTTACCTCGAAGAAAAAGGTAATGAGAGCTCTTATATGCAAGTTAATGCAAAATCTACTAGTAAAAAATTCCAAGATACATATTGGAAATGTATTATTAGTTTTTATTACTCAAGTATTCAGCAAAATAAAAATGCAAAGCATATTTTTTATACTAATTCAACTCACTTACCTAAAGTTGATGGAGTAAATGTTTATGAATTTTTTAAAAAGAATGATATAGAGGTAAGAAATCAAGAGTTAACTAATAAAACACCATTAGACTGGCACAATGCATGGCGAAACCAATTTTATATTTTTGATATTTTAAATGATTTGAATGAACTAGTAAGGTTTAATGACTCAGTAATTATATTAGACTCTGACTGTATAATAAATAATAATCTTGATAAATTATTTGAAGAGATCAGAAATAAAGGGCTAGTTAGTTATTTAATAGGGTACGAGAAAAATCATGTAATAAACGGTATTAGTACAATACAAATGGTAGAACTCTATAATCAATTTTATTCTCAAATTGAGAATGTCCAATATTATGGTGGAGAATTTATTGGAATAAAAGGGGAACAAATCTGTAAGGTATTAAAAGAATATAGATATCTGTGGGAGCTAAATTATAAAAATTATGAGATTAACAAAATGAAATTAAATGAAGAGGCTCATTTTTTAAGTGTTATCTATCATAAATTAAATTTAGCCAATACGTTGGGGAATCATTATATAAAAAGGATTTGGAATGGGTTGAATTTCCATAACCTAGAAGAAAGTGATAATTTATTAGATATTTTTCATCTGCCTGCACAAAAGACAACTGGTTTTTCCTATTTTTTTGATAAAATAGTTAAAAAGAATAAAAGCTACTCATTAGAGGACGTTGTTAGAATATTCGATATTAATCTGAAGAAAAGTAAAAAAAGGATAGCTCAGGAAATATTAACAAAAGTCCTATTTAAATATAAGAATTAGAATTGTCAGGGGAATTTATTTAATTTAATTGGTCCTTAAGAAAACAATAAATAATATTTATATCAATTTTTAGTAAATAAAAATTAGAATTTTTATTGATAATGTTTATGTCATCTAGGAAGCAACTCGTATGTTGGTTCTTTTTTCATCTAGAGGCTGAGGAAAACGATTATCACCATTATCAAACGATACTCGAGATAATTATCCGGTTATTGCTCTTGCGGCCTCTTATTTATTCAGTAGTTAATGTATCGTTAGACGAATTAGTGTTTGTTCTTTCTGTAGACCCTTTCGTAGAGGATGACTTTTTTTGAAAGTATAAAAGGGTAAGAAATATTTTATTAAACTTAAGTGTGGATTTGGCTTTGATTGGTGTAAAGTCCCATATCCATATTCTTAGCATGGGTATATTGTCCCTGGTGAAAAAGGTGAGAATAAACAATATTTTAGAGTGGACATTTTAAAGAAAAACCTAATGAAGAAAGGCACAGTGCAAAATTAATCACAAAGCTCTATGGAAGTGTGTATTTTTAATTTAAGTTAAATTATCTTATCTGAATCCTTAATGAAATGGAATTATATACTAATTTTGAAGAATAATATTCTATTTATTCAAATCTACCCAAGATAAGGTTTGTTTATCAAGTTGTTGAAAGAGCAGGGCATATTGTTGTTTTGCATGAAGGGTATTGGAAGACCTTGGTACATGGAATACTCTTGTCGAAGAGATGGCGGCTGTTCAAATTTGATAAAGGTTCAGTTAATACAAATCCTGTAAATGAACTTGATATCCCTATTACAGTTATTGGGGTGAAGGCTATCATTGTGGAATCAAGTCCTGATGGTATTTTTGTAGTTGATATATCATCTAGTCCAAAAATAAAAGAGTTAATAAGTTTTTATAGAGCCGCCAAATAATGAAGAACGTGTATGGGGATGTTCACGTGTTCTAGATTATGCCACCTATATAAATGATCAAGAAATAGTTGCGAAACGAATTTGTATACACGAAGATAAAAACTCAAGCTAATATCATAATTTAATAGACGAAGTTTGGACAATTGCTCGTGGTAAAGGGGACCTTGTATTAGACGAAAGCGTTACTCATGTTAAAGCGGATGATATTATTCATCTTCCTAACGGAAAGAAACATGGTTTGTGCCAAAACTGAATTGGATGTGTTCGTTAGTTGTTTAAATGGGAGGATGTACTTGGTCGATTCTAAAAGGAAAGCTAAGGTGATATTCTAAGAATTTAATAAAGGTAATTAAAATCTATTATTTTTAGAGAGAATGTTATTAAAAACATTAATTTAGGAAGTGATTAGGGAAATGAATATTGCTGTTGCGGGTACCGGTTATGTTGGTTTAGTTACTGCAGTTTGTCTTGCAGAAAAAGGCCATACGGTAACATGTGTTGACATTGATCAAGAAAAAATCAATTTGATGAATAAATGCATACCGCCTATATATGAACAAGAATTAGAAGAATTGATGTTAAAAAATCAGGATAAACTCATTTATACAACTGACAATATTAAAGCCTATCAAAATGCAGATGTTATTATTATTGGGGTTGGAACACCTGAGAAAAGGGATGGCTCAGCTAGTTTAAAATATGTAAACGAAGTGGCTATTCAAATCGCTACATCAATAGAAAAAGATTGTGTAGTTGTCGTAAAATCAACGGTTCCGGTTGGGACAAATGATAAACTAGAACAATTGATCAAAGAGAATTTAACTCATGAGGTTACTGTTGATGTTGTATCAAATCCAGAGTTTTTAGCTCAAGGAACGGCAATTAGAGATACACTTTATGCGCAACGAATTGTACTTGGTGTAGAATCAGAGCGTGCAGAACAAATTATGAAAGAAGTTTATAATAACTTCAAGATACCATATGTAGTAACTGATAGAAGAAGTGCGGAAATGATTAAATATGCTTCAAATGATTTCTTAGCATTAAAAATTTCATATATTAATGAAATTGCAAACCTTTGTGAAATTGTAGATGCCAATATTGAGGATGTTGCCAAGGGCATGGGCTTAGATCCACGTATAGGGGATCGCTTCTTGAATGCTGGTATAGGATATGGAGGTTCATGTTTCCCTAAAGATACAAAAGCCTTACACTGGCTTGCGAATTACAATGACTATGAAATCAAAACTATTAAAGCCACAATTGAAGTCAATGAAAATCAAAAGATTAAACTCATTAAGAAAGCTAGAAAGTATTACGATAGTTTTAATGGATTAGAAGTAGCGGTATTAGGTTTAACCTTTAAACCAGGTACAGATGATTTACGTGAAGCACCTTCACTTGTTAATATTCCTATTCTGCTTGAAGAAGGAGCAAATGTTCGAGTCTGGGATCCTATTGGGACAGATAATTTCCAAAAGAATTTTCTTGAGGAAGTAAAATACTGTGACTCTATTGAAGAGGCAATTACTAATGCGGATATTTGTTTGATTTTCACTGAATGGCCAGAAGTGAAGCAGTTTGATATGAAAAAGTATTCTGTGCTAATGAATTATCCTGTGATTATTGATGGGAGAAATTGCTATAGTTTAACAGCGGCTGAAGAAGCAGGAATTATTTATGATTCAATTGGTAGGAAAAAGGTGAACACTTTAGACTACTCGCATAATTTAAATGTTCCAATTATAAAATAAATCAGTAGGGAGATAAATCTAAAGTATGTGATTTATCTCCCTATTTTGTCTTTAAGGATGTGGCTTATGAAAAGAATAGCTTATTATATATCTGATTATGGCTATGGACATGCTTCAAGGAGTATTGCTATTATACGTGAACTATTACAAAAAAATGATATAAATATAACTGTTTGTCATTCCTTTGCTCAGGAGTTTATTAAAAGATCTCTACATAATACAAATTCTGTTGGTTATCGAAAGATAAATACAGATATCGGTTATTTTCTAAAGAAAGATTCTATTTATCCAGACAAAATTAGATTAAGTCTAGAATATAAAAATTTTATGTCCAATTGGGATGAATTGATACGACAGGAACAAGCATTTTTAGTAAGGGAAAGCATAGATTTAGTTATTTCTGATATTTCCCCTATAGCCTTTGAGCCAGCCTACCAATTAGGTATTCCTTCAATCGGAATATCAAATTTCACTTGGTACACTGCCTACCAAGGTCTACTTTCAACCAAGGAACTAACTCCCTTATATCAAGCTTATCGTAATATGACTTACTTTTATACTTTAGCAGGTTGTAAGGAGCCAGATTGGACAGCTAATCGAAAAGATTTTGGATTCTTTGCTCGAACGGTTGATGCTGAAGAAGTGAAGAGGATATCAGAAGAGATAAATCCAAATGGAAAGAGGGTCATTTTTGTTGGATTCGGTATGAAGTTAAACACGAATTTTCTTGAAAATCTCCCCCTTTGGAATAGTCCTGACTGTGTATTTATCGTGTCATCCAATGTAAAGGTGAAACATCGGGAAAACATTTTCAAAATACCTTTCGATTATTTGGAGACCCAAAATTATATTGCTGCGTCTGACTTAGTCATTACAAAGGCGGGTTGGGGGACGGTAAGTGAAGCAGTTACGTCACAAATCCCACTTCTAATTATAGAAAGAGATACCATGGCCGAGGATCGCAACACAGTGAATTATTTAAAGAACCAACATCTTTGTCATACCATACAGTGGTCAGATTTTAATCAACTCGTAATGAATGATAAGGAAATGGAGTCTTATATTAAATTATCTAAGTTGTATAAAAACGAAAGTATGGAAATCGCAAGAAACATTCTTTCTTTCATAAATTGTGATAGTTGATAAGTGTTAAAACTATAGATGCATGTAAAATTTATTTATTAATATTTAGAAAAAGATCCTGCTAAAAGGAGTTGACAGGATCTTTTTGCGTTCCTTGTGGTGTGAGATGATTAACTCTGCAGTCCCCTTTAACTGAAACGTTCCTGTATGGTAGTATAAAATGATCTCCTTTTTGAAAAACATATTCCTCATCATTTACAGATGCTTTCCCATTCCCTTCAATCACACTCAATAATTGAAACGCCTACTCCTGATTAAGGATACATGCCCATCTAATTCCCGTTTATGAACATTAAAATAAGTATCATGGGCAAATGTTTTAATTTGTTAATTTTTAAATTTGGAAATTTCAGTACAAGATTTGAACTGGGAGAAGGGTTGTAGTAACTTCTATTGAGTTACTAAAATGTAATTCACGCATGATCTCATATGAATTAGTTTTCAGACCTTGGAAATCAACCGACTCTATTGCTGCTGGTAGAGATATTTTTCGAGGATCTGTACCCGATATTAAAGCAGGTGAAGATTTAGTAGTATTGCTATGGTGAAAAGTTCAGTGTCCCTTTTGTGGTGTTGTCTGGTTCTAATTCAATTGTTTTTGGGGTAATGGACCTGTCCCCTTTACACTCCCATATGCTATAATTTTACAGAAGAATGAAACTTACTCTTAATAGTTCTTGTCTTCTCTACTACCCACGAACAGGAATGACCATCTATGTTCGGTAATGAATTAATTCATCGTCGAAACGTTCTTTTACTCAGCTTAATGGCTACATTTATTTCGTACAAGTTACGATCAATATTTCCATCGAAGGATTAGCAAGTGTATTCCCACCAGCTTTTTTATTCATCACTGTGGGGATTCTTTTGTTAATGATGATAGTTAAGAAGGTAAACCCAAGAGTGATTATGTATGCAATGATCACCTGTACATATATCTATTTTTATTATCTTTTGAATGATTCTCCGTACCTAGTCAATTACTTATTTATGTGGTTGGGGCTTCCTCTAAGTGCGATCTATTAAAGCTATCGATTGGTGTTACTAGCTTTTAAGGGCTCGATGATATTAAACTATTACTCTTTCTTTTACTTACATGAGGAAATATTTCCGAATATCGTAAAGGGAGATTTTGTATATCTCGTTTTGTATGGAGTATTTTCTGCAGCTTTTCTTTTAACGTTCATTCATATTACTCTCCGGCTATGGAGGGAAACAAAAGAGGCAAATGATAAGCTTCAGGAGATAGCCTATCATGATCCATTGACTGGGGCAGCCAATCGCTTATTGCTAAAGAAGAAGTTTGACCAACTAAAGGAGTCGAAAGTCGAATCCATTGTGCTATTATTCATGAATATGAATAAGTTTAAATACATAAATGACTCATATGGTCATGATGTAGGGGATCAATTACTGGAAAAGGTTGTAATAAGGAAAAAAGAGGAGAGCTTAGGGATTCGGGTTTACTCTGTCGATTGGGTGGAGATGAGTTTGTAATCTTATTATCGGAATATAGAACAAAAAGAGTTACTAGGGGTATCCACACGAATTCAGTCCTCACTGGATCAGCCGCTGAGCATCAATATTCATAAGATACAAGTTTCTGCAGTATCGGTTCTTCCTATACAACAGAAGTATCCAGTGTTGATCTAGATGCTATGATTAAAGAAGCGGATGGAGATATGTACATGGAAAAGAAGAAGGGGACAGGTGCTGTGACCCAATCTAGTTTAGCGAGGAGGGACAATGGACCTGTCCCTCCGTCTCATTGAAGTGAGGAGATTTATATGAAGAGCATACGTATACCGTACTATTATGTATTTATCGCAATTGTTATATCAGTTGCTGCTTTTATTTCAGTGGAAATTTATCCATTCCAATCCACGGCTAATTTACTAGTCTTTATTGTTACAATAATGTCTCTCGTAATCTCTTTTATAGCTTTTATTATTGCAATGAAAACTTATATATCTATTGATAGTGTAAATGTCATCTCTCAGATGGAGGGCAATGTTTTAGAAAATGAGAATTATGTGGCATCTCTAACAAGTCTTTTAAAGGAATACCATATGGAGGATTCAAAGCAAGTTGGAGCTAAGATTTTCCGAAGTTTAACTACTCGTTTTTCAAAGGAATCAAAGACAGCTATTGAATTTGCTTCAAATCTACAATATTTTATTGATTTAATTGTCTTTTTTCCTTCTCTATTCCAGTCATCTGATGAGAATAAAGAAGAAAATGTAAGAAATATGGAGAAAATCCTGCAACTTATTGATAAAAGAAAGGAAGCCTTACTCTCAATAAGTACGGGTAATATGATATTAATTGAAGAAACCGTCAAGCTCATAAAATATGTTATCAGTTATCAACAACTCATTCATTCAAAAGAGTATAACGTGACATCTTCCCTGCTAGAGGTGAGGGGCACGATGTTAAAGAACTCAGTGACTCAAACGGTGTATTATAATTACTTAGGTCTCTTTTATAATAAGAAGGCGATGTATGTCCTCCGCAAACGACTAGGTTATGAGAAGGAAGACTTCTTTGAAATAGAAATTTTAAAGGATATTCACAAGCGAATCCATACATTAGAAGGAGAAGAAATAGAGCTCTACACGATGTTGTAACCGTCAAGTAGAATTTTACAATTTTCGCTAAGTTGAATTTTACACTTTTGCTAATTTGGAAATATGTTTTGTCTGTTTTTCATACGATAGCTATCTCCATCCATATGAATGACCTGTACTCTATGTAATAGACGGTCTAAGATGGCAGTAGTTATACCTTGGTCTCCCATCAATTCACTCCATTGTTCTGGACTTTTATTAGAAGTAAGGATAATTGAACTTCGTTCATATAAGTTATTTATCATTTGAAAGAATAAATTAGCTTCTCGCTGATCCATTGCCATATACATTAAGTCATCAATTATAATTAGATCGGAAGATAGAATTCTTTTAATTTGTCCTTGCGACTTATGAGTAAACTCTTGTGTCTTTAATAACTGAATTAATTCTCCCATTGTCACAAAGTAAACTTGAAATCCTTTATGAATGGCCTCAATTCCCAAGCCTACTGCTAAAAAAGTTTTACCTACTCCAGGCGGACCTAATAAGATCAGGTTAAATTGCTGCTCCAACCAGCTAAGCTCTTGTAACTGTAATAGTTGTCTGTCCGTTAAAGCAGATTGTTCGCTTATTTTAAACTCATTTAAAGTTTTCATATAAGGAAACCTAGCCCATTTCATCCTCCGTTCTATACTTTTAGCTTCACGTTTATTTAATTCATAGACTGTAATTGCCTCTAAAAATTCTAAGTAGGTCCATGATGCTTTTTCAGCTTCACGAAGGAGCTGCGGAAGCTCCTCCGAAGTCTCTGATAAACGCAACTGCCGGAAATAACCTTGTATTTCTTTTACCGTATTATTCATTGAACATGCCCTCCTAGAATACTCGTATATGTACTAAGAGAGCGTGTAGTCACATCAAACTTGTGATCTGATAGTGTTGATTTACTGTAAGTGTAATCAGAACCATCGGAGGAGGTATGTGTTTTCTTCAAGTATTCAACTACATCTCGAAAATCATTAGCGCTAAAGAGTCGTTCTCTCATACAAATGGTAAGAGCCTCATTAATGACATCTGCATCTTTTTTTATAACGTTAATCAGAATAGCCATTTGATCTTTGCGGTAACGATGATATCTTCGACACACTTCTTCTATAAATAAACTTACGTCTTCCTGGTTTTCAAAACTAGTGATGATCACTTGTTTCATTTCTTCAATTCCTTTAGAACGATCACGACTATGACTACGGTTTTTAATTAACTTTCCTTTTTCATCACTAATCTGGTGTTCTGCAATTTTTTCTCCATCGATGCTAGTGCGAATAACCAAAGTGCTAGGATAGTTTCCTATAATTTCTAAGTAAACCTGGTTGTTCGTTGTTGAACCATACGTTCCTAAAGGTAATGAGTACCGATTAGACTCAAAACGAATCGTGTTGTCCTTACCAACATTCCTTGTTATACTATTTATATGGTTACTTTCAACTGAAAGTAGAGGAGAGACTGGTATTAAGTGTTGCTTTTCGACGAGAAACACTTCTGCTGGTCTCTTTTTTGTATTGTTATGTACATTAAAATTCCCTGTACGTTCTAACCATTGGAATGCACGAGAATTCCAATCTTCGATATCTTTATAGACTCGACTATCTGCGAAATTCCCCTTAATGAATTTCACTACATTTTCAATCATACCTTTTGATTCAGGATCTGCTTTTCTACATAAATGAACTCTAAACTGTCGATCTCTCACATATGCTTGGAACTCCGACGTTAAGATTAAATCTCCTGCATTCTCGCTAACCGCAATTAAGTTATCCTGGTCGTATACTATTTCATCTGATCTCCCACCAAAGTAACCGAAAGCATTTTCATGGCAACGTATGGTATCTTTTGTTGTGAAAGGTCTATGTTGCCATTCCATGTATTTAAAACGTGAGTGAGCTAAAACAAAGGCTATAAAGTATAATTTCACCTCTTTTTTCTCGGTTGTTTTCTGCTTTGTCATTCCCCAAACGACTTGTATCTGTTTTCCCATAGGCTGTTCAGTAATTGCCTCATATTGACGAACATATGCTTTTTTCTCTATTTGGTAAACTTCCCGAACCTCACTAACATATAAGCGAACGGTACTATCTCCCACATTAATATCAGGATATCTTTCTAACAGCCAGTCTTTTATCTGTGAAGCGCTTAAATGTGGATATTCTTCCAACCAAGCCACAATCCAATCTCTGTATTGATCTAGTTTCTTTGGCTTTCTGTAAGAAATACTTAAATAATCTCTAACTTCCTCAAACTCCATTTCTAGATATTTATAGACCGTAGGTCTTGATATCTTCAGCTCTGTGGCGATTTGTGCAATCTTAAATTTTTTCTCTCTTAGTTCACGGATTTTTAAATACAACATTAACTTGTCCTCCAAAACTATAACCCTCCAATAAACGAATAGAATTAGTTTACTAGATGGTTAATATAAATGGCGAAAGTGTAAAGAGGATCTTAGCGAAAACTGTTAATTTTATTTTAACGTTTACAGATGTAGCTAATAGAGTGCAAAAAGGCCTTTCAAAAAGCTTTAGAAAGCTGTAAAGAGGATGTGATGTGGGAAGGTTTTATTAAGTATAATGATGCAAGGTCCACCTTCTTTCTTCAGCTTATCCAAAAGGACTATAAGGGAACAGACTGGTTACAAATGATGAATGAAGCCATTATTGCAAGAAGTCGCCTCAATATATTAATAGGTGATATCCTAGACCAAGATAGAAAGAGTCATCTTCAAGAATCGTTTATATACCAAGAGTATTTAGCACGGCTGGTCAAGATCAATCTTCAACTTGCCCAAGGAGAGGTTATTACAGATACTACGCAAAGGGTGAAGTATGAAGCACCATTGTATAAAAGATTAGAAAATGAACGACATATCAAGACTATCTATACGAAGAATTTTGATAAGATTAGAAACTATCAAGTGCAAATAGAAGACTATTTAAATAGAATTCGGTAAGGTTATGGGGACAGACACTGTGCCCCTTTTATAACTAATCCTAAGAAAAAGTGAGGCCATTCGAATGTTTTTTTAAAGAAATGCTACTTCTGCAAAAGGAAAATGAAACAATATACGAAATACCTAGATTCAACGAAGAAAATCAATTGTTGTTCGTTATGAAAGAATATGCAGAAAGAAGGGCTTTTAAACGAGTGTGATTCATGATTGTACATAGAAAAGGTCAACCCCAAAATAGGTTGACCTAACGTTAAGTAACTCATTAATAATTCAATCAAACGTTTGATTGAAAATTACTTTTTCCGTTTTTTAGGATTAATCCTAGGCTTTCTTTGATTGGGATCCAATATCATAGACATCGATCTTGGATGTTTTCCCATCTCAGTGGTAATGTTTCTGAGTTGCATGGCATTTTGGAGCTTGGTGTTAAAGGCAGAGAGTGAGCAGTGAATAATGAGAGTGGTCCCATTGGTGAATTCTATGTATGTTATCTTTTTATAACTGGTGGTACGAACAATATGTGCAGGGTTAAACCATATCGTGTCGTCATTCTTAGCTGATTTGTTAGAAAATAAGCAAATTTGTTGTATTGGGTTAATAATAACAGGTGGCATATGGATATCACCCAGAATCCATTTTGCTGATGACATTGCTCCTTTTAGATCATATCCAATAGATTTAATGCTGTTTTCTAGTATGTGAAGAGGGGAATCATCTATGAAGAAGGTCTTTTCCAGTTCTCTAACGATGGTACAAAGCTTTCCATTTCGATCATAAACACCATTTAAGTAAAGAGTATTCGGATTAATCATATAACATTTTAATAACAACAAGCTCCTCAGCTCCCTCAGCTTTTAGATAAAAATCGGTTAATGCAAATCTTTACTATGTTTACTCCTACCTCCTTATTATTTTGATATAGCCTCTTTCCTGTAATTATAAGAAAATGGATACAGGTTTAAATACCTATTGTAAGAAATTCTCCCGAGACAAATTTGTGAACATGGGGACAGGTCCGTTGACCTGCTGATGTGTATAGTTGAAAGCGGTGACTCTTTTAATAAGTACAGTCAAAGCTTAAGACTTAAGTGATAATAATCACTTGTGAAATCGAGCGTGATCTTCATCTGTAAAAACAGGAGAGAATAGGACAGGTAACTTATTACGATTCCTCAAAGACCTGATGTTATTCAAACAAATGGGTACCGTTGACTAAGGTAAGACCATAGTAGAACTTGAATAATGGGAATGCCATAAAAAAATAAACTAGGAAGCATGGAACTCTTTCCACGCTTCCTTTTCGTGCTGTCAGTGGGGCAAGAATGCGTCCCTTAACCTCTTTCTAGCTCCTGTTCGCCACAGTTTTACGGCTGATTCAGAGACGTTTTCGAGCGCGGCAATTTCTTTTACGGATAGGCCTTGTAAAATGGTGTATACCAGCCATTTCTTCTCTTTTTCGGTAAGACCCTCACCATTAAGTGCCTCCCATTCGAAGGGGAGCTGACAAGATAAATCAGGGATTAAGGCCCAACTTTCATCATCTACACTAACAAAATGTTCGTCATGTTTGTTTCTTTTGGTCATCTCCGTTTGGAGGTAGCCTTTTATATAGGAATATGCAAAGGAGGAGAAGGCCCCTCGTTCTTGGTTATAACGATCAGCTGCTTGCCAAAGAGCAATTAGTCCAGTTTGATAGAACTCATCTCTGTTTTTATAGATTCCTAGTGTCAATATAATTTTGTGAATCATAGGTTCATATTGATTTGCTATCTCGTTAAAATGTTCCACTTTGCATTCCCTTTCAGGAAGCGCGCTACCAACTGTATTCCCGGGTATCTTTACAATAATTGAAGGAGGACTCTCCACTCCAATACTGAAAAGTGGAATTGGTTAGCAAAATGGATGCTGAAATTAATGATTTGTGTTAGAAAGTGAGAAAAAGAAATGAAAATGGTACTCAAATTTAAAAAACACTGATATATGGGGACAGGTACCAAGCTCCAAACCACAAACATTTTCTACTCTATTCTTTTTGTAGAAGAATGTCGTTAATTATCTCTAGTTAGTCGACATATTTTTCACATTGTTCACTATAAGGAACGTTATAATGTTTATTAGTGAACCGGTAGAGAAGGTAGTCTGTTGAAAAGTTGAGAAAAAAAGTAAGGAGTTGTTCTGAGTGAAGATTAAATCCATTTTTTGTTTTTTTCGTAGATATCATAAGTATAATTATTTTACAGGACAATGTGTGAGATGTGGGAAGGTAAGTAAATCCCTTAATCGTTAGGTGAGACATAAGTATAGGCATAGAACTTCTTATTAATATAGAACGATTTGCTTCCGTTCAGTCCTGACTTATTGGACAATCAAAGTTCGATGTAATTCATTTACTTTTTTTAGGAATTATGTTAAAAATATATAGGAAATTGTTACTATATTTACTAAAAGGCAGCTAGAAAACGAATCAGGTGAAGACAAGATGTTAGTTAATATCGTATTATCTATCGCAATTTTGCTAGTTATTTTTAATATCCATTTTGGAATTATTGTAGCTAGGCAATACAATTCCGGCTTATACGGAGTAGTGAATTGGAGTATGGCATTTATTTTGTTTGTTACGGTAGTACAAAAAATATGTGGAAATTAATTTTCAGTTAACCACCAGTATAGAGTGCTGGCGGTTTTTTTTCTATTCAGGCTATATATCGAATGGGAAGTCCAGCAGACTATGTATGTTTCTGTTATCTTAGCATAAGGTTTAGTAACAGACTTAATTGGGGGTTACTTATGTATAGAAGAAAATGGACAGGATTTCTCCCTCTCTTACTAATCATTATGATCCTTGTTGGATGTTACTTTTTTATAAGATACGGATTATTTTCTCCATCAAGACAGGCCATTCGTGTCGTAGAGAATTTTTATGAATATGAGCAGGCGGGGGACTATTCAAATTCATGGGAGCATTTACACTCTTCCATGAAGGAAAGGTTTCCAAAAGGTGGATACATACAGGATCGTGTTCATGTATTTATGGGACATTTCGGAGTAGATACCTTTGAGTTCTCCATTGACGATAACAAAAAACTTACAAATTGGAGAATGTCTAAGGACAGCAAGCCTCTTGATACCGTTCATAAAATTCTTGTTACACAATATTATAAGGGTAAATATGGAACATTTAATTTTCAACAATATGTATATGTGACAGAGGAAAAAGGCGAATGGGTTATTCTCTGGGATTTCAACAAATAACTAACTACTAGATATAAAATGAGGAGAAGCAGTCTCTTTCGTTGCGAAAGGCTGCTTCTCCGTGTATAAAAACTATAATTGGTTTGTTAGGATTGTTACTACAGCACTTAAAATCATTGTACCTAAGATAATTGATGCATAAAGAATGGCTTTATTTCTCTTTTTCTTTACCATCACTTCTTCAGGGGTTAAAAATTTTGACATGTCCTAATCTCCTTTAATGTTGATAGTAGCTGGCTGGCTTTATCGGATGATATAGGCCCCTTTAGCTTTGCGTGAGTCACCTTTCAGCAACCTTGCCTTTAGTATCTAGTACTATTATCGGATAAACTTGACAAAATGTTAATAGGGAAAATGTGAAAAGTGTCATAAAATGTCGAAAAAAGGGGAGGTGATAATTTTATCCCTCCTTTTTAAAATAAAAATTACAAATGTGAAACAATAAGCTCAGAGGTACCTTGTAATGTAAAGACACCTAAATCTGAAGGAAGAATAAAATGGTCACCCTTAGCAAAGGTATAGTTTTGGTTATTACTTAAAACTATAGAACCTTCACCTGAAATCACGCTGACAAGCTGAAAAGATTTATCTTGTTCAAGAGTTGCAGAACCATTTAATGTCCATTTATGAACAGTAAAATAATGGTCCCTTACAAATGTAGTAACAGTAAGGTCTTCTTTAACCTGAATCTCTTTTTGTAAGTCCGCCGTTTTTGCAGGTATTGTAGTTACCTCAATAGACTTTTCAATATGTAATTCTCGCTTATTCCCTTGATCATCCAATCGATCATAATCATACACTCTATATGTTGTATCTGAATTTTGTTGGGTCTCTAAAATAACAATTCCTTTTCCAATGGCATGGATGGTTCCACTAGGTACAAAAAAGAAATCGCCTGGTTGTACTTGAACACGCTGTAGTAGGTCGTTCCATTGTCCGTTCTCAATCATACTAACAAACTCTTCTTTTGTTTTTGCAGTATGCCCATAAATAATTTCTGCGCCAGGTACGCTATCAATAATGTACCAACATTCTGTCTTACCCAGTTCACCATTTTCGTGTGAGTGGGCATAGGTATCGTTTGGATGGACTTGAACTGACAAATCATCATTAGCATCTAGTATTTTTGTTAATAAAGGAAAGCGATCACCTTCAATGTTACCGAATACTTCTCGATGCGTTTCCCAAAGTTCACCTAATGTCATATCATTATAAGAACCACCCTTGACAACACTCTGTCCATTGGAATGCGCAGCAAAAGCCCAGCATTCACCTGTTTTATTTGAAGGAATTTGATAACCGAATTCCTTTAACTTTTCACCTCCCCATATTCTTTCTTGAAATATAGGCTTGAAGAAAATAGGTTCATTCATTTTAAGTAAAAACCACCTTATTTTGTAAATTAAATAAAAACTATTTCCTATTGTACTATAAGTTCTGTGTAGTGCAAATGTATCTAGTTTGATTTGCAGAGATTAAGGGTATAAATAAGACAATATTCGTCAAAGATTCTTTTTCTATAAATAACTTGTAGGAATTTGTATGAAGGATATTACTGAAAAAATAGCTAATAATTAATATATCGCAGAATATATACCTACTGAGGTGAGATGGTCATGAACTGGATAATTAGACACGGAACTTTAATGTTTATTGTTGCTATAGCTTCACTCATTTGGTGTATGAATGTTTTACCAGGGGATTATATTTCGCTAGCTTTATCGTGGGGATTGACATACCTAGTATGGACAGCCCAATGTATCGTATATGTCATTTTGGGTATTTTAAAAATAAACTAAAAAGTAAAAAAGAACAAACGATTGTTGTTCTTTTTTATTTTTTGGCAACACCTATCACTATATATCTCCATTGCTCAGGAACTATACGATTGACTAATAAGTCATCTATAGTAGCTAATAAGTTTCTTTGCTTTTCCGTACGACCAAGGTTTGAAAAGAACCCTGTTGAGAAATAGTCTGTTTTACTAAAACCCTGAAGTAGATCTTTCATTTCTTGAATCGTGATGTAGCGCCAAGCATTTCCCCAACTAACGAAACGCTTGCGAAGTAATCGATGCATGGGAGATGCTGTTAAATTTTCTGCGAAAAATAATTCTCCCCCAGGCTTTAACACCCGGTGTATTTCCTTTAAAGCTTTTATTTGTGCTGCATGATTATCATTGGCGCCTATTCCACCTAATACAGATTTAAAAATAACAATATCAAAGCAATCATCTTCATAAGGGATTTCTGTTGCATTAATTGAGTGATATTTAATTCGATCAGAAAGACCGTGTCTCTCATGTAATTCTTTTGCTCGCTCAGTAGGACCTTCCACATCACTACATATTACCTTACAGCCATTTGCAGCTAACCATAGAGAGAGCCCTCCATTTCTACTCCCTATTTCTAGCCCATTACTATTCTCTAGTGAAACAGAAGTTTTTTCTCGCCAATAATTTAGGGATTTGCTCCAGTGTCGGATATCCCATTCAATAATATCCTCTAAGTATTCTTCCTCTCGTAGCCCCATTTTGCATGTTCTCCTTTACACAAACTTCCATAATAATATTTCCATGAAACCATTTGGGTATACTTAAGTTGGCTTTTTTATGGAAAAAGCTTAAAGTCAAACTAGTAAAATGGTATAATTGCATAGTCAAAAATAACTATACAGAACAGGGAGACAGAGATGAGAGGAAAGACTAAGATTTATGTTTTACTAGTTTTATTGTTTGCTATTCTTATACCAAGTAAACAAGCAGAAGCTGCAGTTGCCTCACAGAGGCTTGATGGGGCTAATCGATTTGAGGTTGCAGTTAATGTGTCAAAAACCGGTTGGCCTAATGGCGTCAATACAGTAATATTAACGAACTATCTAGCGTTTGCGGATGCTTTGTCTGCCACACCTTATGCTTTTAAGGAGGATGCACCTATTCTTTTAACTCATGCAGACAAACTAACGCCTGAGTCAAAAGTAGAAATTCAAAGACTGAACCCTAGTAAGATTGTCATAGTTGGGGGGGCAGGTAGTGTTTCTGAAACTGTCGTACAAGATTTACAAGCGGTTGGGTTTAGGAACATTGAGAGAATTGGTGGTCAGGATCGCTTTGAGGTGTCCTATAATCTTGCACTTAAAATAGGTAATATATCTACGGCTGTAGTGGCAAATGGTTTAAACTTCCCGGATGCATTATCTATTGCACCATATGCAGCAAAGAATGGGTTTCCGGTACTTCTAGTAAGAAATAATGAACTTCCAGGTCTAATTAGAGAGGCCATTTCACAATTAAACATTACCAATACCATTATTTCAGGGGGGAGGCTAGCGTAGGAAAGAGTGTAGAGTCTAATTTACCTGCTCCACAAAGAATAGGTGGGAAAGACCGTTATGAAGTGTCAGCGAATATTGTAAATACACTCGAGGCATCTCCGACGAAAGCATTTGTAGCAACAGGTATGACATTTGCTGATGCTTTAACAGGT